>JBNKZT010000196.1:0-11334 GCA_050301775.1 Promineifilaceae bacterium (SeqCode)
CCATAGCGCGACCAGCCACAAAGATTTCCCTACGATTTTTTGGGATGACCAACACTATCTGCCATTAGAAGAAGCCACCAGTTTAACGATGGAAGATTTTATGCAGCGGTTTAGTGATCCATCTCAGCCGCAGTGCATCGAAACGCCAATCGAGCTATGGGAATAGGAACGGCTGAACACCGCAGCGTTTTCTGCAATCAGCCAGGAAATAGTTTTGCTGGAGCACGGCCGTTATCAAACAAGGACGGACAAGTCGTCGGTTAATAGCGTACTGGATAGTAGCTTATCTCACCGCCAGATGATGTGGTGGGGAACGGCCGTCTGTTCTGACCAAATCCTATCCGCACCGTCCCTCCCCCAAACGATTTCAAAGCGAATTCCCCAAGCGCTTTATTTCTCACAACCCCCAATTTTGCAGCGTGATCAATAGAATTTGGGCCACAGACACGTTGATGATGATCGAAAACGGGAACATCAAGGTATAGCCGATGGATGGCAGCGGATTACGAGCCTGTTCTGTGGCGAAGGCCAGAACGGCCGGCTGCGGCGAAATCATGCCGATGAGCAGGCTGTAAGGGATTTTCAGCAGCTTGTAGCCAACAACGAGGGAGACAAACGTCGTTAAGACGATGAGCAGCGTGCCTAACAGAAAAATCAGCCAGCCTTCGCCGCTGGTGAAAGCGACGAGCATGTCATTGCCGGAACCAACACCGATGGCCGCCAGAAGCAAAATCAGGCCAATCTGGCGCAGGGTCAGATTGGCGCTGTAAGGCAGCGTCCACAACAGCGGCCCGGTGCGGCGCAGCGCGCTCAGAATCAGGGCGACCAGCAGCGGACCGCCGGCCAATCCCAACGAAAACTTGACCCCGCCGGGCAGGGGGATGGGAATGAGGCCGACCAGCAGCCCCATCGTGATGCCCAATCCCAACGTTAGTAAATTGACTTCGCTGACCGTGTTGTAGGAGTCGCCGAACAGGGCAACCAGTTCGGGAATTTCCTCGCGGGGAGCCAAAACGCGGATGCGGTCGCCCAATTCCAGGACGGTCTGGTCGTTGGCCAGCAGTTCCGTATCGCCACGGCGGACGTGGGAGACGAGCGCGCCGTGGGTTTCTTTGAGGTTGAGGGTGGCGATGGGTTTGCCGGCGATGGCCGGATTGGAAACGAAGAGGCGGCGGCTGTCATAGACGGCTTTGTCGTGCAGCAAATCTTGTTCGGCAACGCGGCCGAAAACGGCTTCGACATAATCCATATCTTCCTGCGTACCGGCAATGAGGATTTGGTCGCCCAGGCGGAAGAGGGTGTTGCCGCTCATCAGATTGATCTCATCGGGCCGGTAGATACGGCCGAATACCACGTCAAACTCATGCTGGCGCTGCAACTGGCGCAGGGGGACGTCAATCACTTCGGGCCGGGTGACGCTGATGGTGCGGTAGGCCAAATTCTGGGCAATGGGGTACTGCTTGCGCAGGTTGTAGGCTTCGGCGGCGAAATCGACGCGCCACAGGCGTTGGGTGATGGTCAAAACGAACATCCGGGCCAGGACGCCCATCGGGTAAACGACGGAAAAACCGACGACGGCCTGGGAAACGGCCGTTACCGCTCCCGCCTGCGTATTCAAATAATCCAGCACACTGGCCAGCGCCGGGGTGTTGTTGGATAGCCCGGTGAAAATGCCGGTCGTGCTGGCCGGAGTCAATTTGAAAACCACACTCAGCCCCAGGAGCAGCAGCGCCGGCAGCAGCATGATGCCGATGATGAACAGCACTTCGCGCATCCCTTCCCGCTGAAACTTGGCGAAAAAACCGGGGCCGTTGCTCAGACCGATGGTGTAGACAAACAGAATCAGGCCAAAATTGAGAAAGTTGTCGGGAATGGTCAGGGCCGGGTCGAGCGCGCCAAAAGCCAGACCAACGAACAGAACGGCGGCGACGCCCAGGCTGCTGCCCCGAAAGCGCAGCCGCCCCAGCCAATAGCCTAGCGCGGCAACAAGAAATAACAAAAGGAGTGGATTGGCTTCCAGAATTTTAATCATGGTTATTTTTCCCTACTCGTATTGTATCAACGGGGTGCGGAGAGGCGAGATTTGTTGGAAGGAAGCCGGGGCCTGGGACGCCCCTCTACCCGTGCCCGTGTTGCCCGTAGGCAGGCGCCTGCTCGTAGGCAGGCCACCCTGGCCTGTTGCGGGGAAATGTCTGCCAGATTAGGTTGGCGAAGTTTCTGAGGTGACTGGCTCCGATGGCTCTTGGGCAACGGCCGTTTCCGACCAGGGCGGGATGCCGAGCAGCTTGCGGTGGATGTAGCGGCCGATAACTCGTACCGTCGCAATCAGGGGAACGGCAACCAATGCGCCGATAAAACCGCTCAAAGCCAGCCCGCCCACCAGACCGGCAAAGGCCACCCCCGGATGCAGATGAAGCTGTTTGCCTAAAAATTGGGGGCGCAGCCAGAGGTTATCTAGCTGCTGCACAGCCGTATACACTGCCAGCAGCAGCAGCACAAACCCCAAAAAAGACCACTCCAACAGCCCCGACCGGAACAGCCAAACGACCAGGAGTGTTCCCAAGACCATCAAAATGCCTAAAATCAGGAACAATACCAACTGGATGCGCATAAACCGGCCCCAAATATGGTTGACTTCATCCAGCAGCCGGTCAAATTCTGGCTGGTAGGCTTCCGGCGTCAGGTGCAGCAGCCAGGGTTTAATCTTGGGGCTGTCTTTGAGGAAATAGTAGAGTGTGACCAACACCAGCGTGCCCCACAGCAGGTTGGTGGTGACGCTGGTTAAGACGTTGAATGAACCGCCGGGCACTGTCTCTAGGGCGTTGGCGACCATCCGGTTAAATTCGTCCATATAGTCTTGCGCGTTCAATTGGAAACCCAGGATTGTGACTGGTTGGAACAGCCACGCTTCGATTTGGGTAATGGCGGCCAGTAAATCGGCCCCCAGATCGCCAATTTGGTTGACAACGGCCGTTCCCACTCCCACCGGTATTCCAATCAAAGCCAGCAGCACCAGCCCAAATATAGTGGTCGCTGCCCCGGTACGCGAGAGGCGGGTCCGGTTAGCCAGCCGGTCAACCAGTGGATTCAGCAAATATGCCAGAATCGCTGCCAGCCCAATGGAGATCAGCAGCGGGCTGACCACATAAGCCAGCCAGACACCGGCGAGCAGCAGGGTGGCCAATACCAGAATGCGTGTTGTGGGAGACCAGGTCGTATTACTCATGCTCATTCTTGACTCTTCCGAAAAAAGCTTTTCAAGACCAAAAGTTCAACTTTTCGTCTCGACAAAGATTTTCAGTTAATGATAAAAAGTTGAACTTTTTTTCGTGGACTCATTCTTTAAGTATGATCGAATTTTCCTTGAGTACTAGTTTATTTATGATTTGGCCTCAGCTTCCTTCATCTCTTTTGTACTGTTGGGGATGGCGATGATTTGGGTGTCTGGCGCTTTGTCGTGGGCAACGGCCGTTTTCCCCGGCGGCACAATGCTGATTAACGTCTGTCCTGGTTTGGGAATGGGTTGATAATCTGCGGTGTAGATGATTAACTGTTTGCTGGCCGTCATTAAAAACAGGGGAATCGCCTGACTGCCATATTTGGTTTGGAAGGCTACGTAATCAAACGTATCAGTTAGTTGGGTCGTAGCGATAACCGCCTCATTAGCCAACTGCTCCATCAAAAATGTGAATGTTTTGTTTCGGCCAAAGAGGATACGGCCGCGCAAAGGATGGGATGCATCCTCATGGGGTTCGAGGTTACTTTTGGTAGGCAGTTGGTAAACTTCGGCCCGGCTAAATAACTCGGTAAAGTGCAGCGCGGCCAGGGAATTCACATCACTGTTCGAGGTAAGGGCCAGGGAACGGCCGATTCCGGTCAATTCTAATTCGTCCATCAATTCTTCAGAAATGGCGTCGCCCAGTTGGGCCTGCAAGCCGGCTTCATGGCTCAAGTCTACATTTTTTTGATTGGTATCGAGGAGCAAGGTGCGGAAACCTTGATTTTGCAGTGCCGCAGCCATTGCTCGCGCCAGATCATGCGCGCCAATGAACAGGACCCCTTGCGGGTTTTGCTCCGACAGCCCCAGACGCCGTGCTAACGGACCGGCCGTCAAGCCATACAACGATACAGTACTTACGATGACCAGAAACGTAGCTGTCACCAATAACTGGGCACCATCATGACCAGCTTCTACCAGCTCAAAGGCAAAGATGGAGGCGACGGAAGCGGCGACGATGCCGCGCGGGGCCATCCAGCTCAGGAACAGCTTTTCTTTGATATTTATACGGGTGCCCCAGGTGGAAACCAGGACGGTTAACGGCCGTGCCACCACAACGAGTACCGTTTGGAAAACCAGCCCGCGCCAGCCCAGGGCAACCAGGTCAACTAATTCAATACGCGCGGCTAACATGATAAACAAAACGCCAATCAACAAAACGCGCAAATTTTCCTTAAACTCAACGATATGTTTAATTGACACCCATTTTTGATTGGCCAATAAGATACCCATCAATGTCACGGTGAGCAGTCCGGCTTCTGGGTGCAATTCGTTGGAAAGCGCGAACATGGCACTGGCCAGCAGGAGAGCAATACCATTTTGCAGATGGTCGGGAACCCAGTAGCGGCGCAGCAAAACAATCATGACAGCCGCACCCAAAACACCAAACACAACCCCGATGATTAAGGTTTGCAGGACGCCGCCCAGAATCACGCCGGGCGCCTGAACAAATTCGCCGCTCAGGATTGCTTCAAAAACCAGAACGGCTAATACTGCACCAACCGGATCAATTAAAATGCCTTCCCATTTCAAAACAGCCCCGGTGTTGCCAGTGGGACGAATTTGACGCAGCAGCGGCCCGATGACAGTGGGGCCGGTGACAATGAGGATGGCTCCCAGCAAGACGGATAAGGACCAATCCATTTTAAGGATGTAGTGGGCGGCAACGGCCGTTATCCCCCACGTAATCAACGCCCCCACACTAATCAGCCGGAAAATGGCCCGACCCGCGTTAGGCAGTTCCGACAGGCGCAGGGTCAGGCCGCCTTCAAACAAAATCACGGCTACCGAAATTGAAACCAGCGGAAACAAAAGCTCACCGAATATATTATCCGGCTGAATAAATCCGGTGATTGGCCCGGCTAAAAAGCCAAACAACAACAGCAGCAAAATAGAGGGCAGCCGCAGCCGCCAGGCCAGCCACTGTGCGCCAATACCCAAAAATAAAATACCGGCCAGGCTTATTAACAGATGTTCACCCAAGAGAAACCCCTTTTTGATATAAAAAAACCGGCACTTGCCCACCAGACTATACTGATGAAAAATGCCAGCTTGCCTTATCTTCCCAAAAATCAATCGTACTCAAATGAAATTTAGCAAATCGGGAAACGGCCGTCAACCCGTACGCTTGCTTTCTTATACCTCGCTAACTTGTTACGTGGAAAAGTTTTCCCTCCGGCGACTGGATTCTGCCTCTGCACAAAGATGAACCGGTAGAGAAAATTACGACCGACTGCTTGCCTTGACCGTCAGCGACTGCTACACTTTGAATCAGATGATTAGACCATTTAACCTGCGTGATTTATCGTTGATTCGCCGCCTCAGTGAACAGGGTGTTTCGCTTCATGCCGAGTCGGCGTTGACCAATAATTTGAATTCGCTGCGCGAAGCGCTATTCAGCCTGGTCGGTGGTGATTATCCCACATATGTTTGGAAATTGGATACAGGCCCGGCGGCGGGCTTCATTCAATTGATGCTGGATGAAGGCGAACAACACGCTCGTATTATTTATATCAGTCCCAATGACAAGGCTTGTAATTCCGGGGAACATGACGATGAGCAAATAAGTAATGAAGATGTATGGCTGCCTTTGCTGGATCAGGCAGTGGTCGAAATAGGCAGCCGGGGTGTCCACAGCCTGGTAGCTGAGGTGAGTGAAACAGGACCAGAGCTGCCCATCTTACGCCGGGCCGGTTTTGCCATTTACACCAGGCAAGACATTTGGCGGTTGGATGAGATAGGCAGCTTGCCGGAAACGATGCTGGAATTGATACCGCGTCGTCCGGTTGATGATTGGGATATTCAACTGTTGTACGGCAACATGGTGCCCCGATTGGTGCAGTTGGTCGAACCGGTACCGCCATTGAATCGCGGCGGCGGCTGGCTGCTGCGGGAAAACGGTGAATTGGCGGCATTTGGCCACGTGCGCTTTGGCTCTATGGCTACCTGGCTGCGGTTGTTCATTCATCCCAATGCCGAAGCCCAGGCGGATGAAATTGTAGCGGCGATGGTGCAGATTGCCGGTAATAAGGTGGTTCAGCCGATTTACTGCTGTGTACGGCGTTACCAGAGTTGGTTGGAACGGCCGTTGCAAGATGCCGGCTTTGTCCATTGGGGCAGTCAGGCCGTCATGGTCAAACATACCGTTCATCACGTCCCTCGGCCGCTGTCAGAGACGGCCGTTGCCCTCGACCCCAAACATGTTCCGGCCTCGGCGCCTATGATTCCGCATTACGACCGGTCAGGCGCAAACGGAAAAACCAAGAAATAATTGCTGTACAGGTGACAGTCGCTTCTAAAAATGACCGTCATCTCAAAATAAACTATTACGGTGGAGCAGGTAAACATACCCAATCTGCCGATAACCGAAAAATATAACACATGAAAAATCAAGCAAGAGAAGATTTACAGGCGCTGCTTGTTTTGCTGCCCGAACGGGTGCGCCAAAGTATTGAACAACGCGGCAGCGATGATGAACTGCTGGAAATTGTGATGGATTTGGGACGGCCGCCGACAGCTCGTTACGTAGATGGCGAACACGTCCTACACCCCGACGAAACCACCCAGACTGAAATCAACACCGTCGTCAATGGCATTGGCGATTTTGACGACGACAATCGGGCCGGCATTGCCCGCACCTTGCATCGTATTGCTGGTATCCGTAACCGGCGCGGCCAGGTGGTGGGTCTTACCTGCCGGGTTGGACGGGCCGTGTACGGCACAATCGACATCATTGCCGATATTGTGGAAGAAGGTCACAGCGTTTTACTGCTAGGACGGCCTGGCGTGGGTAAAACGACGATGCTGCGCGAGGTGGCCCGCGTCCTGGCCGAAAAGAAACGAGTGGTCATCGTCGATACCTCCAATGAAATTGGCGGTGATGGTGATATTCCGCATCCGGCTGTGGGGAAAGCCCGCCGTATGCAGGTGCCACGCCCATCCCACCAGCATGAAACAATGATTGAAGCGGTAGAAAATCACAACCCGGAAGTCATTGTCATTGACGAGATCGGCCGGGAGCAGGAAGCGGCCGCGGCCCGTACCATCAATGAGCGGGCTGTGCAGTTGATTGGCACGGCGCATGGCAACACGTTGGAAAACCTGCTGTTGAACCCGACGCTCTCCGATCTGGTGGGTGGCATTGAAAGTGTGACCTTATCTGATGAGGAAGCACGGCGGCGTGGTACGCAAAAGACGGTTTTGGAACGACGTGCGCCGCCAACATTTGATGTACTGGTAGAAATCCAGGATCGGCAGCAGCTGTTGGCGCACACCGATGTGACGACTTCGGTGGATGCGATGCTGCGCGGTGAGCCATTCCCGGTGGAACTGCGTACGCGCGATGAAAACGGCAGCATCAAAATCGATGAGCAGCGGATGTTGGTGACCTCTTCGGCGGTGACGGGGCGGCGTAATGGCAATAGCGGACGTGATACGCGTAACGGCCGTTCCCGTTCCCGAACAGTTGAGGAAAAGCAGCAAGCGACAGGCACAAACGGCCGTGTCCAGCTTGACGAGACAGAAGCGCAGTCTGATCCATCTGAATTGGCCGATCCGAATGTATTGAACGTGTTCGCCTATGGTGTGGCCCGCAACCGGCTCAAGCAGGCGGCCAAACGGCTGCACGTCCAAATTAATGTGGTGGACCAACTGCCCGAAGCTGACGTGTTGGTCACATTAAAAAGCTATTACCGTAAACGGCGGCAGCTTATTGCCGATGCCGAACGGCGGCGTACCCCGGTTTATGTTTTGCGGGCCAATACGGCCGTGCAAATGGAAAGTTTTTTGGCGCAGGCGATGAATCTGGAGGTGCCGCCAACTGACCCTTTTGAGGCAGCTGTTGCCGAGGCTGAACGGGCGATTGAGCAAGTTCACGCCGGTCAGCCTGGGGTGAACTTAAACCCGGTTGGATCGGCCATACGCCGCTACCAGCATCAAATGGCGCGGCAGGCCAATCTTGTTTCGCACAGCTACGGGAAAGAACCGCGCCGCTACGTGCGGATTTTCAACGCCAAGAGAAACCAATAAGAGTTTGCAGGTGAGCCAGTTTGCAAGTCGATAACCCCCCTTGCAAACTGGCCTGCTTGCGGACTTGCAATTCGTTATGTTTATTACTTTAGAAGGCCCGGAAGGGAGTGGAAAATCCAGTCAAATCGGCCGGTTGGCCGAATTTTTAACGCAGCAAGGATATAAGGTGGTGACGACGCGCGAGCCAGGTGGTACGCCGATAGGCAATCAGATTCGCCATGTCCTGCATGATGTGGCGAATGCGGCCATGAGTTCAACGGCTGAACTGCTGCTGTATTCGGCGTCGCGGGCGCAGTTGGTGCATGAATTGGTCCGACCGGCGCTGGCTGCCGGACAGGTGGTGTTGTGTGATCGTTATGCCGACAGTACGCTGGCTTATCAGGGCTACGGCCGTAACCTCAGCCTGGCCGACTTGGAAACCATCACCCAATTTGCCACCGGCGGTCTAAAACCAGATTTAACACTGCTGTTGGATATTGACGTGGAACGGGGATTGGCCCGGCGGCGCGATGGCGGTGAAGAGATGAACCGGCTCGATCTGGAAGTTGTCAGCTTTCACCGTCGGGTGCGGGATGGCTATCATCGGTTGGCGCTGGAAGACCCGGATCGCTGGGTGATTGTTGATGCTGACAGGTCGGTAACGGCCGTGCAGGCTGACCTGCAAACGATTGTTTTGAGGCAGCTAAAGATACGTGAAAACGTGAAACGTGAAACGTGAAAAGGAATGCTTCACGTTTCACGTTTCTAAAACATATCATCGCCGCCAGCGCCTAAATCGGGCATGGCCTCTTCAATCGAATCGGGGGATTCGCCGCTTTCCAGCCGATCGACGACTTCGTTAAACTCCTCGCCCATATCCTCGCCCATTTCCCGGCTCATCTTGCGCATAAACTTGCCGATGGAACGGGGATCGTCTTCGTCCAGCCCGGCCAGGGCGCTGTCGTCCATCATGGCATCCATGCGGGCATCTTCTGATTTGGCCACGGCAACCCGGCCGATACGCCGTTTAAGGTTTTGGTTGTGACAGTGGGGGCAGGTGGGAACGGCCGTTTCATACGCCGCGAACGACATCCGTAACCGCACCAAACGGCGGCAGTCCTGACAACGAAATTCATAAATAGGCATAATTCTTTGCAAGAGCGAGAGGTTGCTCGCCCTATCCTCAATCCTTTTTTTTGATAAAATCATTATACTTTTCACAAAGGCAGATGCAACTATGAGTACGGACGAATTATACCAACGCCACATCCAGCCATTATTAATCGTCATTTCCGGTCCGTCCGGGGTGGGGAAAGATACAATTGCCCGCGCCGTTATCGACAACCGGCCCGACAGCTTTTATTTTGTCGTAACCGCCACCACCCGGCCGCCGCGAACCAATGAAGTGCACGGCGTCGATTATTATTTTGTCAGCAATGATGAATTTGCCCGGATGATTGATGAAAACGAGCTGCTGGAGTATGCGGTTGTTTACAATGATTTCAAAGGCATTCCCAAACAGCATATCCGGGAAGCGCTGTTGAGTGGCAAAGATGTGATCATGCGGGTGGATGTGCAAGGCGCAGCGACAATCCGTAAACTGATCCCCAATGCCATCCGTGTATTTTTGACCACTGAATCGGAGGCAGAGCTGGTTTCCCGGCTAACAGAGCGTAAATCAGAAGCGCCTGAGGATTTGAGCTTACGTATTGCCACGGCCCGCCAGGAAATGAAACGTATCCAAGAATTTGATTACTGGGTTGTCAACCGGGAAGGCAAACTAAATGAGGCTGTCCAGCATATTTTGAGCATTATTGATGCCGCGCACTGTCGGGTAGAGCAAGCGCCAATCGTTTTGTAATACCTATCCTATCCTTTTGCTTTACCTTTTTTGCTGGTTTTGTGCCGGAACACGGCCGTTTCTCCTGACTCCATTAAGAAGTCCGACACTTTCTGGCCCAATCACGCCCTAAGTGTCGCTTAGTTTTCCATCCGACTCTGATCGTTGTCCAAAACTTGTCGTTGTTCCAGCAGTTCGATTAGCTGCTCCCGGGCAATGCCATAGCGGGCGGCGATGCGTTCAGCGTAACTGCGTCCTGCGGGCGGTCCTAAGGTGATTTTGTAGGGGTAACGGCCGTTCTCCTCTAACTCCTCTTCCCCATCTTCCGCTAGCGACGAAGCCACCATGTTCACCACCTGGCTGTCTCCCGGCGACTCGTTCAACTTGGGCACGCTGGCTGCCAGGTCGTGCAGGTGAGTGGTGTAGATGGCCCGCAGACCAATCCGGCGAAAAATGCGGACCAGGTCCCGCGCCAGATAGAGGCTCTCGCTGGCATTGGTTGTGGACAGCGTCTCGTTGAGCAGGACCAGGCTGTGGCGCGTCACCCGGTTGAAGATGGCCCGGATGCGGCCGGCTTCGTCGCCAAAACGGCCCGTTCCCGGTTCCAGCCGCTCTTCCACCGGGAAGTGGCTGAAGATGTCGTCTACCGGGCTGATGCGGGCCTGGCGGCCGGGGACAAACAGGCCGGCCTGAGCCAGCACCTGGGCCTGGCCCACCGCCTGCAAATAGGTCGTTTTGCCGCCGCGATTGGGACCGGTGAGGATGATGATACGGCCGTTCTCCCCCAAAATCACGTCGTTCGTCACCACCTCATCAGCCAGGTTGCCGCCCGGCATTTCTCGGCCCAGATGCAGCGCCAGATGCAAATTGTAGCCATCTTTGATTTCACCGACCCGCTCCTCCGGCGCTGCGATTTCCGGCCGGCAGGTAGGCAGATTCCGAGCCGCCAGCTTTTGGGCCAGCCCGGCGGCGTAGACGTAAAAAATGATTTCTGGCCGCAAATCGGCCAGCGGCTGGGCACTGATGCGCACGTACTGCTCCAGTTGGCGGGCGATGGGTTTGGCCACCTTATCCAAAATCTCGGACAGGTCGCGGAAGAGGGGGACCATGAGGTGTGTGGCCCGTTCCACCATTCCGCCCAGAGCGACTGGAGCGCCAATGATGTTCGGGCCGCCCAGCAAAGGCAGTTTATGCAAAGGGCCGATCCCCT
>JBNKZT010000197.1:0-11250 GCA_050301775.1 Promineifilaceae bacterium (SeqCode)
GAGGGCGTAGGCGATGGGTGAACCAACGCCGACCAGTTCCTGGAGATGCAAAGGCGCAACGTGATAGTGATAATCGTCGGCGCGGCCAGAGTGACCACCCCACTCATCCAGTTCGCCTGCGAGATAAGCATCATCGCCGCGATTGTTGAGGGCGTTGAAGATGGGGACGCCGTTCACGGCTAACGCAATCGCACCGCGATATAGATTCGTTTTCGCAGAGACCGGGTTTTCGGCGATAACCGGGTTGAGCGGAATACGCCAGGCGTTGTTGCCGGTGTAGAACTGCGGCAGGGGTACCTGCTGCTGCCAACTGGTAATGCCGATCATCATCGGGTGGCTGGGCATGCCATCGGATTCGACGTAGAGATACTGCTCATCCTGATAGGTTTTGACTTTGCCGGCAAACGCATCGAAGCCCATGCCATGCAGAATCTCTGAAGCAGAGGTTGCGGTGGGTAACAGCGGCGCCTGCGTCGGTGGAAAAGGGGTGTGAGTCGGTACGGCCGTTGGGTCGGGGATGAGCAAGGCATCGTCCACGCCACAGGCCGTGAGGAGCGCACTGCCAAGCCCGAGGGCTGATAAACGGAGGAAGTCTCTTCGGGAGATTTTCATAATGGTTCCTTTCTTTAAGATTTGGTACTAATTCTCTGAAGCAGGAGCGGACACAGTGGTCCGGCAGAGCAGTGTATTGTTGGTCTGGAGGTCGGGTCCCCAAATGAATTCGGCGGACGCATCCCAGCGGATCTGCTCGTATCCTTCCTTTGGACGGACATCGTTGGCAGAATAAACGGTGGTGGCTGTCCAGGCGCTGTCGTCAAAATCGGGGGATTTCCAACCCGCCGGTTCGCCGAGATCTGTGAAGGTACAGGGCGCTGTGCCGGCGACGGGATTGGCCTGGCCGGCGCAGGATTTATCGAGCGGGGCTTCGTGAATGACGATGCAAGCCCAATCACCACTGCTGGTGGCAACGGCCGTACCCGTGCTGAGGTCGGTGAGCTGCATGATAAAACCACCGTCACCCATTTGCTGTTTGGGCGTGCCAATATATTCGAGACCGGTGTCGTTTTCCTTAAAGTCTTTCAGGATGAAGTTGAGCGTGAGCGGATAGGAGCCGTCGAAGGTGACGGTTTCGGCGTTGAAGGAACGCTCGGTGGTGATTGAGACGGAATCTTCGACAATCAGATTTTCGCCGAGATAGGCGGCAAACCAGTTATCTGCCCAGGCTTCGAGCTTGAAGGTGGATGCAGCAGCATCAGATGAATCGGGACTGCTCAAGGTGAAACTTCCTGTACTCTCAGAGAGTGTACTTTCATCAGGTACGGGAACGGCCGTAGCCATCGCCTCTGCTTGACCAGGGGGAGACCCCGATTCAAGTGTTGCGGGAGAGGCTGGTTCAGCACTACAGGCTGTAAGCGCCAAAACAAATAGGGCAATAATTGAGATGATTAATGTTACTTTACGCATGATGTATTCCCTTCGTCGATGAATTCACATTTTTGCCTTCAATAAATTTTTCGTGGTTCATTTTAAGTCTACGCATTTTCCAGGGGGAGTGAGAGTGTCTGCAATCATCGTTTAGCGGCTAAATGCATGATCTTGCTCACCGTCAACCATGACACGTGTCATGGGTCCGGCAGCCAAATCATGACACCAGCCAGAGGGGCGCTGGCCATATTGCATGGTATGATTTGGGTATGCAAGAGAACAAACCGGACATGGTACAAATACAACGTATTGCTGCCTGGATGTTAGTTGGTTACCACGGGGCAATGACATTGGTGGACGTATTCATTTACAAAGAGTTCTTGAACGCGCCGCCGGCGTTTTATGCCTTGACAAATGGACTGTTCGCGCTGCTCGTTTTGGGCCTATCGTACTGGGACTGGGGGCGTCAGCGACTGGGAAACGCTTTTACCCCATTGATGATCCTGCTGATCTCCGCCCCCCCGATTCTGGTCTACCATCTACTTTTGCCGCCGCTGCCGCCCGGGCCATTATCGAACGCCGAAGGCATGACGCTGCGACAATGGCCGGTTCATTTCATCGGGTTAATATTGGTGGCCTGGCAGTACAACCTGGGAGCGATTTTCATTTTTAGTTTTGGCATCGCTGCGCTTGAGAACTTCGCCATCCTCGTTTTGAGACCCGTGAAACATCCCGATACCCTCACGGCCCTCTTATTTATTATCGTCATTCGAACGCTGAGTCTCCTGGTCATCGGCTTTTTTATCCAGCAGTTGATGAGGCGACTTCGCACCCAGCAAGATTCATTACACCAGGCCAATCTGCAACTCCGGCACTATGCCAACACACTTGAAGACCTGACAATCAGCCGCGAACGCAACCGCCTGGCCCGGGAACTGCACGATACCTTAGCTCACACCTTGAGCGGCCTTGCCGTACAGCTAGAAACGACTCAGGCTTACTGGGACGTAGAACCGGAGACAGCCCGCGATTTATTGGCCAAATCTCTAGCCGCCACCCGATCCGGGCTGAACGAAACACGCCGGGCGCTGAAGGCGCTGCGGGCCAGCCCTATCGACGATCTGGGCTTGCGTTTGTCTTTGCAGAAGTTGGCCGAATCTGCCGCCGAACGGGGCAAACTGAGCCTGTCATTATCATTACCGGAACAAATTACTTCGCTTTCGCCCGACGTGGAACAGTGCCTTTACCGGATTGCTCAGGAGAGCCTGGAAAATGTCGTTTACCACGCCAATGCCCAAACGCTGCTGGTTCAGTTGACAATGTCTGAAGAAACAATTTGCCTCAAGGTAGAAGATGACGGGTTGGGCTTTAACGTGAAACAGCCTCAGGCAACGGGTCACTATGGGTTGCCCGGAATGCGTGAACGAGCGCAGGCGGTTGGTGGGGACCTGACTGTCAGCAGTCAACCTGGCCAGGGGACGCAGATCCAACTAACACTCAAAGGATTTTGACATGATCAAGGTGATCATCTGTGACGATCAGGCCATCATTCGGGATGGATTGGAAATGCTCCTGAAATTGGAGCGGGACATTGAAGTGGTTGGACTGGCCCAGGACGGCGCAGAGGCAGTAGAACTGGCGGCGGCCCACACGCCCGATCTTATCCTGATGGATTTGAAAATGCCCGGCATTAACGGCGTCGAAGCCACCCGGCGCATTCGGGCGCAGCATCCTGACACGAAAATCCTGGTGCTGACCACCTACGACGACGACGTGTGGCTGTTTGACGCCATCCGCGCCGGAGCTTCGGGCTATTTGCTCAAGGACACGCCGCGGGAAAAGGTGCTGGAAGCCATTCGCGGCACCGTCAGCGGCCAGGCTTTTGTCGATCCGGCCGTTGCCGGAAAGCTGTTGCAGCAAACGGCCAGCCAACAAGTGCAGCCCGCGACACAAATTACGGACAAACTCACCGGCCGGGAGGAAGATGTGCTGCGGTTGATGGCCCGTGGTCTGAGCAACGCTGAAATTGCCGCACAGCTCTATCTCTCCGAAGGCACGGTGCGGAACCACGTCAGTGCCATCTTCGCCAAGCTGGACGTGACGGATCGCACTCAGGCGGTGATCATCGCCATTCGGCATGGCTTGGACCAGTAATTTGGCACTACAGACCAAAGCGCTACAGACAAACATCATTTAAGTAAGTATAGTTTTGTCAGTTTTGTATGGGGTGGATCAGGGGATGGCAACGGCCGTTTCCCCCTAACACAAATACTCAACTACGATAGCGAATCGACAACAGGTAATTTTTCAACAAATCATAAAATCTGGAGGCGCCATGATCTCTACAAAATCACTCCGCAAATGCGCTATCTTAGCCCTGACGATCTTGATGGGCGTTGGATTGGCAGTTGCCATGCCCGTCATGGCCCAGACTCACAGAGCAGTTCAATCTGAATCCAACCTGCTTAGTGCGACAATTTATCATGTTGCCAAAAGTGGTGACGGCAGCGACGGCTTAAGCTGGACGACAGCATTCACCGACCTGCAAGACGCCCTGACGGCTGCCGCCAACGGCGACGAAATCTGGGTGGCGACCGGCGTCTACACGCCAGGAACAACCGTCAATGCCAGCTTCGTTCTGATCTCAGGCGTGCAGCTTTACGGCGGGTTTGCCGCCACCGAGACGGTGCGCAACCAGCGCAGCTACACCACCAACCTGACCATCCTCAGCGGCGACATCGGCGGCGAGGATCTGACCGATGCCAACGGCGTAGTCACAACAACGGACAACATCAGCGGGACGAACAGCTACCATGTGGTCTGGGCCGACGGCGTCACACAGCCCATCACCGAAAGCACGGTACTGGATGGGTTCACTATTACCGCCGGGCAGGCCAATGATATTGACTGGCCGGATGATTCAGGCGGTGGCTTCTACTGCGATGGCGAGGGCAGTGGCAGCGAATGTAGTCCCACCCTGAACAACGTCATTTTCTCCGGCAACTTTGCGGATTACGATGGTGGCGGCATGTTCAACTTTGGTGCGCTTGGCGGCAGCAGCAGCCCCACGCTGAGCAACGTCACCTTCACCGGCAATACGTCTGGATATGATGGCGGGGGCATGAGCAACGTGGGTTGGTATGGTGTCAGCAGCCCCAACCTGACCAATGTAACTTTCTCCGGCAACACATCGGACAACGATGGCGCAGCCATGTTCAACATCGGCGACGTAGATGGTGTTAGCAGCCCCAGCCTAATTAACGTAACCTTTTTGAGCAACACAGCCACCGACGACGGCGGGGCAATGTACAGCGTTGGTTACGATACTGGAGCCAGCAACCCCACCCTGGAAAACGTCATTTTCTCCGGTAACACGGCCAATGACAGTGGCGGGGCGATGTACAATCACGGCGATACCGGTGGCGCCAGTATGCCTACCCTGAGCAACGTGGTCTTCTCCGGCAACATGGCGTTGGACAAGGGAGGGGCTATGTCTAACTACGTCAACGATGGCGGTGTTAGTATGCCGGCTCTGGTCAATGTCACCTTTTCCGGCAACTCAGCCACTTACGGTGGGGCCATCGCCAGCTACTCCGACAATGGCGGCACGAATGTGCCCAGTCTGAACAACGTTATTGTGTGGGGCAATACGGCCGTTATGGGCACCCAACTCTACAACTTCACGGCCACACCCAGCATCAACTACAGCCTGATCCAGAGCGATACCGACGCGATTTTCAACAGCATCGGCAGCAGTATCATCTATGGGCCCAACATCCAGACCGGCGATCCCCGCTTTGTGGATGCCGATGGCCCAGACAACGTTGCCGGCACGCTGGATGACGACTTACGCTTGCTCAAAAACTCGCCTGCCATTGACGCCGGCGATAATGATGCCATCAGCCAGACTACTGACCTGGACGGCAATGCACGTTTTTATGATGATACGGCCGTTACCGACAGCGGCAGTGGCACTGTTCCCATCGTGGATATGGGCGCATACGAAAGACAAAGCGATTCATGGACAATCCTCTACCTGCCAATTGTGGCGAAGGGTAATTAACAGCCATTATTGGGAATCATCAATGAAAAAACAAACTCATCGCTTCTTCATCCCCCTGATTATTTCCTTCTGTGTCATCTTAATCAGCTTATTGACGCAAACGGCCGTTGCCTCCACCCAGGCAGCCCCTTCCCCCCAGCAGTTGGTAAACAGCGCCTGGGAACTGGCGCAAAACAGCGGTGTGTATGGCTACCAAACGGCCGTTTCCCAAACCACCTATCCTGCACCCAGCCTGATCAATGTGGGACGGCAGCCAGAGGAAGAAACGCTCACTTTGCAAGGTGCCGTCGATCTGCCTGCCAACCTCATGGAAATGACCATCTGGCAAAATGGCATACCTGAACCGGAAACGGGACTGTCGGTGCGCATTGAGGATGGGGAAGCATACGGCCGTTACGGTGCAAACGACTGGCAGCCCATCGACAATGTGGCCAACCTGTTCGCCCCCAACCAGGATCCGCTGGGATTTTTAGGCAGCATCACCAACATTCAGTCATTGGGCACAGAAACCCGCGAACTGGGCGCGGAAACGCTGGCCTACACTCGCTACAGCTTCGACCTCGACAGCCAGGCCTATGCCGACCAGATGCAGGTTCAACTAGAAGAACATCTGCTCAAGTCCGGCCCGCTGCCTGCCGGTATGCGCCTCAGCACGTCTGAAATTTACCGCGAGGCCGTAGGTCAAGGTGAAATCTGGCTCGATGCAGCCGGACGGCCTGCCCGCCTGACGATACAGTTGACTCTGCCGCCGCGCGGCGACTCCGGCAAGACCGAGTCCGAGATTCAGACCGACTTTTTTGATTTTGCGGAAACGGCCACTTCGGCTGCGCTCAGTGCAGGCGCCACAGCCACACTCTCACCTATTAACTGGCTAACCAGCCATCTGCCCACTCCCGCAGTCCAACAGCAAATCAGTATCAACGTACTGCTGACACTGCTGCTGGTAGCCGTCCTGCTCATCGCTTTTCGCTACCGTCATGCCCGCCAGTTTTATGCCGTATTGGTCTTATTTATCACAGCGTCCATGCTGCTGACACCCTTGCTGCAAGTCCAGCAAATCTATGCCTTTTATGACAGAGTGACGGCAGAAACTTCCTCGGCCACCACCGAAACAACCGCCCAACCTTACCAGCAGCCGGAGTGGGATCCGCAGCAAAACCCGCTGGAGCCAGTAATCAGTGATCAGTATTCAGTAAACAGTAGTCAGTTATCGGTAATGAGTGAACCGTCAGTAATTACCCAATTACCTAATTACGCAATTACCCAATCTCCTGCGCTGCAAACCACCACCACTACCATCGACACAGACAATGACGGTGTTGATGATGACACCGAAACCAGCATTGGCACGGATCCCATCATCGCCGACACAGACAGCGATGGACTGACCGACGGCGAAGAGTATTACACCATCGGCATCGACCCCACCGTTGCTGACCACGACGGCGACGGCATTAGTGATCTGGATGAAGTCACCGGCTTCCAGTACAACGGCAAAACGTGGTATCTCAACGCGGGCGAAGCAGACAGCAACAAAGACAGCCTGATTGATTCCATCGAATGTCCGGTTCGCTCGCTGCTGGCCGATAGTTATGATGGAACGGCCGTGTGCCCCGATACCGACAACGACGGCACACCCGATGCCTTTGACAGCGACAACGACAATGACGGTATCCACGACGATGTCGATCTTTCGCCCTTCAGCGTCAGCGGCACGTTCAATCGGTACAATCCCTTCGAACTTTCGGTAGACAATTTGGCGACCGATCGTCCCGTTTTTGTGACCGTGCAAATGCGCCCCATCAATGAAAAGCACCTCACCTACTTCGGCAACGTGCTCGACTGGCCGATGGGCGACGACGCGGGACAAATCCAGCGCCATCTGGACACCACCTTTGCCACCACCGCCCTCGCCGACATTCAAAGCAACAGCGCCTCAGCCGCCTTGGGTGACATGCGCCTCGTTCCCGTAATGGAACTAACCATTCCCTACAGCGACGGCCATTACGCCAACCTGCCCGTGCTGGACACTGCGCCAGCCACACGCACACCTGATTTGCCGCTGGATCAATGGCTGGATACCAGTCAGCTTGATCTTTACGGCATCTCTGTGCATCAGGCCGACGAAACCTCTGGTGACTTGGTTGTTTATGTGCCGCTGAATCTGGTCAATGATGAAACGGGCGGCGGCCTGGATGCCTTCGCGGCGCAAATGCTCTATTGGCCCAGCCAGGCCGGTTGGGGCAGCAGCCAGCAGATGCGCCTTTTGTGGATGGTGCAAAAAATCAAAGACGAATGTGTCAGCACTGCCAACGATGGCTCTTGCAACGCTTACGAGGACACCGGCATCGAAGTCATCCACATTTATCAGGAAGATTGGAATCTGACCGGATTAGAAGTACGCGAGGATCACGGTATGGCGTTGGCGATGGTCGCTGAAGACCCCACCGTTGATGCCGATTTGAGCACCGATGAGACGCTATGGCATCTGGCGACCAACCTGTCGCTAACCTTCTCCGAAGGTGTGGATTGTATTCCGCCAGAAGGCAGTCAAAGCTGCACCCGCGACGACAACCGCGATATGACCGCTGCGGACATTTACACCCATTTCAACCACCGCACCAACGGCACCGACCCGCTGGTCACGGAATGGAATCTGCCGGATACGCTGACCGTGAAATATGCCACCTATCCACACAGCGGCTATGTGGCTCAGGTGGCGATGACGGATACTGTTCAGTTTTTGGATGATGTGTTTGGCAGTGTCGCCACGCAGGTGAATCCGACGGTGTTGTTTGCCCGTGAAGAGACGTTCCGTGCGCTCAACATGGACAATGGCACGGTGGTGGGCAATGAACTGAGTGTGGATATGACGGCCGTTTCTCCTGACACACAAGTCATGGGCACCCTCAACTGGACACCCTACATTTATCAGGGTGGCCAGTGGCAAAATTACGACATCACCAGCTATCTCGACTACCTGCAACTGATCTTGACCGATCACAGCGAATTCCAGCCCACAGACAACAGTGAAGACGCCGCAGCCATTGTCGATGGCGAGCTTTTTGCCGCCCAGCTTTACTATCTGTCACTTTACAATGGCCTCACCACCCAGGTAGAAATTGGCGGCGTGCCCATTGAGGCTGACACACAAACAAGTAATCAGTATGCCGTGACCTTGTTATACGAGACCGGATTCCTGAAGCCGGTCAAGGAAGTGGCAAAACTCTTGTTTTTCATGGCGGTCGCTTCCCATACCAAATTCCCTACGGCCAACGTGGACAGTGTGTTTTCGGCTCTGGCTGGCATCAAAAATGGCGGGCTGCCCAACTACTTCCGAACCAAGATTTGGAACCGCGCCCTAAGCCCCAGCACGACCAAGAATTACAACATGTTTACTGCCTTCCCGCAGGGAAAGGTGGGGAAAGGGGGTGCGCTGCTGGCCAGTACGGCCGTTGCTGGTCTGGCTTTTGCGAGTACGCTGCAATGCGCCTCGGCTTCGGAATGTAACACGGCGCAAACCGTTTTGGCTGGTTTGTCCGGTGTCATGGTCACTGTCCAAAGTGTCAACATGGTCAACAAAATGGTGCGCGGCTACCAGAGCGCTGTTTCGCTGGGGGTTGATGCTTTCAGCCATGTCAAACAGGTGGTCAAACAGAACAAAGTATTTGGCAAGGTGGGTACGATTCTTTCCGTTATCCTCGTTTGGTCACTATTTGCGGCTTCAGGTGGCGGGAAGGCAGCTGCCGCCTACGCTATTGCCGCCACGATAGTCGAAGTGCTGCTTTTTGCCCTCAGTCTGATTCCGGTCGTTGGCCAGATTTTGGTGCTGTTGATTACCATTGTCGATATTATTGCCTACCTCATTTGCGAGACGTTTGACCTGTCCGGGGCGGGTTGTAATGGCATTGTGGGCAATATAACGGCCGTACTGGCCGACTTGTTCTACGACGTTGATTACATCATTGATTTGGAAGACCCGGATCGGCTGAACATCGCCTACCAAAGCCTCAGCCTCGCCGATGAAGATGGCGGCTACACCACCGCTAACACGTTGCAGATAACCATGGTCGTTACCAGTACCATTCTCAATGATGGGTTGCTAAGGACAGAAACCACAGGTGGCTCTGGCTTTCCCGTCAACATTGACAGGGTGAGCGATTATCGCAAGTCTACCTTCATCTACCAGATGCAAACGGCCGAAACTGATTTGCACAACAGTCTGAATCTTGATCAGATGCGTGATGATTGGCAGGTTTCCGTCAATCGTACCGAAGCGTACGGTAATGTAACCACCAGTTTCGGCGACATTTATGTGACCAAATATCCGACGGCCACGGTCAATTTTGCTGATATTGGCGCAGGTATTAACCAAAGTTTGAAACCGCTTTACCTCACCGAAGCCTTTGCCGCGCCGTATGAGGAGTGCGTCACGGTCATCTTTTCCTTTTGCGATTGGGAATCGCTCCGCCATTCCAGCCATTTTGATGTCGGCGAAAATCTTATATTTGACATTCTTCCATCCACTTTGGATGGCTTTTATAGGTTGACCAATGTCAATGGTGGCTATGCCCTCGACTGGGCGCAATCCGGCGATCTGCGCTTCCCTCGTTTGGCCGATGCTGATGGCGATGGCCTGCTTAATCCCCGGGACGGTGGCACCGATCGCTATGACAACAGTTGGGACACCGATGGTGATGGTCTGTCCGATTATTACGAACTGACCCACGCCACTTCGCCCGACAAGGCCGATACTGACGGAGATGGCTGGGACGACCCAACTGAGCTGTATCAAGGAACCAACCCATTTGCCAATGATGCCGATGGGGACGGCCTGCGCGATACAGATGAACTGGCGGGCTGGCCAATCCGCTACCGCATTGCGCAAGACGGCACCTATCTATTTACCAGAGTGTGGTCAGATCCGGCCGTTCCCGATGCGGACAGTGATGGTTTGAACGATTATCAAGAGTTTATCCTGGGTTTGCATCCCGCCATTGCCGACGATATCGACGTGCAAGATGCCCTCACCTTTAGCCAATCGTCTCTGGATGAGCTAACCACCCCTATCCTGTTCACGCGCTTTGAGGAGCAGCAGGCGCAAAACGTGCTCTTTGCCGACATCTCTGGCGCAGATCATGATTTGTATTGTCTGGACAATGCCTGCCCAATTTATGGTGAACTGGGTCGTTTTGGCTATGGTCTCCACTTTGATGCCGGTGATCCTCAACTCATGCTGGACAGCTCGCTGACGGATTTCTCAAACAGCAGCTTTAGTATGGGTGCTTGGGTAAAAACCGGTAATATTGGCTATGGCATTTTCTCTAAAAGTGGTGCGAGTGGTGCTTGGGAGGCAGGTTCCAGAAGCTTTGTCATTAACAGCAGCGGTAGGGCGCAATTTAGTGGTTTTGGCAATGGTTCGATTATTGGCAACAATATTGTTGCCAATAATCAGTGGCATCACGTCATGGTGACGTGGGATGCAGACAGTGGTACGGCCGTTATGTACACCGACGGTATTGCCAACACCCATGCCTCCACGAATTACGCGGCCAACGAGGCCGACAATCCCGCACACACCATCAAAATTGGCGCTCCCGACAACTTTGCTGCCAACAAATTCTATCGTGGGCAACTGGATGAACTGATTGTGTTTGATCAGGCATTGTCGGCGGCGGAAGTGGTGGAGGTGATGAACGGCCGTTACAACCTCAACGACCTCCTGCTGCAACCTGGCGATGACCTGGCCCACACCATCACCG
>JBNKZT010000198.1:0-11215 GCA_050301775.1 Promineifilaceae bacterium (SeqCode)
CTGCAAAGCCAGCAGGAAAACGTCAACATTGAACGAGCGTTGGAAATCGAAAAAGAGACCCGCCACGATGTGATGGCCGAAATCCGAACCTTTGCCGAGCAGTGCCCGGCGGGCGGCGGCATCATCCATTGGGGGGCCACCAGCGCCGACATCACCGATAACACAGACGTTCTGCGCCAGCGGGAAGCGGCCCGGCTGTTGGAAGGGCAGTTGAAAACGCTGTTGGGGCATCTGGCGGATCGGATTGAGGCGAATGCCGCTGTCCCCACCATGGCCCACACCCACATCCAACCGGCCGAACCGACCACCCTGGGCTACCGCTTCGCCGTTTACGCCCAGGACTTACTCGACGACCTCCACAATCTTCAATCATTAATCATCAATCTGCGCGGCAAAGGCTTCAAAGGCGCCGTCGGCACCCAGGCCAGCTACGGCGAACTGCTGCAAGGCACGGCCGTTACCCCGCAAGAAATGGAAGCGGCGGCAATGGTCGTGTTGGAACTGCCTTATTTCCCCATCGCCACCCAGACCTACACCCGGCAGCAGGATTTGCGCCTGCTGCAAGTGCTGGCCGGGATCGCCGCCTCGCTGCACAAATTTGCCCTCGATTTTCGCGTCTTGCAGTCGCCGCCCTTTGGCGAATGGGCCGAGCCGTTTGGCCAGAAGCAGGTGGGGTCGTCGGCGATGCCTTTCAAGCGCAATCCCATCAACACCGAGAATATTTGTTCGCTGGCCCGCTACGTGGCCGCGCTGCCGGCGGTGGCCTGGGACAATGCCAGCCAGGCCATCCTGGAGCGCAGCCTGGATGATTCGGCCAATCGGCGGGTCATGCTGGCCGAGGCGTTCCTGGCGATCGATGAACTGCTGCGCCGTTCCAGCCGGGTGGTAGCCGAGATGGTGGTGGATGAAACGGCCGTATCCCGCAACCTAGCCACCTACGGCCCTTTTGCCGCCACGGAGCGGGTGCTGATGGCCCTGGTTGCCGCCGGGGCCAGCCGCCAGGAGGGGCATGAATGGATCCGCGAGGCCAGCCTGGCCGCCTGGGCGGCGCTGCGGCGCGGCGAGGAAAATCCGCTGGTTAACTTGTTGGTCGCCGATGAGCGGATTGGGCAGTATCTGGCGGCGGATCAGGTGCGTGAGTTGATGGATGCGGGGGGGTATGTGGGAACGGCCGTAGCTCGTGCCCGTGAGTTTGCCCAAACGGTCCGGCAAGCGATTTAGGGGGATTGGGGGAGGAACGGTTACCACTAAGATAAAAAACAACGCTCACAGGAAGATGGACTATAGCAAGAGTGGCATTTGGTTATGTCGTTGAACTATTTCTTGGATAAGCTGAAATCGGAAAAAGCGTATGTATGGGGGATACCCATTCCGTTCCATTATTTTCTGCTGCTTGTTTTTATTGGGTTCGTTCTTTATGGACTGCACGGTTGGATCAATCGGGATAATTGGAAAACTCTTGCCCATGAGCAATATGGATTTGTCATTGACTATCCGGCAAACTGGAAGCATGATACCTATGGAGAACTCGGAGCAAAAAACTTACACGATGAAAAAGCAAAAATATGGACCAATGTCTTGGGGTTTTTCGGCCCAACCAGTAGAACTCTCCGGATTTTTTGGACACCTATTGAAGGGGCAACGTTATTGCAAACCGCAGAGTGGGGTTTAGGACAGTTGCCACAACAAGATAGTATCATTTCTGATTTAAAAGAGACTCAGATTGGAACTGGTGATTACCCCGCTTTGCTCCGTACCATTCAATATACTACCAACTCAAAGATGTATCTCCAATATTATGTAGCTCATGACAATAATGCATATTTACTGGAATTTTATTTGAGGAATGAGAACGATCATAACGAAGCCACGCATGTCTTCAACTACATGCTATCCTCTTTTCGTATAACAGATTAAGTTAAGGTTTTTCAAAAGGTAAAAATGATCGCATTCATCGGTTTAATTATGGATCCCCCCTCTGGTGAGGTTTTCCCCCACTGCTAGGGCCGGCCTCCTGGCCGCGCCCCTCTTAACCATTCTTTCTTGACCAACTAGGTTGTGGGGGAACGGCCGTACTCGTTAACAACAGCGGATTGAGAAAGGAACGGATACGGGGTGGGGCAACGGCCGTACTCATCTTCAAGTGTATTGTTGGGGGGACGGCCGTACTCGTTGGCAACAGCGGATTGAGAAAGGAATGGATGGGTGGTGGGGGAACGGCCGTACTTATCTTCAAGTGTTTTGTTGAGGGGGTATGGCCGTACCCTTTAGCAACAACGAATTGAAGTACCAGGAACGGATACGTGATGGGGTACCGATGACAGGTTGACCTGGGGTGGGGTACGGCCGTACAATCAACCAGAAAATATGATAATAGTAGCAGGTGGCACGGCGGCAACGCCGGCCACAGCACGCGGGTGAATACCTTGCCGGAGCAGCGGGAGTGGTTAAGTATGTATCGTCGTCTTGTAACGGAATATGTCGTATTTAATGTGTTGAGGCGAATAGTCGTATTTACTTTTGGAATTCCGATATTTTTTGTTTTAGCTGTTGCGCTTGCGCTAATTTTATTTCAGTACCAGTTGTCCCCACAAGACAAATGGAAGTTTGTTCAGGTATTTGTTCTGGCCGGAGCTTTTACTGGTTGTTTCTTAGGCGTTCTTCTGGGTTTGCATGACGATATACGCGTATTCTTAAATCTTTACCGGGCTAAGCGAAAGAGTACAAAATTTTTTGCGGGTATGGACACTCATATCATAAATCGTTATATGCAAGTATCTGAAGATGGAACTCGTCAAATTCGATTAACCCAAGATGATGCCCAACTCTTTGAACATTACCACTGTGAAATTCTGGATCCAGTTCGGTCATTGACGCTTGAAAACTATGTCTATGGAAAATCCAAGAAAATAAGTGAAGCTATATGGTACTACATAAACCCAAGCAATATACCGAGACAGATAGCCTTTCTGGAAACATCAAAAATATCATCAAACCCAGCTATTCATATTTCCTGTAAATGGTCAGAAACCGTAGAAAATGCTGAAACTCAATTGCCCTCAGCGCAAATGCTTTTGATAGCAGAAATGCGGTTCGGTGTCTATCTATTCCGTTTCTCGGAAGAGTTGTACTATGCTGGTGATACCTGGCATCAGACTATGGCAGATGCAAAGATGCAAGCAGCATATGAATATGGCATTGCAGACGATGCCTGGCAAGTGGTACCTGATGATGTGAGCGATATGATTGAGTTCTTTTCTGATCAAAAGCGTGAAATTCATAATTTGGGTAGATAATTCCCCCTGATAGCTGCCAAAGGTAGTAATAGAAATCGGCTTACACTTCCATGACTTGGAAAATGCTCTTAGGTTGGTTAACAATTTCATTCATGCTCTGGCTGCCAGGATATTTTGTCCATGGGAGACCAGAGCATGAAGAATTACATCTTCCTAACTTCGTAAAAATCTTGTATGGTAAGTGGAACCGGCCATTGTATCTGCGTAGCGCCTTGTTACAGACGCTTGGTATAGTTTTCGCGTTTGGGCATATCATCGAATTTTTGGCTTTCAATCTAGAGCGACCAGTTCTTCTCCCAACGATACCACTTTTTATTCTTTGTATCGTCTTTTTGGGAATGATAAGTATTTTGAAATCGGCTTACGATGCCCTACGAGTACAGTTGTCTCGTCAAACCAATTTACCATTGTCCAACGAAGAAATTCATGAACTTTTGTTGGCTCCTCGAATTCAACTAGAACGGAGTTGGTGGCAGATCAGCTTGGTCATTGCCCTACTCTTTGCCGTTCTTATATTGCCACTGATCTGGTTAATTACCAACCGGGCAGTTCAAGCAGTAAGGGCTGGCGAACCATTGCCCGGTAATTGGACATGGACAAGGGTTATCTTCACCGATGTTTTGACAATGCTAATTGGCATATTTTTGTGTTGGGGGATGCTAAGGGATTTATTGACCGTCTTTACCGAGAAAGGAATCCGTTTAACCCGTTGGTTTGGTTTACGCTACACATACATCAAGTGGTCGGATATAAAACAGGTCGATCTTAGACGTTCACCTATCAAAATTATCACTCCATTCCATACGATTCAATTGAATATTCTATTTTTCAAAGAGCCAGAGAGGGTCATTAATGAAATTAAAAGGCGTGTGCCAGAGTCCGTCATTCACACCTGACGAATCAGAATATAAACTAACAAAACAGATTGCTGCACAACGTTAGAGATTGTGCTTTCTCCCGATCCGGCACGATCTTCCCCATGCGCTAGGGCTGGTGTCACTGCTGTATCCCTTCTTGACCATTCTTGCTACGGAACGGCCGTACTCCCAGCAACAACGGATTGAGAAAGAAACGGATGGGTGGTGGGGGAACAGCCGTACTCGTCAACAACAACGGATTGAGAAAGGAATGGATGGGTGGTGGGGAAACAGCCGTACTCGTTAACAACAGCAGGTTGAGAAAGGAATGGTTTAGAGAGAAACAAAAAGACCCCATCACGTTTTTGATTCGTGATGGGGTCCTATTTCTTATTGTCTCATTGGATACGCTGCTAGATTAAACAGTTCATCCTGAGGTCGGGGCTTTTACTTCGTGATTAGAGGTAGGTACAGATAGATAATCTCGGTAACGTCCGTCACCGTCACGGTAGTGGTTTGCGTGTCGGTGAACGTGCCATCCGAGACCAGTACGATCACCTCATACGTGTTATCGGCGCCAGCATCGAGAGGTAACTCAAAGTTAGGCGCAGAGATGAAGGCCAGGACGCCGGTGGAGCCGTCAATGCTGAAGAAAGCCGCATCCGCGCCGCCAGAGATAGAGTAGGTGAGCGTGTCGCCGTCCGCGTCTGTGGCCGTCACCGTGGTCACAGCAGTCGTGTTTTCGGGAATGCTCAGGCTGGCGGTTGCCCCGCCGCCGTCACTGGTAATGATCGGCTCGTTGGCAACATTCAGGGTGACGGGTACGATCTCGTCGCCGTAGGGGGTGTCGCCGACGATACGCAGGTAGGCCTGGTATGTGCCTTTCGGCAGGCCGGTCCCGTCCGCGTTGGCCGTGAGGTTCGTGCTGCTGCTATCAGAAACGCTGCCCGTTGCAGGCACGGTGTTCAGCCAGGTTGATTGCCAGTCGCAAACACCCGTTTCACCGGAAGCTGCCTTGTAAACCGTTTGCGTAGTCTGATTGACCGCCCACAGGTCGCCGTTGCAGTCTATTTCGAGGCCTGCCTGGCTGCCTTGCATCACATTGGTAGCGCCGTCCTTGATGTAGAAGGCGCCGACGATGTCGTAATTGGGCGTATTGGTATCCAGCACGTAGATATCCGGCTGTCCAGTTGCACTGACTATCACGAACAGATGCCCGGTGCTGGGGTTGAAGGCCAGGCCGGCGATATCCAGGCCGACATCCACAGAAGCTAACATTGTTCCATCAGGCGCAAAGTGGTTGATAATTGCGTCGTTCCAGGAACCGGCATAGTAGGTGTTAGTCAGCGGGTCAAAGGCCAGACCGCGCTCGCTGGTTCCAAAGGCCGGGCAGATATTGTTGCCGGTGGCTGTCATACCGGCCGGATCCAACTCGTAGATGCAGTTGTCACCGCCAACATTTACCTGCCACAACATGTTAGTGAACGGATTGTAGGTCATATCGCCGCTCCAGGAGCCTACCCACGGAGCAGTATCAATGGTGTCGCCCGTGTTGACGCCCGCAGTGGTAAAGCGATAGTTCAGGTCATCACCGCCAGCTGCGGCAACGTTGCCCAGCCATAGGTCATCCACGTCGGTGTTAAAGCCGATGCCCCAGGCATAGGTCAACCCGGTTGACCAGGAATCAGAGACAGTGCCGCCGTTCAACGCCGGGACAGTTGGCGGGATGGAGGGCAGGCGAAGATGAGAAGCATCCCGATCGTTGAGGTTCTTTGGACCCGCGTGGCGGGTATTCGGGGCGAACGGCCCCGTGGGGGTGTAGCCCGCAAAGGTGCCGGGGATGGCGAAGACCTCATAGTTGACTGGTGCGCCGCCGCTGTTGGTTAACGTTAGCGTTTGGGTCGCGGTGGGCGAACTGGTAGGGACGTAAAACGTCAGGCTGGTGGGGGCGACGGTGAGAAGGCCTACCGGCAGGTTGAAGTCCTGCCCGACGGTGCCGCCATCTACCACGGTAGGAGACTGGGTGTCTGTCCCATAGTATGTGGCGCTGGCGGTTAATGTGACTGAGCCAGCCGGTTCCGCGATGACGTACATCTGATCCGGGGTGGCCGGATCGGCGGATGTGTCGATCCGTAGGGCAGAGTTGAGCGCCGCATCTTGAACGGAAGCATTCGGGACCAGCGAGCTGGTGTTGGCATCAAAAACCGCGCCAATTACCAGACCGGCAGAAGGAACTGGCGAACAACTCGCGCCGATGGAGACCTCATCAACTTGCGTGTACCAATCCCAGTCGCCCGTATTGGGGTCGTAGTAGTGCCAGCGCAGTTGGAAACTGGTGCTGCCAGTTAGATAGGCGCTCAGGTCCTGTGCAACAGTTACGCCAGGAGCACCCATAAATGTGCCGTGGTCTTCATTCCAGCTTAACACATTGACCCACCCGCCGCTGTCCACGTTGATGTCCAGGTCAAGGAAGTCACGGGCGCCGTAGTTCTGGTAGTTCGCCAGGTAGGTCAGGTTGTAATTGGACAAACTGGCGGTGGTGATGACTGGCGTGATCAGTTCAGTATCGAACTCAGACGTGCCAGTCGCATCGCTGTTAACATCCGCAGACATGCCAGCGCCACCGGTCCAGTTGGCGTCGCCCCAGTTGGTGTTCGAATCCCAGACAACGCTTGTGCCCTCGTTATCCACGATCGTCCAACCGGTCAGTGGCCAGGTCTCGAAGTTCTGGACAAAGCCAGTTACTACGTAGCCGGGCGCCGTGCAGGCAACCAGGTCGGCTGTCAGCGTGAAGTCCTCGGTGGCATTCCCAGCCACTACGATGGGCGTAACCGTGTCGGCATATCCGCCGCTCAGGGCGCTGACGGTGAAGGTGTACGCACCATCTATCAGATCAACGGTGTACGCACCGGTGACAGGGTCTGTGAAGACCGGGCTGCCGGGGAAGCCGGTGATATCCAGGCGGGCGTACAGTGGCCAGCCGGTGGTATCATCCGTCACAACGCCAGAGATGGTGGATGTTGCCGCCGCATCCAGCGTAAAGTCCTGGGTGGTGGGGCCGGGCGCCGCTACAACCACAGCCGGCTCGTTGCCGGAAACGTAACCGTATTTGGAAACGGTCACGCTGTAAGTGCCATCAACCAGGTTGAAGGCGTATTGACCGGCAGCGTCGGTGATGGTGCTGTAACCGCCCGATGCTTCCACGGTTGCCCCTGCAATCGGAACCAAAGCCGAATCAGTCACGGTACCTTGAAGAACGCTGGTAGGCGCGGTGGTGCAGGACGGGAACTTGAAGGAGCCGATGCGGGTTTGCCAGCCAGCGCTGCTGGTGGTGGCGTAGTATTCCGTGGTGAACCAGAAGGTACAGCCGTCGGAAGCGTCCACAGCCATCATGCTGTAGTCGCCCCAGCGGGCGGCAGAGTGGGTTTGGGAGCCTGTGCCAGCTATCATACTGGTTTCACCTTGCGGCAGGGTGTTCGCCGGGTCGGTGGAAATACGTCCGGTGTAGCGGATCGAGGGGTAGGTCGCGCTGCCCGAAACGGAGTAGCCCAGGGCCATATTGCCAGAGGCATCCATGGCGATTGAACCCATCCAGCGGTTTTCGGTATTTGCCGCGTCGCCGGCATAAACGCCTTCCTGGTTCATGGCGAAGCCAGTACCTGTATCACGCAGTTCGAACCAGTGAATACCGGCGACATCAGTGCCGGTGGAGTCCACAGTGTGATTGGTCACCAGGGTCTGATAGGAACCGAAATCGCGGTATTGCAGGCGGTACATCAGGCGGTCTGCAATCGCATCCAGGCCTTGGGTGGTGCCAGGTTGGGAAACGCAACTGCGCGCGCCGCCGCACATATCCGGGTCTACGTCGGAGGTGGCTATCATCAGGTTAGGATCGTAGTTGGCATTTGAGCCAAAAGTGGTGTTGGCGGGGACATCCCAGTCTACGTGAAACTCCCAGATGCGCAGGGTATCGGACGCGTCGCCAAGCCAGGTGCTGTCATCCCATTCTATAAAGTAGTTGGGGGTGCCAACTGCAGGAGCGGGGCCGTCCAGATCGGAGGGCAACATGCCGCCGTAATCAAGGGTGACCGCACCGACGTCAATATATTGCATCGTGGCGGGCAAGCCAGCCAGCATGGCGGTGCGTTCGAAGGCTGCCACACCCGCGCCGCCCCAGGCGGAGGTGGCACCGTCGAACTGGTTGACGGTCATGTAGTAGCCATCTGACCAGACGCCGAAATGGGGATAATCGTTCATCATTGTGGTGCTGGTCTGGAAGTCATACAAATACCAGGCGCCGGTTGGGTCGGCGGTGGCCGAAACCGCGATGCATTGATGGAAGTCGTTCGGGAAACCAAGCGCAAACTGGGTCATAACCCAGCGGTTAGCCAGGTGGTCAAATTGGGTGATGGGGTCGCCGTCGTTGTTGGCATCGCAGATCCCACCGAAACCGGACCACAAGGTGTTGCCTGCTGCGGGACCATAGAGCGAGACAGGCGTGCTAGGATCGGTTACATCCCATATTTGAAAGGCCAGGTTGACCCACTGAACGTAGTATTTCGTGCTAGTGTTCGGATCCCAGCCCACGTCGCCCTGAGTGTCGGGGGGCAGAACGCCGCTGACGTTATCGACGCCTTCGAAGTTGGCGATGGGCGCGGGCATGTTATTTGTTACTGAGCCGTTTTGCACGATGGAGGCATCAAAGCCGCCAGTGCTCAAGCCGTTCTGGGTCTTGGGGATGACCAAACGATCTTGTATTGTTTTCAATACGCTGGGAGCGTTGGGGTTCACCTGGATTGGGGCCAGGTCGCGCAGCGGCTGGCTGACGACCGGGGTCGATTTAATGACTTGTACGTTGGATTGGGAGGTGGGGGATTGGGCTTCGTCTGGTGCGGCATAGGCCGAGCCAAGAGAGATGATAAGTATGACAAGCACAATTAGAGTGCCAGTAAGTCGCCAAAAATAATTGGGTTTCATCGTTGTTAGTTTCCTGTTGGACTTATTTTGTATGTTAAATTTGGATATGACAAAAAAGGGAATTACACAAAATTAAGGATCCATATCACCACCCCCATTTTTAATCTAAGTTTTGTCTTTCTGTTCGCTCGTAAAATACGATCGCTTTTTCGACCAAAAACCGAAAATGTAAGCAAACAAAAAGGCAGGTTGCCTGTCAAGGTGCAAGTCTATGAGGCGCAGTCGAATTTAACAGATCTGACACTTGTTTCTCAAGTTACATAATGCACAGTGACAGAAAAAAAACGTGCTAACTATTGCAGTTTTTTCATTTTTGTCAACCCTGATAGTGAAGTGTGTCACGGTTTATAATTTAAAAACGAAAAACCGTGACACCTCGAGGTTTGGCGGTTTGTTCTACTGATTATTTTTAAGAGACAAACCGCCAAACACTGAACACTGAGAACCCCTTCCGGCACGGCCTTCCGAACATGCCGGGGCTGGTGTTACCATCGTGCCGTCCCTTGACCGTGTTTGCCTGGTTAACTGTGTTGTGAGGCACGGCCGTACCCCTTAGCAACAACGGATTGAGAAAGGAACGGATGGGTGGGCGGGGCAACGGCCGTAAAATCAACCACAAACAACATTGCAGCAAAGAGCCAGCGAGACACAGTTGAATCACTGGCTTTTTACTTTGATAATGTTGGCTTTGCGTCATCGTCGTGCTGGCTCTTTGCCGTCATCAAGCGGCTTTATGCCGTCGTCAAGCGGCTTTATGACTTTGTGAAGCCAGCATAATGATTTGTTGGCATTCTGAAAGGGGGAATTGGTGTTTGGTGGGGGAACGGCCGTACTCGTTAACAACAGCAGATTGAAGTAAGAAACGGATGGGTGGTGGTGGGAACGGCCGTAGTGGGTGCAGCTTGGTTTGGAGGGAGTAAGGCCGTAAGTATCCGAGCAAAAGGTTAATCAGATGCTTTCGTAATAACAGAAAAGAACGGCCGTTTCCCCCAAAACGGCCGTTCTTTTTCGATAAAGGCGCCTGAGCGCCTGTTATTCCAGCAGCTTACGAACTGGGTGGCAGTTCCGGCTGTGCCGTATATTCCGACGGCAGTTCGCCAGTTAATGACCGCAGGAAGACAACCATGTCATCAACTTGCTCACTGGTCAGTTCTTTCCCCAGTTGATGGCGAACCATCAATTGCACCATGCTTTCCAATGTGGGAATGCTGCCGTCGTGGAGATACGGTCCGGTTACAGCAATGTTGCGCAAGCTAGGAACCTTGAAAGAATACATGTCGCTTTCACTTTCGGTCACTCCATAACGACCGAGATCGTTCGTTGTATAGGGTTCTTGTACGCCCAACGTAGAATACATACCGCCGCCTATGGCCGGCCCGTTATGGCAAGCGGTACAACCTGTGTCTATGAACAACGCCAACCCTTTCTGTTCCCGTTCAGTCAGCGCCGTTTCATCACCGGCCAGGTATTCGTCAAAACGTCCCGGCGTCATCAAGCGACGTTCAAACGCGCCGATGGCTTGCCCAACATGATCATAGGTAATGGGGTCAGAATCCCCAGAGAATGCTGCTTCAAAGTAGGGGAGATAACCGGGGATTGACTTGAGCGTTTCCACGACGCGTTCAGGACTGGGCATACCCATTTCACCGCCAGCCAAAATTGGCCCCTTGGCTTGTTCTTCGACGTCAGCGGCACGGCCGTCCCAGAATTGGGCCGTGTGCAGCGCTGCATTGTACACAGTGGGTGAATTACGCCCCACCGGATTACCAGTATGACCGAGTGAAAAGCGCAACCCGTCTACACCGTAATTATTTAGGCCATGGCAGGTATTACAAGACATATTGCCATTGAAGGACAGACGAGGCTTGTGGTACAACATGCGACCAAGATCAACAAGCTCTTCGCTCATCTCATAGTTGGTCGGTGTTGCCTCTTCGGGCAAGGTGCCAAAGATTTGAAGCGTTTCGGCCGTGATTTCAGGCAGAGCTTCAGTCTCAGCCGCCTCTTCCTTAGGGGTCATCCACAAATAAGTTATCGGAATTGGTGGATGACCTTCGAGTAACCGTCCTTCCAAAAAGGGAAGTA
>JBNKZT010000199.1:0-11164 GCA_050301775.1 Promineifilaceae bacterium (SeqCode)
ATTTCACGTTTCACGCATCACGTTTCACGAAAACCCCCAAACTGCACATATGACATTCGTCATCTTGTTTGGCATGACAAATGTCACCTTGTGAAAAATTACACCAATTACCTATTGTAATAAGTTATAAACTATAGCATCATAGTGCAATAAGTAACTTTATATAGCAAAATGCTATATCAGATGAGAATATGAGCGATTTACTCACAACCAAACAAGTACAGGAAATCCTCCAAATCGATCGAACGACTATTTATCGGATGCTGAAGGACGGCCGTTTAACCGGCGTCAAATTAGGCCACCAATGGCGCTTCCCGACCTTGCAGATAGAAAATCTCCTGAACGGCCGTACCCTCGCCCATTTCGAAGAAACATCACAAGCCTCACAAAACAACTTGCCGGTTGATTGTTTTCAATCGATGCAAGATGTTTTTAGCGACATCACAGAAATCGGTGCAGTAACCACCAGGCCGGATGGCACGCCCCTTACCCAAACAAGCCGCAGCTCCCAATTTTGTCAAATGCTGTTAAATAGTGAAACGGGCAGTCAGGCTTGCCAGGCTTCCTGGCGCGAAATGGCGAATTCCCAGCCAGAACAGCACTCTTTTATGGCTTGCCATGCCGGACTCCACTGTTTGCCGGCTCTAGTCACAATCAACAACACTGTCGATGCTGTTTTAATCGCCGGTCAATTTTACAGCGACTCGCCTGATGCCACAGAAGAAGCCGACCGTATACGGAAACTGGCCCAAAAACACAATCTCGACGAAATCCAGTTAGCCAATGCCATCCGCGACATTCTCATTTTAGACAATCGTCAAAAAACGAGGATTCATGGGTGGCTAAACAAAATTGCGGCGACCTTTGAACACATTAGCTGTGAACGGGCCAGTTTCATGAACAGATTAGAGCAAATTGCCAATATGAGCGATTTGAACCATGACCCACTCCAACCAACAGCACATCAATCGGGGCAATTATGACTGTTCCTTCCCTGGAAACACTGACTTTACTGCATAACAATATTTGTAAGGCGATGGGCGATCCGCGCCGTATTCAGATTCTTTATGCGCTGCATGAACGGCCGTGGCACGTAACAGAACTGGCCGATCTCCTGGAAATTCCCCAACCCACAGTTTCCCGTCATTTACGCATTTTACACCAGCGTTCCCTCGTGTTAACCGAACGAGATGGCACGGCTGTCACTTACCGATTGGCCGACCCTTGCATTATCGACATTTTAGACGCTATGCGCCTGCTGTTAAAAAGTAATCTGGAAAGGCAATCCAGAATATTAGCTTAATTTTGATCAGGAGAACCCTATGTCTTCAAGGAAACCATATCTTTTCATTCTCATAAGCATTTTGCTTGTAATAACCGTTTTTTCCCTCTGGCCAACCAGCAGCGCCAACGCCCAATGCGGCTCACAAGCCTCATCGTGCAAAAACTGTCATGAAGTCCAGGGGACAGACCCAGTCAACAATGACGGCACAGGCTGGCACGAGTCCCATGCGTTTGGCGATTTTTGTGAGTTTTGCCATGCCGGTAATGTACAGGCCACCGACAAAGAGGCTGCTCACACAGGCTTAGTCGCACCGCTGGATGATGTAAAGGCGGGATGCTCTACCTGCCACCCGGACGACTTAATGGAAAAGGCCGAGGTCTACGCAACTACTCTGGGCGTTGAGGTTGGCAGCGGCGGTGGCGGTTCGGCAGCGGCATCGAACACGACTTCAACTGACAGCAGCACGGCCGTAGCCACCACCACAGAACCGGTTGCGGCAACGGCCGTTACCTTCGCGCCAGAACTAAACGTCAACGATCCCAACGTCATTGATTACGTGCAGCGCTACAATGAGATAGTCCTGGGCCACCACCCCACCAACTGGGGCAACGTCATTTTGATGGCCCTCATCGGCGCAGTCGTTGTCGGCGGCGGTGCATTTGTCGTAAAAAATGAGCACTGGTTAGAAGATGGTGATGGGGAACCGGTTCCCGACACCTATTCCGCCGAGATCATCACCCTCCTGCCCCAACTCAACAAACTTAACGCCGACGGCCGTAAAGCACTGGCCGCCATCCTGGAACAGCCACAAGAAGCTGCCCAACTATTTCAGTCCCTTTCCAAACTGAAAAAATAAACAGGATATCTGTGTTCATCTGCGTCCTATTTTTGAAGGAGACACCATGAGCTACGCACAACAACAAATGAACGAAAACAACCCTCATTTTTCTTTTCCTCTGCGTTCTCTGCGTCTCTGCGGTTTATTCATAGAGGAAACAATGAAAATTCTAAAATCTCTGACCAACTACTTTAAACAAGAAGAATGGTCCCCCTACATAGCCGGCGTCGGCCTGGGACTAGTCGGTATCCTGGCCGTATGGCTCACCAACAGTCTACTAGGCGCTTCTGGCGCTTTCGAGAACATCGTCGGCTGGATCGGCCAAAAGACTGCGCCAGCCGCCTTTGACAATATGTACTTCAACTTCGTCATGCCGCCCGGCATCTCCAACGGCGTCATTCTGCTCATCGGTGTCTTCTTTGGCGGCATGTTAGGAGCACTCTCCAGCGGCACCTTCAAATTCCGGGCCAACGACAACGCCCAATGGAACCAGGTCATGGGCAAAAAGACCTGGAAACGCTGGCTGCTGCTCTTCATCGGGGCCATCATTCTGGAATACGGCGCCGGTATCGCTGGCGGCTGTACCAGCGGGCTGGCCATCTCAGGGGGAATGCTGCTCGCACCGTCGGCTTTCATTTTTATCGCCGCAATGTTCATGTCCGGCATCATCGTCGCCCGGATCGTTTACAAAGACAGGTACTAATCAATGACCACAATTATCATCCTTATGCTCGGTCTAGCCTTCGGATTTCTGCTTAACAAAGCTGGATTGACCAAATACAACAAAATCGTCAACGTCTACCGCTTTACCGATATGGGCGTTCTCAAATTCATGATGACTGCTTTAGTCGTCGCCATGAGCGGCCTCTATGCCTTAAAAGCGCTGGGCGTACTCACCTTCCCCAACGTTCCCGGCACTTACATTGTCGGCAATCTGGTCGGCGGTTTAATTTTTGGCGTCGGCATGGCCCTGGCTGGCTACTGCCCCGGCACCTGCGTTGCCGGAGCCGGTGAAGGGAAACTCGATTATCTGGTTCCTGGTTTGCTGGGTTTCTTAACAGGGGCGGTTATTTATGGCTTGACCTACCAACAAGTTTTCCCGACAATTTCGGCCGTGGCCAATTATGGCTCGGCCATCATTCCTGACCTTTGGCACGTCAATGCATTCCTATTCATCACCTTATTTGCCGCAATCTCGCTGTTCCTCTTCTATCTGATTGAACGGGCAGGATGGCAGCGCAAAGGCAATTTGTGAGGCACTTATGACCAACGTGACGATTTCACGACGTAATTTTATCAAAATGGGCAGTGCGGCGTTGGGCGCTCTGGTCGTCGGCCAAATGCTGCCCCCGGCAGTCGCCGCCGCCGCCAGAGAAGCCGGTTTGCTGGATGCCAACTACACCGGCACAATCACTACAATGTGCGAGATGTGCGTCTGGCGCTGTGGCGTCCGGGCCAAAATTGTGGAGGGGCGGGTCGTCAAATTAGACGGCAACCCGGATCATCCCCATTCTCGCGGCAAACTTTGCCCGCGCGGGCAATCCGGCCTGATGAACACCTACGATCCCGACCGGGTTTTGACTCCGCTTATCCGGGTCGGCCAGCGCGGCGAGGGAAAGTTCCGTCAAGCATCGTGGGACGAAGCGCTGGATCTGGTCGCCGGCCAGATGCTGGCGATTAAAGAGAAATATGGGCCGGAAGCGATGGTGTTTTCCTCGACCCATAATCTTTCCCAATTACAGTTTGAAAATTTGCTCAACTCGTTTGGTTCGCCCAATTATGGCACCCAGCGCAGCCTTTGCTTTAACGCCATGATCGTCGGTAATTTGATGACCTATGGCCTGGAAGAGCCAGGGCGCGACTACAGCGAGTTAAAATATCTTATTTTGACCGGGCGCAATCTGGCTGAAGCGATTTCTACTTCGGAGACGACTGATTTTGTAGCGGCCGTTAACCGGGGTGCGAAAGTCGTCTATCTCGATCCGCGCTTTACCAAAACGGCCGCTAAAGCCGATTTATGGCTGCCGATTCGTCCCGGAACAGACCTGGCCTTCCATCTGGCCCTGCTGCACGTCATCATCAAAGAAGACCTTTACAACCACGATTTCGTCGCCAATTACACAGTCGGATTTGAACAACTGGCCCAGACTGTGGCCCGCTACACGCCTGAATGGGCAGCCAAGATTACCGAACTATCGGCCGAAACGATTGAACAGGTGGCCCGCGAGTTTGCCGCAGCCGGCAAATATGCCCTGGCCCACAATGGCTGGCGCACGTCGAACTTCGTCAACTCATTCCAAACAGCGCGGGCCATTGCCTCCCTCAACGCCCTGGTTGGCAATTGGGGCACGACACTGCTGCCCGCAGCCGGTGAGGAAAGCACCGCCCTGGGCCTGCCGCCGCAGCCACCTTATCCGCGTCAATCGGCCGCACGACTAGACGGCGTGCCCTGGAAATACCCGCTTGTTCCGTTTAAGCTGGGCGTTTTTCAGGAACTGCGTGACGCGATCATCAAAGGTGAACCGTATCAGGCACATGGTTGGTTTATCTCCCGGCAAAATCCGGTCCAATCACTGCCCGATCGCGCCAAAACATTGAAGGCGATGGAGAAAATGGATTTCATTGCCGTGGTCGATATTTTCCTCAACGACACGGCCTGGTTTGCCGATGTGGTCCTGCCGGAAGCGTCGTATCTGGAAAGATATGACCCACTGCACCAGATTGGGAATCGGGTTTTCATCCGCCAGCCGGTCATCGAACCGCAGGGTGAAGCCAAATCGGCTTTGTGGATTTATAAGCAGTTGGGGGAACGATTGGGACTGGGTGACTATTTCCAATATGCCGATGAGGAAGATTTTATTCGCCAACAGTTAAAGCCGGTGGGTTTTTCGCTGGAGGAATTACGCGAAAAGGGATATGTGGATTTGGAAACAACCGGTGAGGGAGAAGAAGATATCTACCACTGGAATACGGCCAGTGGCAAGGTGGAGTTGTTTTCTGATGTACTAGATGGGGCGGGGTTTGCCCCGGTTGCTAATTGGGAAGAACCACCTGTGCCGGATAACGGCCGTTTCTACCTCCTCACCGGTAAAGTGGCCCAACACACCCAATTTGCTACCCAAAACAACCAACTGCTCCACAAATACCAGGACGAGCCGCGCCTCTGGATGAACGCCCAATCGGCCCAAAAATTGGGCCTGGAAGACAACGACCTCGTCCGTGTTATCAGCGACGTCGGCGAAATAAACATCGCCCTCAACGTAACCCAGGCCATTCGGCCTGACTGTGTTTACATGACACCCGGCTTTGGCCATCTCTCACAAGGAATGACCACCGGCTATGGCAACGGGGCCAGCGACTCCGTCCTGCACGTCACCTACACCGATCCCGTCAGCGGCGGCCAGGCTCTTAGCCAGACATTCGTCACCGTCAGAGGGATCTAAAAAGAGTTAACCTTATGTCTACTATTACCAAACAAAGCAAATACGGATTTTTAATCGACGTTTCGTACTGTATCGACTGCCGGGCATGCAACGTATCGTGCAGCGTGCAAAACGAGGTCTCCATGACCAGCACCCGCATTTGGATGAAAGGCAGCGGCGTCGTCGGTGAATTCCCCAATTTACAAAGCTATACCGCACCCTTCCACTGTATGCACTGCAATGACCCATCATGCGTCTCCGCTTGTACCGTTGGTGCGCTGCAGCGAGATGACGACGGCATCGTTCAGTACGACGATGATCGCTGCATCGGCTGTCGTTACTGCGTGTATGCCTGCCCCTTTGGCGTACCCAACATGGACCTGGACGAGCGCTTCCCGCTCATTGTCAAATGTGATATGTGCGGCGAACGTCTGGCCGAAGGTGAACAACCAGCCTGCGCCGCTACGTGCCCGCCGGGAGCCATCAAGTTTGGGCTGCGCCAGGACATGCTGGATGAAGCTTACCGCCGCATTGACGAACAGCCGGGTAAATACGTTAACCACGTCTACGGCGAACATGAAAATGGCGGAACTTCCACTTTCTACATCTCTCCCGTACCATTTGAAGAGTTAGACTTCCCCATCGCCGGCGAAACGTCACCCGCTTACTACAACCGGTTGGTCACGCATGGCACACCCACTGTAGCCGGGGCCGTTGCGCTGGGTTTGACCGGCACTTATCTGACTATCAACAACCTGAAACAAGAAGCAGCCGAAGAAGCGGCCGAAAAGGCAGCGCAACAGGCTGAATCAGAAGACGATAAAGTTAACAAGGAGATTTCATGAGCGTGGCACACATGAAAGTTGTAGCCCGATTTGGTAAATCGGGTATCGAATTAGCAATTCGATTTACGATGGAGCAAAATCATGCGCACTAAAATCATCAAAGAACTGCGAGGTATGCCCAAATTTGTTTATGTTTTGGCAATGTTGATGGCGTTTGGCGGTGCGGTCGGCCTTTATCGCCTTTACGCCGGTTTGGGCACAACCACACACTTGAGCAAAGTTTACCCCTGGGGCATCTGGATTAGTTTTGACCTGTCAACTGTCGCCCTATCCGGCGGTGCGTTTACACTGGCGGCGCTGGTTTACGTGTTACAGATGCACAATTTGCATGCGGCCGTTCGCCCAACAGTGTTGGCCGGCCTGTTAGGTTACAGCTCTGTCCTGATCATCCTGTTTATGGATTTGGGCCGCTGGGATCGCGCCTACCACTTTTTAATTTACCCCAATCTCAATTCGGCCCTGTTTGAGGTGAGCTGGTGCATCGCCTTGTATTCTTCGATTTTGGTTTACGAACTCAGTCCGGTGCTGCTGGCTAAAAGTCGCTGGAGTGGATTGATTCCCATTATTGAAAAATACACCATTCCGATGGTCATTGCTGGGGTATCGCTTTCCTCACTGCATCAATCTTCGTTAGGAACATTATTTATTGTAATGTCTCCCCGCCTGCATCCTTTGTGGCACTCGATGCTGCTGCCTGTTTTCTTCCTGGTTTCTTCGCTGGCATCAGGACTGGGATTGGTTATTGCCGGAGCGGGTGTCAGTTATTGGGTATTCAAGCGCACGCTGCCCGAACGCGTTCTGGCCAAATTGGGCTGGTTTTTGCCCTGGGTTTTAGGGTTGTACCTGGTTCTCAAGTTGGGCGAACTGGAAATTGTAGGTGAATTGAATTTGCTGTTCACCAGCGGCAAATACAGCATTTTGTTTTTGACGGAATTAGTGATTGGCGTCATCGCGCCCATCATTTTGTTTTCATTCAAAATTGTGCGCCATAATCGGGTGGCCTCAATGCTCAGCGCCTTTTTGGTCATGGGCGGCGTCATTCTGAATCGGTTTGATGCCTCCTGGTTTGCCATAAAGCCGATTGCCGGTGAGGTCTACAGCCCGCACTGGATGGAGGTAGCGATTTTAATTGGTGTTGTGTCGGGTGTGTTCCTGGCTTATACGTTAGTCGGCCGTTATTTCCCGCTTTTTGATGAAACGGTTGAAGTCAAGGAAGCGCGCAAACCTGTTTTGCAGCCTCAATTACAACCGATTGCCGCAGCAGTCGGTGAGCCTTTAAGCAGCGATTAGCCTGGAGAAATGAGGCTGGAGACTGGTTCAGTCTCTAGTCTCCAATCTCCCTTACACATGTCCCCTTCCTTTTTTCATCACCTTCATCCACCAACGATTCCACAACCGCAAGCCCGTTTGCGCCACACGTTGGGCGCGGGCGGGCTGGCGGCTTTTCTGGCATTGGTGCTGGTGATAACCGGGTTGCTGGAGATGTTTTATTATGTGCCGACGATGGAAGGCGCGGCCGAATCGATCCAATTGTTGACGTTTTTGGTACCCTTTGGCGGGCTGGTACGTAATCTCCATTATTGGGCAGCGCAGCTTCTTCTGGTCGTGTCTGTGGTTCACATGGTCCGGGTGCTGTTCACGGGCGGATACGTTAAGCTGCGACGGTTTAATTATTTGCTTGGGCTGGGGCTGCTGGTGCTGGTTATTTTCCTGAATTTTTCCGGCTATGTGCTGCGTTGGGATGAAGGGGTTCGCTGGGCGATGGTGGCCGGGACGAATCTGGTCAAGACGATCCCCGGCATTGGGCCGGGCGCTTATCGGGTGATGATGGGTGGGGATGCACCCGGATCAGCGACCGTTATCCGATTTTATACCTGGCACATTTTGGGATTGTTCGTCCCTTTTTTGTTCCTGGTAGGCTGGCATATTTTTCGCGTGCGGCGGGATGGCGGGATTGCTGCACCGCCGCCCAAAGAACGGGAAATCCGGGCGCGTATCTCGCGAGATGAATTGGTGCGGATAGAAGTGGTGGCCATGCTGGTGGCAACGGCCGTTCTCATCCTCATCTCTCTCATCTTCCCCGCCCCTATCGGTCCGGCCATGAGCAAAACAGCCCCGATAGTGTCTGAAGCACGTGCGCCCTGGTTTTTCCTCTGGGTGCAGGAACTGCTCAAAAACGGCAGCGCTTTTTTCTGGGGCGTTTTCATTCCCTTTATTGTCCTTGTTTTGCTGGCGGCGCTGCCCTATTTACGGCCGTTCATCGCACCCGGTGAGATAGGTAGTTGGCTGCCACGAAGCGGGCGCGTGGTGCAGGTGATAACGGCCGTTATCATCCTCGCGTTATTGGTTTTGACGATATTATGAATCAATGCTGCCAGCGCACGGCGATAAATCGCCGTGCTAAAAAACGACGCCCGATAAATCGGGCTTTTCGCCTGGCGGAGGCGGCGACAACATGAAACGCGCACTCGCCGCTCTGCTCCTTTTGCTCGCCATTTTGGCTGCCGTGTGGGTCAACGGCCGTCACCCCACGCCCACCCCCCTCACGCCCACCCTGACCGGAAAGGCCGAATATTGCCTCACCTGCCACAGCGACGTAACCGACATCAGCAGTTCACACCCAACGGCCGTTTTCGGCTGCGTGAAATGTCATGGCGGCGAACGGCTGGCGTTGGACGCTGATTTGGCACACAGTTCGATGCGCGGCGGGGCCAATCCGTCCGATTTGTCGGTGGTGGAAGCATCGTGCGGCGGCAGCGACTGTCACAGTGGGACGGCCGAGGAAGACCGGGACCACATTCAACGGGTGCAAACAAGTATCCAGGCCACTGATGCCGGCGCCATCGCAACTGTTCGTTTCGCCTTTGGCGCACAGACAGAGGCAGCGGCGCAATTGGGGATAACGGCCGTACAGGATAAAGATGTGGTCAGCGAAACGGCCGTTCCCGCCCTCGACGCCTTCGATCCCAGCCAGGAAACCCATCCTTCCATTTTGGCTTTTTCCGAAAATTGCCTGACCTGTCATCTGTCAGCCCAGCCCCCGTCTGGCCCGGAATATGATCGATTTACCGGCTGCGCCGCCTGCCACACGCCTACCGCCGGCCGTTTACCAGATGAACCGGTGCATGAATTGACAACGGCCGTGTCCTACAGCCAATGCAACACCTGCCACAATCGCGGCAACTACAGCCTACGCGACATGCAGTTCCACGTCCGCACCGATCAACCCGTCGGCCGGCAGGAAGATTATTACCAGCCCATCGGCCTCTTCACCCAATGCGAATGGGAGCTGGACTGCATCGACTGCCATACCCGCGATGAATCCATGGGCGATGGCGACATTTACAGTAGCCAGGCCGACATCCAGTACGTACAGTGCCAAACCTGCCACGGCACCAAAACCGAGCCGCCGCTGACCAAAACCATCACCGATCCCAACGACATCGCCCTGCATCTGGCCGCCTTGAATCCGGTGCTCGATCTAAAAGTAGGTGATACCATCATCGTCACCGAGCAAGGCGAACCTTTGTGGAATATCCGCCAACTTGACGATGGTTCACTGCAAATGATTGGCAAAGTCACCCAACTGGCCCTACCCGTGTCCCTGGTCATGGACTCGGACTGCCAACAAAATCCCGACGAACAGGAGTCGCATTACTGTCATGAATGCCACGCCGTCCAACATTAAGTTTTCATCCATCTCCCGCCGTTCTTTCCTCGATTTGGCCGGAAAGAGCCTGCTGCTGCTCAGCGGCGTACTGGGATTGGGCGGATTGTCCCGCTATTTAAGCTTCCAAACAGAAGGCGGCGCGCCAAATACGTTCGATCTGGGACCGGCCGAAAATTACCCGCCCGGTTCCCGCACTTTTGTTTCAGAAGCACAAGCCTATGTACTGCACACGGAAAATGGCTTTGTTGCCCTGAGCGCCATTTGCCCTCATTTGGGCTGCTCGGTCAATCAGGCCACCGGAGGATTCGACTGCCCCTGCCATGGGTCTCGCTTCAACGCGAACGGAGATTGGCAGCAAGGTCCGGCTAAACACGCCCTGCGCAATTTGACGGTCGAAGAAAGAGGAGACGGCAAGTTAACATTATTGACATGATCAACTTAACAACGATTCTCGAAAAATCATCGGCGAAACATACCCATCTGTGCCCACGCCAGGTATTGGGGGCACGCATTGGTCTGGCCGGCGCGGCCGCATTAGGCATTTCCCTTCCTCTACGGGGCAAGCGATTGCTGATCATCCTGGAAACGGATGGCTGTTTTGCCGACGGCGTAGAAGCGGCCACAGGCGCAACCATGGGCCACCGCACGCTGCGCCTGGAAGATTATGGCAAAATTGCTGCGACTTTTATTGATGTGAAAACGGGAACGGCCGTTCGCGTCGCCCCCCAGCCTGACATCCGCCAAAAAGCCCCCCAATACGCCCCCGAAGAAAAAAAACATTACTTCGCCCAGCTCATCGGCTACCAACGTATGCCCGACAACGAATTACTCACCTTTCAGCGGGTGGCCCTCTCCACACCAGTAGAGAACCTCGTCAGTCGTGCTGGAATTCGGGTAAACTGCGCCATCTGCGGCGAAGAAATCATCAACGAGCGCGAGCATATCCAAAACGATCAGCCCCTATGCCACGCTTGCGCCGGTCCAGCTTACTACACCTCCATTCCCTGAGCATTCAAAGCTGAAAAGAGCTAGCAGCTTGTCGGAGAACCCCAAAAAGTCCGACTTTTGGCTGTTTTTAAGGCTGCTGCTATACGAGACGCGCAC
>JBNKZT010000200.1:0-9680 GCA_050301775.1 Promineifilaceae bacterium (SeqCode)
ATCATTCACCACCAGCAGCGTCTCATCACTGTAATTGACCAGCGGGACCGGCGGCACAATTTCAACCAGGTTGGTCATATCCAGGTCAATCAGGCTCAAATCGGGGGCGATACGGCCGTTGACCAGATACCCCATCATTGGTGCGCCATTGCTGGTTTCAATCGTCACGAAAACCTGTTCGCCATCAAAAACAATCGCTTCCAGCCCTTCGTAGCCAGAAAGTTGAGCCAGGCCGGACGTAGCCAGCGGGATGGGCTGCGGGGTCAGCGGACCGTCCTGTGCGCCATCGAGAAAGGCCACAATCTCCGCTTTGGGTAAAGTAAAAAGCTGGTTGTTAAAGCGCTGGGGAAACTGGGGCAGCAGCAGCAATGTGTCGCCATACCAGGCCAGGCCGGAAATTTCAGCACTGGCCGCCGCCAGCGGGCCAGCCAAGGGGATGATTTGTACCGGTTGTTCGGCAACGGCCGTTGTTGTGGGCATTATCGTAGCAGTTGGCAGCGGTGTGGATGTTTCAACCCATACAGGCGGCAGCTCTGTCCGACACGCGGCCAAAACTACAACCAATAAAAAGCCCCACAATAATCTGCGAAATCCGTTTAATCTGTGGATTTTTACTCCTCCTTGACTGATTGGCGCTGTTCTTGGTGGTGTACGGCCGTTGCCATAAACTGCCTGAATAAGGGGTGCGGCCGGTTGGGCCGGCTCTTAAATTCCGGGTGGAATTGACTGCCCAGCATAAACGGATGCTCGGCCAGTTCAGCGATTTCCACAAGTCGGTTATCGGGGGAAATCCCACTAAAAACCATCCCGTTTTTTTGAAATAAATCACGATAGCTGTTGTTAAATTCCCAGCGATGCCGGTGACGCTCGGAAACCGATGTTGCACCATACGCTTTGGCTGCCTTTGTATCCGGTACCAACTGGCAGGGGTACGCACCCAATCGCATCGTTCCGCCCATATTTGACAAATCATGCTGGTCGGCCATCAAACTGATGACCGGATGCTCCGTTTGCGAATCAAACTCAGTGCTGTTCGGCTCGTCACTGTTCAAGATATGGCGGGCGAACTCAATACACATCACCTGCATTCCCAAACAAAGCCCCAGATAAGGCACTTTGTTTTCGCGTGCCCAACGAGCGGTCCTGATTTTGCCTTCAATACCCCGTTCCCCGAAACCGCCCGGCACAACAATGCCGTCCAGTCCTTCAAATTTCTCCCAGCCTTTGCCTTTTTCCAGATCGCCAGAATGAATCCATTCAACTTCAACATCCCGATTGTTGATTTGTCCGGCATGGTAAAGCGATTCACGAACACTCATGTACGCATCATGCAGTTCCACATATTTGCCCACAATCCCAATCCGGATGGATGGTTTAGGTTGGCGAATGCCGTTAATCATCGTTACCCATTCTTGCAAATCTGGCGACTGTTTGGGCTGCAAATCTAACTTTTCCAGGACGTAATCGGCCAGATTGGTTTCTTCCAGCATCAAGGGGATGCTGTATAAGATGTCGCTGGTTGTTGCCGGAATGACAGCCCGCTCGTTCACATCACAGAACAGAGCGATTTTGCGGACATGTTCTTGGGGGATTTCATGGTCGGCGCGGGCGATGATGACATCAGGCTGAATACCAATACCGCGCAGTTCGCGGACACTGTGCTGGGTCGGTTTGGTCTTTAATTCCTGGCTGGCCGCAATATAAGGCAGAAAAGTCACATGGACGTACAATGTATTTTTGTGCCCGATGTCCGAACGCATTTGGCGCAGCGCCTCCATAAATGGCAGGCTTTCGATATCACCGACGGTGCCGCCCACTTCCACCAAAACAATATCGGCTCCGGTCGTTTCGGCCACCAGATGAATATTGCGCTTGATTTCGTTGGTGATGTGGGGAATGACTTGAATGGTGCCACCCAGATAATCGCCGCGCCGTTCTTTGGCGATGACTTCGGCATATACACGGCCGGTTGTGACGTTGGAAACCTGATTCAGATTGATGTTGATGAAGCGTTCATAATGGCCCAGGTCCAAATCGGTCTCTGCGCCATCTTCCGTGACGAAAACTTCGCCGTGTTGGTATGGTGACATGGTTCCCGGATCGACGTTGATGTAAGGGTCTAGTTTTTGCACAGCCACTGTTAATCCGCGTGCTTTGAGGATGCGGCCCAGGGCAGCGGCCGTTACCCCCTTGCCAACAGAGCTAACAACACCACCGGTGAAGAAAATAAATTTGGTCATGAATCACCTCGTAAAATGAATTTATGGTATTAAAAAACAAAAAAAGAGCGGTGGGGTCACTTTTGGTGATGTCCCACCGCTCTTGATACAGCGTTCTTATGTTTGCGAAATTGTCCTTCGCATGGACGTTCCTTTTACAGTAATCGTACCAGGTCTTCCACGGAGCGTTTCATATCCAGGAAGATGAGGCCCAGCTTGGCTTGGGCACGGGCTAAAACGGTTAATACAGCTTCATCGCCAACGGCCATCAGCACAATGATGCCGTCGCTGCCTTTGATGTAAACTTGCTCCAAAGTGCCGCGATTTAGTTCGCTGGCAATCCGATCACCTAATGATAGCATCGCAGCCGACATGGCGGAAATACGATCTTCGTCAACACCAGATGGCAAGGATGAGGCCATAATTAAGCCATCTACACTGACAACAGCTGATGCCTCAATATCTGGTGTGCCTGACTGTAAATCGCGCAGGCGGTCAACCATCATTTCTGTACGTGATCTCATCCGAAATCTCCTTGATCGTGCATGGGTAGTAGTTAATATTATGTTAGCAAGAATGGTGGGATGATAACATAGGAAATTAGGGCTGTCAAACTGGTAGAAACGGCCGTTTTTGCCCCACTTCTGTAATGATCAAAGGTTGTTTGAAACTGTCATTCCTGCGAAGGCGGGAATCCATTCCTCTGGAAGAAGACAGGTTCCTGCGAAGGCAGGAATGACAATCAGAGGCAATGTGTTTTTGCTAATCCTTGACCATTACATTTTTACTCCATTTTACGGCCAAATAACACCTTTTGAGCCGGTTAACAGGTCCATTAAAATTTCTTACGCGCGATTCCGTTGGAACCGATCCTGATCTGGCCGTTTTTCCAGGTGCGGCGTTTGGTCAATGGCGGCCGGCACCGCGTCCCGTAAATGGTCCCAGGCGGCGTTGATGGCAGCCAGTTCCGCTTCTGTTTCCGGCAGTTCGCCGTAACGAATTTTAACGAATGCCTGCGTGATGAGTTGGCTGTCGGCTGTGTTGTCGGGCCAGATTTCGGCCAGTGTTGGCAAGAATTCAAAGGGCGTCTCCGATTCGGAGCGGGGGTAGCCGATGTCCGCCGCTGTTTCCAGCATTTGCTGGTAGATGCGTCGGATGGAGGCGGCCGTCCGCCAATTACGCAGCAGCCCCAGCCGCTGCAGCAGCCGTTGACCAAAGTTGAGGTCGTCGGCCGGATGATGACCGGAGCGGTTAATCATTTCGCTGTTACGGGCGGCAAAGCTGGCTTCGCGGAACAAGCGGCCCAGCACCAGCGATACCAGCAAAACGGCGGCAATCATGAGCAGGATGGCCATCAGCCGGGCGTTTGTGTTGGGTGGGGCGATGACGGTTACCACATCGGTTGCCTCGGGCGTGGCGGCAAGATCGCCAAAATCAATAGTGGGTTGCAAGCCCAGTTCGAGGCCTGCGCTGCTAAAGATTTGTTGCAGCCAGAATGCCAGCCAATCGATTAATCCAGAGAGCAGGAGGATAAATGGCTGGAGCAGGTAGACCAGGGTGTTGAGGACGACAGCGCCGCCAAAATAGAAGGTGGCAATGAGGGGGGCCAGCCAACCGGCAGCGGTCAGCAGGGATTGGCCGCTGATGAGGGCGGCCAGCAGTCCGGCGGCGGCAGTGGTGGTGAGGCTGGCGGCAAAGATAAAGCCAATCCAGCGTGGGCTGAGGGAGACGGATTGGCCAGTTCGATTTTTCTCCAGTTGTTCGGCGCGGATGAGGGACACGGCCGTTAACCCGGCCAGGAAGAACAACAAAATAAACGGCGTAATATTCCAGCCCAATCCGACATGGCTGAACCAGACGGCGAAGGGGGCAATCAGGATGCCCAGCCGCAGCCGGAAGCCAACCTGCTGAATATCAAATTGGCGATTCACGAGCCGCAAACCGCGCCACCACATAATGATAACGAGGAAAAATACAGCCACGTCGCGCAGCCAGAGTTGATTGCCTTCCTGGGCAATATTGGCGAAAAAATCGGTCAGCCAACTGACGTCGAAGATCGATTGTGGCGAATAAATGAGGCTGCGAATGGAGATGAGAACGGTCAGCAGCAGGGCGACGGCCATGACCGTGCGCTGATGGTGGATGGCGATTTGCAGCAGCGACATGAGGCGGGCCAGATTAAAAGGCAGCAGCATGAGCAGCAGCAGCCAAAGAGTGATTTGGGCCGGCGGCCAAAAACGTGCCCAGCTCAAAAAGGCGAAGCTGAGCGGGGCAAACAGGGCTACCTCGGTGAGCGCCCAGCTTAGATAAAGCAGTTCGTGCTGGACGTGCAGCCAGATTTTGTAAGGCTGAATGCTGAATGCGGAATGCTGAACGGTGGTCACGCTGCCTCCTCGATGGTGTCCAGTTGAACTGGCTGAGGGGTAGGGATGGTGCTGAGGGCAGCTTCGGTGGCGGTGCGGCTGGTTTGGAAGGCGGGGGCGTTGGCCGGGACGTGGTAGGTGGTGACTGTGCCCAGGTTGGTTGGCGGCGGTTCTTCGGCCAGGGAGATGAGGACGACGCGGCGGCCGGCTTCTTTGAGGCGGATGAGGGCGGCTGCGATTTCGGGGGTGACAACGGCCGTTACCAACACAATCGTCGCTGCCCAGGGCAAATTGGGACTTTCACGGAACAGCATCCACTCAATGGCCCCGGTGGCAAACTCGGTCACGGCGGCCAATGCTTCCAAAATGTGGCTCAACTGCTCGGTGGCCCGGCCCGGTGCAACCCGGATGGGCTGGTCCGAATTGGGTACGGAGCCGTTGGCGTAAACGCCGACGCCCCAACCCTGCTGCGTGCCGTAATTGGCAATGGAAGCAGTGACACTGACGGCCCGTTCCATCAGGTCCGGTTCGTAACCCATCCAATGTTTGGCCATCGTGGCCACATTCAAAAAGACGGCCATTGTCATGCCCGTGGAGGGATCGTAGATTTTGGTTTGCAGGCTGCCGCGCCGGGCGGTGGCTTTCCAGTGAACATCGCGGAAACGGTCCTGCGGCTGGTAATCGCGGATGCCCTGGGTTTTGATGGGGTCGGTGAACAGGCTGCGGGTTAGTTTGAGTTCACCAAACGGCTCTTTGGCCGGCAGACCCAACTCGTCCAGCGGCCAGATTTGCGGATAAACGACGAGTGTATCGATGTGTTTGTGTTCCTGGGACAGGGTGAACAGGGTGAAAATATCGCCTGATTCGTAGGTGACGGGACCGATGTCGTAGTAGCCGCGGGTGGGGAAACTGATAACTGTGCTGCGATGGGCGCATTCACGGCCGTGCAGCGAAAACGAGTTGCGTAATTGGTAACGGCCGGTAATTTCGCTGGCTTTTTGCGAAAAATCGGTTTCGTCGGCCGGGGCCACGGGCAGTTCGTCGCGGAACGCCAGCCAGGTAAGGGGCAAAATTTTGTCATTGCTAACAGTCAGCGTCATTTCAATCGGTTCACCGGGAAAGACGCGGGTACGGTCGAAACTGCGTTCGTAGGTGACGCCCAGTAGGGACAGATTGCGCCAGGTGCTGCTGACGGCGACGATGAGCAGCATCATGATACCCAGGGCCAGCATGGGCATATTGCGTCCGGCGATGAGACCAATGATGAGAAAGATGATGGCCAGGCTGACCCAGGCGTCGCTGAAGATGCTGTTTTCCCGTTCCTGAAGAACCACGCCTTTAGCCTGGATGTCCTCGATTTCACTGGCCGGACGACCCAGCGCCGCCGCTTGCAGCGCTTGTTTGCGGGCTTCTTTGCGCTGTTGGCGGATGTTGGCGCGTTCTGTTAGCCGGACGATGGGTTGGTCTGTCATGGTGAAGGGGTGGGCGACCTTTGGTCGCGGGGGTGCAGGGGTGGGCGACCTTTGGTCGCGGGGGTGAAGAGGTGAAGAATGGCCTTGACACTTGCCACTTGCAACCTTGCCACTTTTTTACTCATGAGATGACGGGGACGGGGACGGTTTCGACGACTTCGCGGATGACGTCTTCGGGTTGGCGGCCGCGCAGGCGGGTTTGCGGGTTGACGACGAGGCGGTGGGTGAGGACGTAGGGAGCCATCTGTTTGACATCATCGGGCAGGACGTAGTCACGGCCGTTAATCGCGGCCAATGCCTGACAGGTGTGGTACAGGGCCATCGTCGCCCGCGGGCTGGCCCCCAGTTCGATGTCCTCGTGATGGCGTGTCTGGCGGCAAACGTTGACGATATAGTTGCGCACCGATTCCTCGACGCGGATTTCGCGCACCGCTTTTTGCATGGCCAGGATGTCGTCTGGTTCGACGACTTTTTGCAGCGTGTCCAACGGGTCTTGCCGTTCAAAGCGGAGAACAATGTTGTTTTCTTCCTGCTCGTCGGGGTAGCCGATGGCCAGTTTCATCATGAAGCGGTCGAGTTGGGCTTCGGGCAGGGGGAAAGTCCCTTCCAATTCGATGGGGTTTTGCGTGGCCAGGACGAGGAACGGCCGTGGCAGGGCATGAGTGGCAATATCAACCGTCACCTGCCGCTCCTGCATCGCTTCCAGCAAGGCCGATTGGGTGCGCGGCGTGGCCCGGTTGATTTCGTCGGCCAGCAGGATTTGGGAGAAGATGGGGCCGGCGCGGAACTCGAATTCCTGCTGTTTTTGGTTGTAGTAGTAGATGCCGGTGACGTCGGAGGGCAGCAGGTCGGGGGTGAACTGGACGCGGCGAAAGGTGCAGCCCAGCGAGGCGGCGATGGTTTTGGCCAGGGTCGTTTTGCCGGTGCCGGGCACGTCTTCCAGGAGTAAATGCCCTTCGCACAGCATGGCGATGAGGGCGATGTCGATGACTTCGTCTTTACCGATGATGACTTTTTGGATGTTTTGCCGTAGGCGTACGGCCGTTTCTGCAATCATAGTTTTTCCTGTTAACCGCGGAGACGCGGAGGGCGCAGAGAGGGTTTCTCTGTGAGTGTATTTTGGGTGGCAAGTATAAGGCAAAATGGGGAAAGGGAAAAGCAAGAGGATGGAGCGAGAGATGGTGGGGGGAACGGCCGTTGCTTGGCCTGTTTGTGGGGATGGAGGTAATGTCAAACGATTTAAGAAGAGGTGACGGGGCGCTTCATTTCCAAACACTCCGGTAGTCTGACCAAAAAATTCGACGGATAGCGTGTGGCGCAATTTCTAAAATAGCGCTGACAATTTCAAAAATTGCCCACAAAAAATCCGACAAAATCTAATTGTCGAACTACCAGGAAAATATACCTCCAAATGAGTAAACGGAAGCGAGAATTATCTTGATATTGTGTATGGCAATAGTTTATAATATTGGCATCATTATATTGTTACTGCCTGCATGCTAGGCGACCGTTTAGAAAAACAGCACAGTCTAAAGATCATTATAGCTTACAAAAGAGGCCGCTGACAGTATGTCGGCGGTTTTTTTAGTTTAATGCTTCACTGCTTCAACCATATTCCTCACGCATATCTACGCCTAAAAAAGCGAAAAGTCCATTACATAGCCTAACATTAAACTAAATCACAAGGGAGCGCGTCATGTATCGAAGATGGTTTGTAACTATAGTTTTGGCTATCTTTATCCTAACTATAATGGGGACGATTTTTCTTGAGCAAAATCCGATTCAGGCTCAGGGCATAGAAATACCCCCATTATTATCAGTTCTCCAAATTCTACCGCCTGTGGGAGAAGAACCGGGTCATGCAGGAGAGCCTTGGGGGTTTGACTGGACGCTTGTTGATTATTTGACCGTGACAATATGTCAGGTAACAGCGGAAAACGATTGTGTTTTTGTTGAGGAACTTACTTCACAAAGTGCCGATCGAGGGCTGGACTATATCAAAGTTCAAACACGCCAATATCATGTAAATTGGTACGCTGCACAGGATAATAAAGGAACAGCTTTCCAAATAAGTATCGATGTTGCAGGTTTAGAAGTTGGTTCCTATAGCTATACGCTAGATAGAAACGGGGCTTTACCAATTAAATTCCGAATCGACAATCATCCGAGGATCCGGGCCAGGGTACTGCATGAACAGGATTACACGGCAGCGGAAGTCGCTGAAATCTTGAAAAGCGAGTTCGACTTGCCAGCATTGGAAACGGCCGAGATATTGGCTGATGAAAAATATACCGTGTTCGAAATAGGAGAAGCACTGCGTGATGTCTTTGGTTTAGATTCCCGAACCATAGCTCAGATTCTTAAAGATATCGGATTTTCTGCTGTGCTGGTGGGGACATTATTGCGCGATGTCTTTGGCCTTGATGCCTCAATAACGGCCCTTATTCTCAAACTCATTGGCTTTTCTGTTGTTGAGGTTGGCTTTGTCTTGCATGAAGTCTTTGCCATGGAGGCCTTAAGCACAGCGCAAATCTTGAAAGATATTGGGTATAGTGCCTCCAATGTTTATAAGGTCTTGAAGTTGGTCTTTGGGTTGAACCTAGCGGCGGCCCGGCAGATCCTCGAGGAAGTTGGGTTCAGTGACGAGGAGATCTTTGAGATAGTAATTGAAGAATTGGCCATAAAGTTTGCGCCGCAGCTCCGATTTGACAGCGGGTGTTGGACGTGTCCGGGACCTGATTCCTATCCGATGTCGGCGCAAGTGTATTTCGACATTAAAAGTCAGAATCCCTCCCAGCACTTATCAAACGGAGATGCAGCCTCTATCACAAATAACAAGATTCCGTTATATTGGAAAGCGTTTCAGTGCGGAAGGCAAATTCGACTTGTGTATTGGATCTTCTATGGTTACCAATATGATTGTGACTGCTTTAGTGGCGAACATGATGCAGACTGGGAGCACATATTGGTTGTTCTCAGTGAGGACACAACGCAAATCGCTGCCGTAACCTATTATCAGCACAGTGGTCAGTACACCAGAATCGGGGGGCGAGCTGGCTTTGAAGTAGCTGAAGGGACTCACCCTGTCGTTAATGTTGGCCGGGCAAATCACGGTAGTTATCACAATCGCCAGACAGCCTTTCAAACTTGCTGCTATTGGGAAGACCACCGTGATGCCGATGGGCCATGGATGAACTCGTGGCTTGGTCCAATTATTCGGATGCAGTCGGCTGCGGCCGGTGGCGAGACCTGGATGGATGCAGATATTGCCGAAACGTTTACATGGGGTGAAATCAGTCAACACCCTATGAACAACAGTAGTGGTGATTGTGGCGAAATGACATGCGTGGGTACCCCTACCTGGGGCTGCGGGACGAGCGGTTGCTTTAGATCGCAGTGCGAGGTTGGTGACCGAGATGATGGTATAACCTGTTGGCATTGTCCCAGTGGTTATATTGATTGGGGCACTTTTTGTGTAGAGGACTGTTCGTGGTATCCATTCTGTCCATCTACCGGCATATCTACTTATGGGTTGAGATATACAATTTCTACTAGTGATGCTGGGCTCCTTTATAAGGTTCCCTGGTCTGATTTCCTCGGTTCAAATAACAGTAAGACGTTGACCC
>JBNKZT010000200.1:9777-11151 GCA_050301775.1 Promineifilaceae bacterium (SeqCode)
TTCTACTAGTGATGCTGGGCTCCTTTATAAGGTTCCCTGGTCTGATTTCCTCGGTTCAAATAACAGTAAGACGTTGACCCTGGCCGAATATGAGCAACTCATCGAGGTTTTTGCCAAGATGTTTTCAGTAACTTTAGGAATGAGCGTTGAGGAGATTGAAGCGGCCAATGCTAATGGCTTGAATCTTTGTCAGATTGCCGAGTCCAGGGATATTGATTTAGGTAAGGTGTGGACAAGTACTCAAGACAATCGTGAGGCTCTTTTGCAACAGTCGCTGGACGAAGGCTTAGTAACCTGGACTCAAGCCGAATGGATCAGTGAGCGTCTTTCTGGCTTTGAACCTTATGACGTGTGTGGAGGTAATACAATTTTCTTGCCGCTGATAACTAATGAGTAGAAGTATGCCTATTATCCAAAATCGGTAATGGTATTGTGTAAGTGATGAAATTTGACACTCTCAGGTCGTAGCAACTTCATCACTTACTATTCAACCACTACCTGATTAATGTATCTCTTTGGTCTTTTCTGTAATCGAGTATTCATTTAGTTTAATGGTGGGGCCGACGTTTTGCTTTGCCCCAATCTTTGGTTGGATAAGTTTGTTGATGAGGGAAACGGCCGTACCCCCTACACAGAACCGATTTTATTGCGAGTGGAAGAGGAAACGGCCGTTCTCCGTTGATTGTTAACCGGCTCCCCCCTGTCTACTGCGTCACATACGATTCGATAAACGCCTGAATCTGGGCATCTTCCACGTCGGCGAACTGGTCTTGTTCCTTTTGGCCTTCGGTGAAGAGGGAGAACAGCGTCGGGCAGCTTCCTTCGTTGGTGACGGTTTGCTGGTCAATGATTTCGGCCGTTTGCGGGTCGCGCAGGGTCATCTCGTAGGTGGCGTTGTGGACCTGGATGCTGTAGCCGTCTTCAAAGTCACAGGGGATGTTGACCGGTTCAACGGCCGTTCTATGAATACACGCCACCAATTCCACCTGATCATACACAAACGTGCCATCGATAATTTGGGGAAACCATTCTTCCGGCATGTCGCGGTTGAACCGCTGCGTATACTCATCATACTGGTCGCCGATGGTGCTGTCGCTCATCACAACAACCTGATTGATGCCGTTACCAGGCTGATAGGCGTTGGCTTTGGTCAGGCCGGTCCCTTTGCAGGTCAAATCGAAAGAATAGCTGGTTATGTCCTGGTTAGGGTCGGGGGCGCTTTCGCAGGCAGCGATAACGGCCGTTAACAAGACAATCAACAATACAATTCGTTTCATGATTTCTCCTAAATTTTGGTTTAGGGGTCATCCACAAATAAGTTATCGGAATTGGTGGATGACCTTCGAGTAACCGTCCTTCCAAAAAGGGAAGTAA
>JBNKZT010000201.1:0-11069 GCA_050301775.1 Promineifilaceae bacterium (SeqCode)
CTCAAAGAACTAGCCGCTCAATTTACCGATGCCGCCATCACCTTGGTGATGGATAATGCCCGTTATCAGCGCTGCAAGTTTGTGATGGCCCAGGCCGATGAATTAGGCATTGAATTACTTTTCTTGCCATCCTACTCGCCACAACTTAATCTGATTGAACGACTGTGGAAATTCGTCAAGAAAAAATGCCTCTACTCTCATTACTATGAAGATTTCAAGGCGTTCAAGGAGGCAATCACTAATTGCTTAAACCAAACGCAGAATGAGTATAAAGATGAGTTGGCTCGGCTACTCACGCTCAATTTCCAGACTTTTGAAAATGTCAGTTTATGCCCGTGTTGAGTATATATTTAATGAATCGCGATGGTTCTGATAAGCGTCGAATAACCAACAACTCTACAGAGGATTTTTTTCCTACATGGTCGCCTGAAGGTGATAGAATAGCTTTTGTTTCCTACGAAAGTGATTATTCAATGATATACACATATGATATTGGTAGTGCAAAGCTGACACCTGTTGTGCTTGGGCGACATATTATTGGTCCTATAAGCTGGCGTCCTTGAATGATGCTTACAAAAGGAGCCACCTATGCAAGATGGCCGTATCCCGGTTCCCGACCCGCCGCAAATAACTTAATCAGCACGACCCCGGCCAGAAAACCGCCGATGTGAGCCGCATACGCCACGCCATTACTGCTGCCGCTGAGCGTACCCAATCCCCCCACCAGTTGGAAGACAAACCACAGTCCAACGGCAATGAAAGCATTCACCTGGGTCACAATTCGCAGGACAAGAACCGTAATCCGCCGCCGGGGGAAGAGCACCAGATAGCCGCCCAGGACGCCGGCAATCGCCCCCGACGCGCCCAGGCTGGGAATCTGCAAATTGTCGCCGATGAGAACGGAGGCGAAGACGTGGGCCAGGGAAGCCAGCAGGCCGGCCAGCAGATAAAAGAGCAGGTAACGGCCGTGTCCCAACCGATCCTCAATATTGTCACCAAAAATCCACAAGTAAAGCATATTGCCGCCCAGATGCGCCCAACCGCCGTGCATAAACATTGCCGTCAACAGGGTGATGTAGACCGAAATCGGCGTAGGCTGCAAACCGGGCAGGACAAATTGCTGGCCGCTTGCCGGGTCGCGGACAATCTGATCAGAGGTGACCACATCTTTGCCCGTGACGATTTCGGCCGGTACGGTGGCGAAAGCGTAGGTAAAAGACTGGTTGCTCCCTGCCCCTTGGAACAGGACAAAAACGAGAACATTAATAGCAATGAGGATGTAATTAACATAAGGCGTGATCGTGCGGTCCCGATTGTCGTCGCCGATGGGTATCATAGGTTGCGTGCCTCCATTTGTTGGCTGTTGGTAAACCACAGAAAGAGTTTTGATGAAAAGGCTCCCTATGGTTTACTCAGGGAAAACGGGCGGGCCACTGTTTGCCTGATTCAAAATATTTGCCCGTTTTCCCCAATGGCCGTATCTGCGCTTCCCAACCATTTTAGCCGATGCCGGGGGTCAACGCACCTATGAATTGTGTAAGCGAAGAGCGCCAGGGCATCAATCAATGCCCTGGCCAAAGAATAGTGCCGGATCAATCTGGCTGGGAACGAGCCAGCCCGGTTGACCGGGTGTTGTTTTTTAGCCGGACCATTTACGACCCGGCGGTATTGACGAATAATCACTCCGGCAGCGGCGAATAAACGTTCGTATCGTAGTCGTCGCCATTGGCCATAAGCACACCGGCTGCCCCCTTGCTAACCCGGTATAAGGCATGATCGACCAGGAGATAACGGCCGGGAACATCCAGGCCCAATTCAAAAATGGAAACGGAGCCGGGCGGAACGTACCAGGTCTCTTCATTGCCGATGTACGTGGCCGGGTCACCGCTGTAAACTTTGTCAAAGATTTCGCCGATGATGTGGAAATTGGAGCCGACGTTGGGGCCGCCGTCGCCAAAGAAAATGCGGACGGTTTCGCCAACGTTGGCTTGCAGAGGATAAAGATCGGTCAGCGCGGCAACGTGGCCGTTAAAGGTAAAATACTCCGGCTGCTCAGCGGCAGCTTTGACCCCGTTGAAGGCTTGATGTCCCTTTTCGCCAAAACTGCCGGCCGTATACCATTCGCCCTGCATGACGTAAAACTCGCGGTCAACCGGCGGCAGCCCGCCCGGCGGTTCGACGACAATCGCCCCATACATGCCCTGGGCGATGTGATGCCAGGGCGGGGCAAAGGCGCAGTGATAGACAAACGCGCCGGTGTTGAGCGCCTTGAAGATGAATGTTTTGCTTTCGCCAGGAGCGATTTCGGTTACAGGAGCGCCGCCGCCAGGCCCATTTACGGCGTGCAGGTCAATGTTGTGGAACACTTTGCTCTCGGTCGGGTTGACCAGTGTCAGTTCAACGGTGTCACCTTGCATGACGCGCAGCATCGGTCCGGGCACAGTGCCATCGAAGGTCCAGAAATCATAGGTCGTGCCGTCGGCTAGTTCGGCGGTGACTTCCTTGACCGTCAGGGTTATTTCAACGGTCGTCGGTTCGGTGCGGGTGATGGGCGGCGGCACGTCGGCCGGGTCGCGGGCCACGTTGGGAACCGTGGTAGCTTTGGCCGGTTGGAGGGGGGTGGTGCCGATGCGCTGCACGGCCGTATTCGTGCTCGTTTCCACCTGTTCCACGGTATCGGCCAGGGCGGTTATGCTGCTGGTGCGCACGAAGGCGGCCACAGCCAGGGCCAGGGCGATGAGGGCAACGACTGCGGTGATGGCTCCCAGACGTTGATTATTCATTTTTTTTACCTCGTATGTTAGTAGGGCGATTCTGCAATATCGCCCCGGACGATTTACAAAATCGTTCTACTTGGCGATTGATTGCTGTACTGGTTTATTATGGTGGTGATACTGGGGTTAGTCTTTGCGCTGGCGCAACAAGGAACGCGCCACTTACAAAAAAAGGCCGCCCCCGGCGACCTCTTCTTGCTGAAATGCTGACCGGCTGACAAGCTGATCGGCTACTTCTTTGCTAACAGCCGATCTACTTTGGAACGCACGGCCAGCATGACCAGATCGCGGTTTTTTAACTTGCCGCGGGCCTTGCCCAGTTGGATGTGGGTCATAGCAGTGTTGGCGGGGATGTACGGCCGTTCCTCCTCCACCTTGCGCACTAACACAATTGCCTCACTGGGGCAGGTGGTCACGCACAAGCCACAGCCTATACAGCGATCTCGATTTACCACCGGCACAAAATCAGCCAAATCTAGCGCTTCCATCTGGCAGCGCGTTTCGCAGACGCCGCAGCTAATGCACAGTTCCTCCTCCACTTTAGCGAAAAAGGCCGAGGCCAGGACACTGGACGGCTGGGGATGCTGCTTCAAATTGCGCAAAACGCCGCAGCAGTCACCGCAGCAGCAGCAAATAAAGCCCGCCCGCTGTGAATTGCCCGGCTGCAAGACCAATCCGGCTTCGTTGGCCAATGCCAGAACCGCCAGCGCTTCCTCCTGGTCGATGGGACGGCCCAGTCCATTGCGCTGGTAATAGGCCGCTGCCGAGCCAAAAGAGAGGCAGGTTTCCAGCGGTTTGCCGCAGCCTTCGCCCACCAACTGCCGTTCCTGGCGGCAAATGCAAGGGGCGACGACGATTTGTTTCTGGGCGCGGATGATTTCCTCGGCCTGCTCGTAGGCCATAATTTCCATTTTGGTGTCGATACTTTCGCCAACGGGAATCGTACGCAGTTGGGGCGTTTTTTCCCAAACTTGCAGCAGACGAGGCGCATATTCCTCGAAATCGCGTACCAGTTCCGGCGTCAAGCGGCCGACCTGGAATTCCCAGATGCCGACGACAAACGGCGCGGCCGAATACTGCGGCGCGCCGGACAGGGGATGATAGCTGTAAATGAGTCCCTTTTGTTCCATTTCGGCCAGGCGTTGGGCTGTCTCCGGCACAGGCAGCCTGGCCCGGCGAGCGACAACATGGGCTTCCTCCGGCAGCAGGGTCAGATGGATGGCCAGTGCCGCTTCTTCTGGTGTGAACAGGCGGCGCAAGATGCGCAGTTCCACGCCCGATTCGGTGGCCGGATAGCCGGCGGGCATATCGTCTAAATGTTGGGCCAGGCGTTGGTAAATGTCCTGGTTCATGGGAACCTCCTGATGATCGTTGAAGGATGAAGGCGGAATGATGAGTTGCCTGCCCCCATCATAGCAACTGACGACCTGGCTCACAAGTGACGATTGTCATTAAAGTCAGCCGCTCATTCTTGACCAAGTCCATGATCCTCCGCCGGGTTTTCCTCTGGCAGAGTGGGTTTTGTCTTGTTTTTACGTACCAATTTCCTATTTGTGATTTTTGGTCATAGCTCATAGAATTAGGATAGGACTTTAGTCATAGCTGTTAACAAAGAAGGGAGTATGTCGCAAACACAAGAGGGAAGCTCGCCACGACGCATTAAAAGCATTCGGGCAAAAATAATTTTACCTTACTTATTGCTGACCCTGGTTGTCGCCGGTGTTGGCGTTTTTATTGTCACCAATCTTGTTACCGGTTCTCTCGATGAACGGTTTAACAATCAGCTGCTCGATGCTGGACGCATTGTGGCCGAGAATATTGTTCACGGTGAGGAACAACGTTTAGAGACGCTGCGTCTGGTAACCAATACGACGGCCGTTGCCGCTGACCTGGTCGCCAATGATCAAGCCGCTCTCGATGCCTCTGTCAAACCCATTCTTTTGAACAGCACACTTGACGCTGTTTCGCTTATCAACAAAGAGGGGGTTGAAGTTTACGGGCTGTATCGTTTGCCCGATGGGGAGACGTATGAACTGCGAGGGGGAAATGATTTTTCGACCGTGCCCGAAGTGCAGATGGTTTTGAATGGCATCAATGACAATCTAGGGTCAAAGCGGGCTTTTGTGGCTGAAACGGCCGTTGGGCCGCGCACCTTTACCGTGGGGCCTGTTTACCAACAGGGTGAATTGGTCGGGGCGGCGATGGTGGGTGTTTCCCTGGAACAGACGGTGACCGATTTGGCGACCAGCGCGCTGGCTAAGGTGACGTTCTACAGCCCTGAAGGCGCGGTGTTGGCGACGTCGTTTGTTGATTCTGAGGGGAATGCGGTGGCTGCGCTGCAAGAGCCAGCCTCCCAGTACACGCTGGTTAGGCGGCTGTTGCAAACTGCGCCCACGCCGGTGGTAACGGCCGTAGAAAACGGCAGCGTCCCTTTACGGCAGGTAGAAATCTTCAACCAAACCTACCGGCTGGCTTATGGCGACTGGCAAATGCGTAACCAATCCTTTGGTTTGTTCAGCGTGGCCCTGCCCAGCAATTTCATTGTGACGGCTGCCGCGACCAGTCGTAATGCGCTGAGTTTAGTGTTTTCGATGGCCGCCGTGGCCGTTACGGCCATTGGTCTTTTCATTGCCCGTCGGATTGTGCTGCCGCTGGGCCGGCTGGTGGAGGTGTCAACGGCCGTTTCTCAGGGCGACCTGAATCAACGCACCGGCATCCAGCAAGCCGACGAAATCGGCTCTCTGGCGACCTCTTTCGATGTCATGACCGAGCGGCTGGCCCAGCGCAGCAAAGAATTGATCCAACAAGCCAACAAGTTGGAAGCGATCCTGAACGGTATTGCCGACAGCGTGATCGTTTTAGACGCCCAAAATCAGATTGTCACTGCCAATCCAGCCGCCGAACTGCTGTTGCAAACATGGCACAGTGGTAACGGTGCGTCCAATAATGGTGACAGCGGCGTCTTGCCCGGTCTTCTAAACGGCGAGGCGTCCCCAGCAATGGCTGCGCAGCGTTTTCAGGTGGGCGGCCGTTTCTTTAGCGGTTCTACGTCGGTCGTCAATGCGCCGGATGGCGAACAATGGGGGCGCGTCTTTGTCTTGCGCGACGTGACCCGTGAAGCGGAAGCCGAGCAGCTTAAAGACGGCTTCATTACTCAGATTTCGCATGAACTGCGTACACCGCTCACTTCCATCAAGGGGTACATGGATTTGTTCAAGACGGCGGAAAAGGAAAATATCAGCCCGGACCGGATGCGTTTGCTGGATGCTGTGACCGCTAATACCGATAAGTTGATTGGTCACGTCAATAAACTGCTTGACATTGGCGAAATTCAGCAGGGAACGATTTGGCTTCAATCTGAACCGTTCAACCTGACGCAGTTGTTGGCTGATTTGACCCCATCCTGGCGCGATTTAATGGCGGAGAAGGGGCTGGCTTTTCAGGTGAATGGCAATGGACAGGTGGCGTGGATCAAGGGAGATCAGGCGCGCTTGACCTGGGCTTTGCATAGTTTGGTGGAAAATGCGTATCACTATACATTGGCTGACGGCCGTGTCACCGTAAATCTTGTGATTGATCAGGCGAAAGGCGAAGCGCGAATTGAGGTAGCCGATACGGGGATTGGCATTTCCGCCGTTGACGAACCGTATATTTTTACCCGTTTCTACCGTGTGGAAAATCAAAGTACGTTTAATGAGACGGGTGTGGGGTTGGGACTGTATATTGCCAAATCGTTAGTAGAAATGCACAACGGCCGTATCTGGGTGCAAAGTCGTCCTGGCGAAGGCTCTACTTTCTACATCGCTTTGCCATTGGAAAGGGAAATTGAGCACAGCTAAACAAAAAGACCCAAGTGATCGCCGCCACCGCCGATGGGAAATCGGTATTTTGATTTTTGCCTTTCTGGCTAGTTTTAGCTGCGTGTTTTCCTCGGCCGTTCTGTCACTGGCCCTGCAAGGTAAGGACAGCCTGCCCACGACAATCGAGGCGCAAAATCGCGCCAATTACGCCGATGATGGCGGTGTCTGGCAGTTTGGCGGGCTAAAGGCTGATATTATCGAAGAGGCGGTTAAGGATAGCCACGCTTTGCAAAAGGAGCCGGAACAGTCCGGCGCCGGCTCTGACCCGGTGGCGATTGTCGCCATTCCCACCAATATGCTGCCAACGGCCGTTAGCATCATTTATCCTACGGCAACAGTAATGGCAACGGCCACTACCGGGGAAACAGCCCCGCCCACGCCAACGCCAATGCCGACATCCACCGCGACCCATACGCCCACAGCAATCGCTACGCCCACTGCTGCAGCTACCCCTTATCCCACATGGACGGCGACGGCAATGGCCACCGCAGTTGCAACCTTCACGGTTGCGCCGACTGCCACGCCAACGGCCGTGCCTACCGCCATCCCCACGGCCAAACCAACAAATCCGCCGCCCAACACGCCTACATCCACACCCTTGCCAACCTATACGCCCACCGCTGTGGCAACGGCAACCGATACGCCAACATCTACGGCTACCCCGACTCAAACGCCAACGCCAACGCTGACACCAACGCCTGGCATGCCCCAACCGATTGCTTATTGGACTTTCGACGAAGGCAGCGGCACTATCGCCAATGACAGCATGGGCAGTTATACCGGCGTCATCACCGGCGCGACCTGGATTGCCGGCTATGACGGCGGCAGTGCCTTGTATTTTGACGGCCTGGACAATTATATAGAAGTAGGTGGGGCAGATATTAGTGGGGATTGGACGGCCGTTATGTGGGTCAGGCGCAATGCCGACACAATTGGGGGCGTTCTGTTTGGGTCTTTGGATTACGCCTTAAAGCTGGAACAGTGGCCGTATTTATACAGTGTCGGCATCACTCGTTTCGAACTTTTTGATTATAGTTACAATTACACCGCCCCATTGGGGCAGTGGGTCCACCTGGCCTTTGTTGGCACAGCGACAGAAACGCAGTTGTATGTCAATGGCGCGCTGCAAGATACACTGCCCGTTTCAATCGACATGCCCATGTACTATATTGGCAGCAGAGGGCCGCTGAGGCCTGATGATTATTTGACCGGGATATTAGATGAAGCCATCGTTTACGACCAGGCGCTTTCTGCCGCGCAAATAGCAACTATATACAGCAGCTACCCCCCGCCATAACGCTAATCGACGACCTGAACTGTATTTCGGGAAATGGATTTCCCGAAACTTTTCATTGTACCTGTATCGGGAATTCCAATTCCCGATACATTCGTAAATCGATCCTGATCGCTTTGTAAAACGATCAGGATCATTTTGCAAAACGATCCCGATCGTTTTTCTTAAAGGTTACGATCGATCATTCATTTGCCGGACTCCACAACATCGTCCAGTAGGGGCGTACCCTTGTGGTCGTCCAGGGCAGGGCGGGTACAAGACCGCGCCCCTACTTGATTGCCAAGTTGCCCTTTGCGGGACTACGCAATCGGCGACTCGCTCGTCAAGTTGGCGTTTGCGGACCTCCACAATTGACGACTCGCTCGTCAAGTTGCCGTTTGCGGGCCTCCACAATCGACGACTCGCTTGCCAAGTTGCCGTTTGTAGACCACTGCAATCGCTGTTTTTCTCAGAAAATGCCAATTGCAGGCCACCACAATCGCTTGTTTTTTGAAAAAATGCCGATTGCGGAAACAACAAAAGGGGGTTGCGCTTGGCGACCTGATAGGTTTTGCTATTGGCCGTTCCCATCCACGATCTGCCACATTTGGACGGCCGTACTCGAACCGTTACGTTGAAAAACCTGTCAGGTTTGGGGAACAGCCACAGCGCCGGAGTCGTTACAGTTGTTTTTTCATAAAGAAGCGCCGATGCTCAGTTGGGAAATCGGGCAGCTCGCCAAAAACCTCGTAGCCATGTTGTTTATAAAAATCTGGTGCTTGAAAACTGAACGTGTCCAGGTAGACATTTTTCGCCCCACGCTGACGCGCTTCATCTTCGGCCCGTGTTAGAAGGCGATGCCCATGGCCGTGACCGCGCAGTTCTTCTTTGACCCACAACAAATCCACATAAAACCAACCCCAATACACCTCGCCTAGCACACCGCCAACAATTTCTTCGTCAGGCCCGCGAAGGCCGAAACATAAACGTTGAAATTTGTTATCGCCGGCTTGCTGTTTGTTGTAATGAGCAAGGCCTCGTCCAATTATGCCCCAGGCAGATTCTTCCGGTTTATCCTCGTAAACAATTTGATATGTTTCATTCATGATTTTTTCAATTCCTTTTTTGGCTGTCCAGTTGCCATTTCGCCTGAAGGGCGAAATCTTTCTTTTCGCATTGGATGGTAAAGGTTTCTCTGCGCTTCGCGCATCGAAATGTATAATGACACACGATGAAAGCAAACTCTTCTCATGAAAAACAGAGCTTTTCATAAGCGGTATTGCTATTTGTTGTATGAACTCTTTGGGTGGAATCAATGCAAACAACAATGACAACACCTGAATGATGTTGCCCATCGTTTGCAAAATTGTGGAGGAAGCCTCTACTTGCGGGTTAAAATCAACATGGACACAGTATAAATGGTTTTTGATTCTTTATCAATTTTATTTGTTCTGTTTGTGTTGGCGATTTGACAGGTTTTGGGGAACGGCCGTTTGCTTGCCGATACATTGCTCAAATGGAAAAATTCGCCACAGTTGGGTAATTTGGCGTATTAAAAAGGCTTCCAAAAGTGAAACAAATCTAGTCCTGAATAGACAAGCCACATATCAATGTCAATTAATTGCATTATCCACTCTATGCCCGCCCAAAACCCATCCCGGATTGGATTGTTGTAAAAGAAAACAAGGATGATGATAAAAAATGTATACTGTGTTACTGGCTGAATGAACAAGCGTACACGTTGTGGGAAGTATGGTTCAATGGCGTTATAGCCATCCATGCCGGGAATTGGCAAGAGACATAAGAATACCGAGGTCACCTGGGCAAAAACCAAAAAAGCAAGAGCGGTCCAAAAGTATGGATGTTCAAACCAATGGTCAGGTTTGTAAAAGAATAGGAAAGGAATTGCGAATAAGGCTCCCATCAAGGCCGAACCAGCCGGACCGGCTATAGAACCAAGGCTGCGCTTAACCCGGCTCTGAATAAGGTTGGTGTTGATGTAAACGGCTCCGCCAGGCAAGCCAATGCCACCGGCAATTAATATCAACAGTGGATAGACAATACTCCACATGACATGTGTGTATTTTAGAGGATTCAGGGTTAAGTAACCTTTCTGAACGACCGTGTGATCGCCACCCCAATAAGATACAATGGCATGCCCAAATTCATGGACAGCCAAAGAAATGAGCCAACCTCCTGTGACAAATGGGAAAACGAAGAAGCGGTTAACTGATACATCGGAATATGTCATCCAGCTAGAAAATCCAGTAGCTAATACAAGCAGTATGAAAATAGGGCTTATTTTGACAGGGTCGCCGACTGGTTTTGAATCGATTTCAACCAAGGAGTCCGTTAAAGTTTCTTGTACAAGTTTGGCCTGGCGACGTACTTTATTCAGGCTGATTCCTTGTTGTTTCAGAAGTTGGGCGGGATACAAGCTAGGAAGGCGCATCATACCCAGCAACAAATGTCGAGAGTCAATATATTGGGTCCCTGTCGCATTTGCTTCCCCAACAGCTTCGCTCAGTACTTGTTTGATTTCTTCAGACAATATGATTGTTTGACTAGAAACGGATGTGGGGCGAATATCCTTAAACGAGGATTCTAAATAGGAGTTTATTTGCCGTAAGGTATAAGAGTAATCCAGTTTTAGAGCCACCAATGTTGACAGGGCATCATTTGTTGATGTTTGCAGCAACCCTAGCAAGAGATGTTCTGGTGTAATCAGGGTTTGATTTAATTTCTCGGCAGCAATTTGTGCATTACTAAGTGCAAGTTGGGCCTGTTTGGTAAAACGCGACCAGTTGTCGCTTCTCTGCGAACCGTTTGTTGTCATGAGTAATGATTCTGATATTCACTGCAAGGATCAAACAAATTAATCGAGCCGCTCATACTTTTTGTTATGGGCGGCGTCCCGTCGAGTCACAGTATAACCAATCCCAATACGTTGCCCCGATTTTATTCAATTCCTTTGGGCGCTTTTTCAAGGCAGTCCCTCGAACTCACCGCTGCCGTTTGCACGAAACCGGACACGGTGATAACTATCGACATGGCCATCCCACAGAGAGAGTTCCAGCCACGCGCCATCGGCTGACCATTGGATAATTTGTATTCCCGGAACCTGCTCCAGAGGAAATGGCCGTATATTCAATCGCCTCAAAT
>JBNKZT010000202.1:0-11030 GCA_050301775.1 Promineifilaceae bacterium (SeqCode)
TTGGCAAACGGCCGTTTAACCCTACGCAATCAATCCCCGGCTTTCCAAGAAAAAATGGCCTTGCTCCAGGAAGCGGCCAATCAGCACAACTGCACCGTCGATGCCCTGGCCCTGGCCGCCGTGCTGGCCCAGCCCTGGGTGGACGTTGTCCTCAGCGGCGCGTCTACTGTCCAGCAGTTGCAATCAAATGTTTTGGCGGTTGGTGTGGAATGGGATGAGGTTACGGCCGTTGCCCTCCACACCCTCATCGAAACCCCGCAAACTTACTGGCAAACCCGCAGTCAATTGAATTGGAACTAGACCGGCGTCAATGCTTCCCGAATTGCCGCCGCAATCTGCTCCATCATAAACGGCTTTTGCACCCAGGCCACAATCCCCTGGCTTAACAATGCCCGATCCTGCTCTTCAAACGGATAGCCAGTAATGATCACCATCTTGATATCCGGTTTTACGGCGCGGAGTTTCGTGTACAACTTCGAACCGCTCATCTCCGGCATGACCATATCGCTGATGACCAACTCAATTTCCTCATGCCGCCATTCAAACATTTCCAACGCCTGCGTCCCATTGGAAGCCGGCATCGCATGGTAATTAAGCGTCTTCAATATTTCACACACCGCTTCCAGCGTATTCTCATCATCTTCCACAACCAGAATCGTTTCCCCTCGGCCTTCGGTCACTATTTCTTGGGTCAGTGCCGGTTCCAACGCATCTTCCAATTTGTGGTACGGTAAATAAACCTTAAACGTCGTCCCTTCCCCTTCAACGCTCATTAAATCAATGAAACCACCATGCTGTTTAACGATTCCATGCACCTGAGCCAGACCCAAACCAGTCCCCTTACCGCGCTCTTTCGTCGTGTAAAACGGTTCAAATACATGATCCAAATCGGTGGCTTTGATGCCCGTTCCCGTATCGGAAACAGCCAGCATGACCCACTCCCCCACGCCCATGTCCGGCAGCGGTGGTTTCTCAGCATCGCTTAGTACAATGTGCGCCAGTTCCATGGTCAATGTCCCGCCGTCAGGCATGGCATCCCGCGCATTGACGGCTAAATTCATCACGGCCTGCTGCAATCGGGTTAAGTCAACCAAAACACCATACTCTTCTTTTTCAAATATCAAGTCCAGGCTGATGTTTTCCGGCAAAGTACGTTTTAGCATCTTGATCAATTCTTTGAGGAAGTACACCAGGTTAACCGGCCGGCGTTCCATCACCGATTGGCGGCTGAAATCCAATATTTGCGAGATTAGATTGGCGGCTAATTTGGCCTGACGGAACAATGTGGCCATACGCTGGTCGTCGCCAGTTGCAAATTGGGGCAGTTTTAGCAGCATCTGGGCATACAAAATGATGACGGTCATGATATTGTTGAAATCGTGGGCGATGCCCGCTGCCAATTGACCGACCATGGCCAGCCGCTCTTGAGCCTGGACATACTGCTGCTGTTTGCGGGCTTCAGTGGTTTCGCGCAGGATTAGCACCCAACCGCCGGATTCTGCACCCGTTTGGAGAGGGTGCACGGCCGTTTCAAAAATGCGCCGCTCTTTCCCCACCGTTAACTCATGGGCCGACATACCCTCTGGTGGTGGTTCAATCAATTTGGCCAATGATTGCCCGGCCAGCTTCGTCACCGGTTGACCATTCATGTCCCCGGTCAATACAGCCAGATACTCCTGGGCCGCCGGGTTAGCCAACTCAACACGATAACTGCTGTCCAGCAGCACAATACCATCTTGCGCACTGTCCAAAATTTGCTGAACCCGCTGCGCCTGCCGCATCGTTTCCTGAAGCAGCCGCGCCCGCTCCAAAGCAATAGACGCCGCATTCACCAATGGCTTCAATCGCTCCGCACTCTCAGCCGAAAACTCGCCCGTCGTACTGCCATCCAACCGCAGCAAACCCAACACCCGATCTTGCTGCACAATGGGCATAATCAACTGCGAACGAACCCAGCCCATCCCTTCCAGCGCCATCCATAACGGTTCCCTTCTTGTATCATTGAGAACCAGTGGCTGCCGGGAATTGACAATCTTTTCTTCCAAAGGCACAGCATAAAGCGGCTGCAAAAAATTAGCGATCGCTTCTTCCCCGCCAACAGTGTCATATCCCTGCCAACGGGCTGAACGCAGCGTATCCCCTTCCAACAAAAGTATATTGGCTGTTTTGAAAGAAACCACCCGCCGGGCACGCTGCAAAATTTCATCCAGAACGGCCGTTGGACTGGTTTGCGAGGTTAAGGCCAGGGTGATTTCGGCTAATGTTTCCGCCAGCAGCCGCTGTTCATGTTCTGAAGCCAAAAGCCGATCCCGTTCTGCTTCTGCCTCTTGATGCACGGTTATGTCAATACCAGTACTGACAATATATTCAATTTCCCCCACCAGATCACGCAAGGCTGTCGTTGACCAGGCAATCAAGCGGCGTTTTTTCGCTTTTGTGAGCCAATAACTTTCATAAGTACTGGCCTCATCTCCTTTCTCCACTTGCTGGAAAACGGTTTGGGTCAGATCCACGCCACCCGGCGTCAAAAATAAGTCCCAGACAAATTTGCCCTTTACTTCTTCAAATGTGTAGCCGGTTACTAGTTCGCATGCCCGATTAAAACGCACGATACGGCCGTCCCGCTCGAACAACACAACCATCGCCCCCGAGGTCTCCAAAATCGCCGAGATGAAATTACGCTCCTGACGCGATTCGCCAATGCTGCGATCCAGGCTGCGAATTAAAAAAGTAACCGTCATCAACATCGCCATACTGAGCAGTAAAAAGACAACACCGCCCGTTGCCCAGGCTAAAGGCGTTGTCAACTGGGCTGCCATGCCCGGCGAAGGGACCATAATGCCCGTTAGCCACAACCAGGCCGCCACAGCAATGGTCAAAATGCTCAGGGCCAGGGCAAACAAGCTGCGCTGAAAATCGTAAAAGATGGCTGTGGCGGCAATGAAGGCAAAAAGAAAGAGACGGCCGTCACCTCCATAGCCTGCTCGCACAACCCCCACAGCCCCCAAGGCATAAATAGTCGCCAAAATAACGCTCGACCGCAGCTTAAAACTGAAAGCCTGCCGGAACGTGATGATGCCCAAGAAAACAGCCGCCAACACATAAAGGCCCACAAGAGTTAAGATTAGCAACGGCCGTTCCCGCCACGTATCAGATTGGACAACACTAAACACTCCGGCCGTCAAAGCCACAGCCCAAAGCGCAAACGTCACCCGCAGGATGCCATTTAAGACCCGCTCCCGCCATTCAGATAACGACACAGGTGGTCCCGTCTTATTATCGAAGTCAGCCTCGCTTTTACCCACAGTAATCGTCAATCCTTTACTCCTGAAACATGACAGACAAAAAAATTAAGCAGTAACCAATAAAATACCCTTAAAGTATTATCGGTACAGTTTGATGCTTATCTTACGTAAACAGATGGATTTCGGTCGGCAAATACGGGAATTTGGGCGCGGATTTCAGACACCTTTTCCAAATCAACAGCCACCGTCAAAAGTGCCGGCGTATCGCCAGCCTCCACCACAATTTCACCCCAGGGATCAATAATACACGAATGGCCAAAAAACGACGTGCCGTCCGTCGTACCAACGCGATTGCAGGCCACAATATACATTTGATTCTCAATCGCCCGTGCCCGCAGCAGCGTCTGCCAATGAACCAATCGGGGATTGGGCCATTCAGCCGGCAAAAAAACAATTTTCGCCCCATCCAACGCATAGGCCCGGAACAGTTCCGGAAACCGTAAGTCGTAACAAATGGCCAACCCACTCTCGCCCCAGGGGGTTTGCACCAGGGAACGGCCGTTTCCCGGCGTCAAATATTTATGCTCATCCATCAACTGAAACAGGTGAACTTTGCTGTACGCACCCAGCAGTTTGCCGGCCGGATTAAAGAGAACGGCCGTATTCCCGTACGCCCCTTCTCCCATCAACGACAAACACGAACCCAAAATATGAATCCCGTATTCCCGGCACAAACTGGCAATTTCGGCAAACATACCAGCGGTAACGGCCGTAGCATAATCAGCCGCACGGCCCAAATCATAACCAGTAGGCCATAGCTCCGGCAAAACCAACACATCCGCCCCTTGCCGGGCCGACTCAGCCGCCCACTGCCGAACCTGAGCCAGATTGACATCCGGTTGACCTAACACCACATCCATTTGTCCCAACGAAACCACCAAGCGCGCCATAAGGTTGCTCCAAGAAATAAAATACCCGGTATTGCCGAAAGCAACCGCGAGCCAATCCCCGAAGTAAATTTGATACCGGGTAATTATTTTTGGGGATTGGCCTAATATCCCTTTACAAAAATCCACCGTCATTATACTCCCGAAACATACAACAATCACATCGTAAGATTGTAGGTTATCGGTTCCCCCACAACATTTCCTGATTGTAATTGTAAAGATCGTTGCCTGAGCCTGTCGTGGGCTGAGTCTGTCGAAGCCCGGCTGGATAATAACTCCCGATTGGGGCCAGTGACATCCTTCACCCTCTCTCCATGACATTCGTCACTAACATTGTTTGTGACTAGAGTTTAGTATAGAGTAGGAAGTGCATTTGTGATTTATTTCACAAAACGTTCATTTATGTTGTTTTTAACCATAATCAACGCACCCTCATCCCCGCCTTCATAGTACAGACGAGCCGCTCAACATGAACACCAGGAAGTCCCCTTGTGGGCTTTGTAAAACATCTCAACTCATTTGGTGAGCTGGAAAATGGCCTTTCCGTTAGGGAGGGTCGTTTTTGTTTATTCATCTCAGCATTCTACCCCCAATAAACGTCCAGCTCCACTTATCGGCAAACAGCCAGGAGGTGAAAGTTGACCGTAGAAGCTCTGCTCAATGAAGCGTCCCCCACTGCTGCCACCGTGCCCAAGCGAACATTTCTCCAGGAAGTGATCGAAGACACACCCGGCAGCGACCCCCGCTTTGAAATGTGCATTCAATGCGGCACATGCGGGGGATCGTGTCCATCCGGCGCGGACATGGAATATAGTCCCAGGCGCATCTTTGCCATGATCGAGGCCAATATGCGCGAAGAAGTGCTAAAAGCCAATACCTTTTGGTACTGCGTTTCTTGCTATTATTGCATGTCTCGCTGCCCACAAGAAGTCCACATTACGGACCTCATGTATACATTGAAGCGCAAAGCGATTCGAGAAGGTTACTCCCGCGAATCCAGCGCCAGTGATGCCCCTGATTTTTCTGAGTATTTTGTTGATGCGGTGATGAAATACGGCCGTTCCTTTGAATTAGGGCTGGCCACACGTTATCATCTGCGTCACCATCCCCTCGGCGCTGTCAAAATGGCAACCGGGATGGGGCTTGACATGCTGCGCCGTGGTCGCATGGATTTGACCCCGCGCCGCATCAAGAATCTCAAACAACTGCAAACCATCCTGGAAAAGGCAGATGAAATCGGCCGCATCGAACGAGAGCAAGGAGGGATCAAATGAAATACATCTACTATCCTGGTTGCTCTTTGGAAAGGAATGCCAGCGCTTACAATGATTCAACAAAGGCTGTCGCCGGGCCATTAGGCATGGAGTTTCAAGAAGTTGATGATTGGAACTGCTGCGGCGCTGTCGAGTTCATTGCCGTTGACAAAATACAAGCCTATGCTTTAACGGCCCGCAATTTAGCCCTGGCTGAACAACAGTTGACTAATGGCGAACACATGATCGCCCCGTGCAGCGCTTGTTTTCTCAATTTAAGCAAGTGCGATGCGTATTTAACCGCCTCGTCAGGTTTAGCAGACAAGGTCAACCAGGCTCTGGCCGCTGGTGGTATGACATACACGCCAGGCAAAGTTCACACGCGGCATCTGCTGGATGTCATCGTAAATGATGTCGGTTATGATGCCATCAAAGAAAAGGTTAAAAAACCGCTCTATGGCTTGCGTGTAGCGCCCTACTACGGCTGCCTCATCGTGCGCCCCGGCTTTCTGGATAAGTTTGACGATCCCGAATACCCCACTAGCCTGGACAAACTGACACGCTCTCTCGGCGCAACGGTCGTGGACTTCCCCATGAAGGCCCACTGCTGCGGCGGCCACATGACCCAAATCAGTGATGAGATTGCGTTGAACATGATTAATCATCTGCTGAAAAATGCAGCAGATTACGAGGCTGATATCATTGTCACCATTTGCCCCATGTGCCAGTTGAATCTGGATGCGTATCAAAAGGATGTTAACCGGGTCTTAGGCACCAATTACAACATTCCCATCCTTTACTTTACGCAGTTGATAGGGCTGGCTATGGGCTTATCGGCCGATGAATTGGGCTTTGGCAAGGAAATCATTGATGCGGCTCCGGCATTGACCAAGATTGGTGTGGAACCACCGAAACAGGCGAAAAAGCAACGGCCGTCCAAAGAAGCCCTACCCATGCCCATCATGCCAGAGGAGGAGTGAGCCATGAGTAAAGAACGAATTGGCGTATACACCTGTCACTGTGGCACCAACATTGCCAGCGTCGTTGACGTAGAAGACGTATCTAAATGGGCTGGCGAACAACTGGAAGACAGCGGTGTTGTCATTTCACGGGATTACCAATTCATGTGCTCTAGCCTGGGCCAGGAATTGATTCAGGACGACATCAAAGAGAAAGGACTAACCCGTGTCGTCGTCGCTGCTTGCTCCCCCCATTTGCATGAACAAACCTTCCGTACAGCGTGCAGCAAGGCCGGGCTGAACCCCTTCCTATGTGAAATGGTTTCCGTCCGTGAGCAAGTATCGTGGGTACACACTGACAAGAAAATCGCTACCCAAAAGGCGAAGGCACTCATCTCTGGCGGTGTGGAACGGGTTGCCCTGCATGAGCCGTTGGAACCGCTGCATGTTCCCATCAATCCAACCACATTGGTTGTGGGCGCAGGCATCGCCGGTATTCAAGCGGCCATCGAAATTGCTGACAGCGGTTTCCCGGTCGTTTTAGTGGAACGGGAACCGTCTATCGGCGGGCACATGGCCCAGTTTGACAAGACGTTCCCCACGCTGGACTGCGCCGCCTGTATCTTAACGCCCAAGATGGTGACAGCCGGTGGTCATCCCAACATCACGCTGATGTCGTACAGCGAGGTGGAACGGGTGGATGGATACGTCGGCAACTTTACCGCCACCATCCGCAAAAAGGCTCGTTACGTGAATGAGGATGCCTGCACCGGCTGCGGCATTTGCATCGAAAAATGCCCCTTCAAAGTGACCGATGAGGTGTTTGAGGCCGGTCTGGGCCAGCGCAAGGTCATCTACCGGCCTTTCCCGCAGGCCGTGCCCAAATATCCGGTCATCGACACCGAGAACTGCGTTTACTTTAAAAAGGGCAAATGCAAGGCATGTCAGATTTTCTGCCCCACTCAGCCTAACTCGATTGACTTTGAACAGGAAGATGAGTTGATTCAGGTTCAGGTGGGCAACATCATTCTGGCGACGGGGTACGATTTATTTGATACACGGCGGATTCCCCAGTATGGATACGGCCGTCTCGCTAACGTTTTCACCAGTCTGGAATTCGAGCGCATGTGTAATGCCTCTGGTCCCACCAACGGGGCCGTCCTGCTGCGTGATGGCGTGACTGAACCGGAAGCCGTCGCCGTCATCCACTGCGTCGGCAGCCGCGACCGGCATTACAACAACTACTGCTCTAACATCTGCTGTATGCAGAGCATCAAATTCGCCCATCTGGTCAAAGAGCGAGTCAAAGGCGCCGATGTTTACAACTTCTACATCGATATGCGTACCGCCTTCAAAGATTATGACGAGTTCTACCAACGGGTGCTATCCGAAGGAGTTCACTTTATCCGGGGCCGTGTAGCCGAAGTCACCGACGCGGCCCGCCTGCCCGGCGAAGAAGGCAAAATCATCGTCCAGGCCGAAGACACCTTCATCGGCAAACAGCGCCGCATCCCGGTAGACATGGTCATCCTTTCTGCCGGCCTGGAGCCGCGCGCCGACTCCAAAGAAGTTGGTCATAAATTCGGCATTGCCTGCAGTGCCCAAGGATTCTTCACCGAGAAACATCCCAAGCTAGACCCGGTGGCCACGATGACCGAAGGTATTTTCATCGCCGGCTGCGCTCAGGGACCAAAGGATATTCCGGCCAGCGTCTCCCAAGGGGCGGCGGCGGCGGCTCGTGTGCTGGGACGCATCCATCAAAAAGAGCTGGCTTTGGATCCGATTCGGGCCAGCGTCATCGAAGAAAAATGCTCAGGCTGCCGCATCTGCAACGACATGTGCCCCTTCAACGCCATCCTCTTCCACGAAGATCGCATGGTGACCGAAATCAACCCGGCACTTTGCCAGGGCTGCGGCACTTGCGTGGCCGCTTGCCCATCCAATGCCATTACCGGTACACAATTCAGCAATGAACAAGTACTGGCCCAGTTGGAAGGTATGTTGATGGTCAGCTTTAATGGCGGGTCGGTGCGTGTCCTTGAACCGGAGGTGGCGTAAATCGATTCGCTAAATCGCGCATCAATTTGGCAAATCGATTTACAAGGGAGAACTACTATGGCTGAACAAAAACAATTCGAGCCTTTAATCATTGGCTTCACCTGTAACTGGTGTAGCTATCGGGCGGCCGATTTGGCAGGGATGTCACGCGTGAAATACCCGCCCAACGTGCGCCTGATCCGGCTGATGTGTTCCGGCCGTTTGGATCCCACCTTCGTGCTTAAAGCATTACAGGGTGGGGCGGACGGCGTTCTCATCACTGGCTGCCATCCGGGTGAATGCCACTACCTGGAACAAAATTACAAAGCTTACCGACGCTACGTTTTACTTAAACGCACCCTGGCACAATTTGGGATTGAGCCAAACCGGGTCAAGCTGGTTTGGGCCAGCGCTGCAGAAGGCGTCCACTTGGCGGAAACGATCACCAAGATGGTAGAAGAGGTGCGCGCCCTGGGACCGTTGGACTGGCCGGGTGTCTTTGCGCCGAATGGCGATCATCCCATCCATCATGAAGTAAAAGAGGAGGTGCCAGCATGAGTGAAAAACCAAAATTAGCCATGTACTGGTGTTCTGGTTGTGGCGGCTGTGAAATCGCTGTGCTGAACATCCAGGAGAACATCCTGATTGTGGATGAGGTGTTTGATATTGCCTTCTTTCCCTGCATCGCCGATTTCAAAGTGAAGGATGTACAGGGCTATCCGGACGGCTACATTGATTTGTGCCTGATCAACGGGGCCATTCGCAACTCGGAAAATGAGGAAATGGTTCAACTGCTGCGGCAAAAATCAAAGGTCATGGTCGCTTTTGGCTCCTGCGCCTACGAGGGCTGCATCCCCGGTCTTTCCAATTTGACGACGAGAGAAGCAACGTTGAACACAGTTTACCTGGACAATCCTTCAATTGACAACCCGGACGGCATTCTGCCCCAACCGTTTTACGATGTACCGGAAGGAACGCTGGAACTGCCTGTTTTCTACCACACGGTTAAATCGTTGGATCAGGTAGTGAAAGTGGATTATACGATTCCCGGCTGCCCACCAGAGCCGCACCAGATTTGGACGGTTTTGCAGGCTGTTGTGGCGGCGCTAACGCAAGGCGCAGCGCTGCCGCCGGCGGGCTCCATCATCGGCGCGGGTAATGTGGCGGTATGCCAGGAATGCCATATGCAAAAGGATGTGAAGAAGATTGACCGCTTCTTCCGGCCCTACGAGGTGCTGCCCGACCCGGAAATCTGCTTGCTGGAACAGGGCATCATGTGCATGGGACCGGCTACCCGAAGTGGCTGTGGTGCGCTCTGCCCGCAGGTGGGTATGGGCTGCCGCGGCTGTTATGGTCCGATGGAAGGTGTTGAAGACCAGGGAGCCAAGATGGTAACGGCTATCGCTTCGGTGTTGAATGTGGGCGGAGCCGGTGTAACCCTGGAGAAGATGGAACAACAGCTTGAAGAAGTAATGGATACCATCGTAGACCCGGCGGGGACTTTCTACCGGTTTAGTATGTCTCATTCGCTGCTGCGCCGGGCCAAAATCAATGGAAGAAATGGGCATGGAGGTGCGGCATGACACAGCGGATAACAATTGACCCAATTACCCGCCTGGAAGGACATGGCAAGATCGAAATCTTCCTGGATGATGAGGGAGATGTCGAAAACGCCTATTTCCAAATTCCGGAGCTGCGTGGCTTTGAGCAGTTTTGTGTCGGCCGCCCGGCGGAAGAGATGCCGCGAATTACGAACCGGATTTGTGGTGTCTGCCCAGAGGCGCACCACATGGCGGCGACGAAGGCGCTGGATGCGTTGTATGGTGTGGAACCGAGTACGGCCGTTCACAAAGTCCGTGAAATGTTCTACTCTGCCTTCTACTGCACCGACCACACCGTCCACTTTTACGCACTGGGTGCGCCCGATTTTGTGATTGGCCCTAATGGCCCAGCGGCGGAACGCAACATTTTGGGCGTGATCCACAAAGTCGGCGTGGACATCGGCAAGCAGGTCATCGCCTGCCGCAAGCGCAACCATCACGTCATCCAAATGTTGGGCGGGCGCGGCATCCATCCGGTGGCCGGGATGCCCGGCGGCTGGAGCCAAAAGGTGACGCACGAAATGCGCGAGAAGATCGAAGGCTACGCCAAAGAAAACGTGGAATTCGCCCTCTTCAGCTTGCAGTTGTTTGCCGACGTCGTGTTGAGCAATCAGGCCTACGTCGATTTGATTTTGTCGGATGCTTTCACCCACAAAACTTACTACATGGGTACGGTGGACGGGAACAATCATGTCAATTTCTACGACGGCCTGATTCGAGTGACCGACCCGGAAGGCAAGGAGTTTGTCAAATATCCGTCGAAAGATTACATGAAGCATGTGGCCGAGCGGGTGGAACCGTGGACGTACCTGAAGTTCCCCTATCTGAAAGGTGTAGGCTGGAACGGCTTCACCGATGGGATGGACAGCGGCGTTTACTGCGCCACCCCGCTCTCGCGGCTGAATGCCTCGGATGGGATGGCTACGCCGAAGGCGCAGGAAGCGTTTGAGAAGTTTTATGAGACGCTGGGCAGCAAGAAGGTCAACGG
>JBNKZT010000203.1:0-10985 GCA_050301775.1 Promineifilaceae bacterium (SeqCode)
GCCCGATTTCACATCCACGGTGGTGTCGCCAACCATGACGCATTTTTCGACGGGGACGCCCAGCCGTTTGGCAGCCAAACGCACCGGCGCGGGATGGGGTTTGAGGCGGCGGGTGTCTTGCAGGCCGCAGGTTGTGCCGAACACGGCCGTTTCCACCGGGAACTGCTGCAAAAACGCATCAATGTGATACCGGCTGCGTGTCGTCACCAGGGCAACCTTATAGCGGCCTTGCAGCGACAGGAGCAGTTCCCCCACCCCCGGAATGAACGAAAACTCATGAGCGGCATAAACGCCGCGCCGCCGCCGCAGTCTGTCGGTCGTGCCCATCAGCGCCTCATCCAAATGCAAAATATCCAGCAGCGTGATGAGGGCATTGCCCGGCGTTTCCGCTTTCATCATCAGCCAGCGGGCGATGCGCGGTGAATGCCGTCTGAGAAACGGCCGTAACTTCACCTCCAGCCGGGCGACCGCATCATCATCAGTATTGATCAGCGTGCCGTCCAGGTCAAATAAAATGGCTTCGATTTGGTCAAATGGGATCATGGTGATTTATGATTTACGATTTATGCTATCCAATCATCAATCTTTAATCTTCAATCCTTTTTAGTTTGACAATTTTAGATCGAAACCGGACAAATCATAATAACTGATGAAGGGAATATTGCTACTATTTAAGGCCAATGATGTGTACCAGCCCACTAGTCCACTGTCCGCCACCGTGGTCAGGGTGGGATTACTGCAAACCGGATCAGTGCAAACGGCCAACTCTAAATCAAAATTGTCAAAATCATGATAACTGATCACAGGATTGCCATTACTGTTTTTCATACTTTAGATTCTCCCATAGCATTCATTGCAACGATACTCATGAGGGTTAACGCCCTCTTCAGCCACTGCCATTCTAACCAAAACAGATAAAATCGGCATGCAAGGCGGTCGGCCGGAAGTAATGTTAGGCGGGTTCACACACAGCCTTCAGTCTGCTGTGGTTGTGGTGATGTCGACGCTTTCCGCTTTATAAATGACTCTTCCGAAAAAAGCCTTTCAAGACCAAAAGTTCAACTTTTCGTCTCGACAGAAATTTTTAGTTAATGACCAAAAGTTGAACTTTTTTCGGTGGACTCATAAATGCGTCATCAGAAAATTTTGTTGCTTGATACTGGCTTGATCAAACAGGGAACTCGGATAATGCAAAAGCCCAAAGTGTCCGCCGTCTATCTCAACCAATTCCTTTGGCTGGGGCGCTAAATCAAATACCATTCGAGCAATGTTCGAATTGGCGCCAGGCATTTCGTCTTCGTGGGCAACCATGAGCAGGAGAGGGGCCTTGACATGTGGGGCGCAAAGGGCAGGATGAAACGGCGCAGGTGTGTCTGGCGAGACAAGCGTTGCCCAGTTTTCCCACTTCGTCCCGTATCGCCCGCCGTACTCAATAAACCAACGGAATGCAGTCAAGGGAGTGAGTAAGGATGGGTTGTTTCGCTGGTCAAATGAAACAACCGGCAACGGTCCGGTGGTTGTTTGAGGCAACCCGCTTATATCGCCGTTGAGCAATGTGTCGCGGATAGAAGCGAATAACAAGCCTTCGGGGTCGGGTGGCGCTGGTTGGGCGCCACAAGCCGGAACTTGTGCCACAATGGCTTTGATTCTGGAGTCAATGGCTCCCGCCACGATAACCTCCCCACCGCTCATGCTATCACCCCAAAGGGCGATTCTGGCAGCATCAATTTCGGGTAGCGTTGATACAAAGTTAATCGCGTCGAGATAACCCCGTGTCTGAATCCATTTATTGATTTGCCGGCGGGGTTCACCATCGCTGATGCCCAAACTGTGATGGTCATACAACAAGACAGCGAAACCAGCCTCATAGAATACTTCCGCAAAGCGGTCGGCAACCATGTCATTAATCGTTGCCGAGAATCCGTGCGCCATAATGACGATAGGTGGTTTTTCCGATATATCCGGACTATATAGTCTGCCTCTTAATGTGGCATCTTCTGAGTGAAATTCAACAATTTTATACATTATCTTTCCCTTTCATACTTATGGGGCGCCCAACTGTCAGTGCTTGCCGCAGGTTTTTGTCGAGCGCCATAAAGGCTTCATCCGGCTCAGCCCCCAAGGCGTCAAGGGTTTTTGAGAAGAAGCAACGCGCCGTTGCGGTTGTGGTGATGTCAAATATCTCGGCATCAGAGAAGCCGTGTTGTTGGAGGCTGTCGATATGGGCTTGGGTAACGGCCGTTGCGTCCAACACCACCTGTTCTGCATAAGCCATCATCGCTACTTCGGCGGGGGTCAAATCAGCCGTTTGGTAATCTTGGGCGATGCGTGTCAATTGTTCGGGAGAGAAGAGGTCTTGCAGCATGACCGATCCATGCGCCAACATACAGTAACTGCTGTGCAGGGCACGCGCCGCCGCCAGCGTCACCAGTTCATAGCGGCGGGCATCCATATCATGGCTAAGGGTTCCAAGAAATTGCCCCCATGCAGCCATCACATCTGGACGCAGGCTAAACACTTGCACATAGTTGGGCAGGTAGCCAAAATCAGCGATATTTTCCTCATACATCTTTTTGACGTCGCCTTCTGCTACTTCTTCTGGAATCGTATGGATAAAGGTCATGATTTCCCTCCGTGATTAGGAATGATAAGCAAAATCGGTGGCAAACCCACAACGGCCGTTTACTTCCCACTTCAAACTTTCATCATCTACTCGAAAATGATCCGCCACAATTTCCTGGCCCGGTCTGTCATGGCCGGGAATACCGCAAGAGACAGGCTGGTCTGTGGCGTCAGCACGAGCGGTGGCGGCGGAAACAAAACCCTTGACTTCCATCCGTTCTTGATTACGGCTGTGCTCAAGTTTAATCTTTGCCGGTCTTGTCGCAACCACATCCCCAATGACCGCCGCAAAATTGCGTCTGGTATCACCACCAGCCCGTCCTAAAAAGATGTCGGCTAAGGCTTGATGCTGCTGTTCGTTCCCTCTTTCGTCCACGTAGAGAATAACACGCCACGGCGATCCCGGTTCATCATCATTGTACGAGCCAGCCAGCACCACGAAAAGGTTGCCTATGTTTAAGCCGTCGGCTTGCCCCTCGATGATGTGCCAGGATAGGGCAAAATCGCAGAAACCGTAGGTGGATCGTCCACCCTCTTTCTCGCCATGCCGTCGGCAAGGGCAAACGGCTTCGCAGTTACACACTTCATAATAGGTGCCGGAAACGTTCCAAGATTTATAATTTGACATGGGAATCCTTTATTGCGTAGAGCGTAGTGCGTAAAACCGAAGACTACCGACTACGTATTACGCATTATTTTTTAAAGCATCGTTCCAGCAATCAGCCATACGCCCCAGCCGATCATCAAGACGCCAAAAGCCCAGCTTACTTTGTGGCCGTGAGGCAACACTTTTTCCAGCAGCACATAGGCCGCGATAACGGCAATCCAAAAGAGGTTCATCACACCCGCCACAAAAAGTAGTGCCATAATCAGCCAACAGCAGCCGACACAAAAAGCGCCGTGACGCACACCCATCACCAACGCGCCCCACTTGCCTTCGCGCCATTCTGTCATGAAATAGCCCAGCGGGGTGCGGCAGTGCGAAAGGCAGGCTTGTTTGAGCGGTGTGAACTGGAAAACGCCAGCAGCTATGAGGATGATGCCACCCAAAATCGGGCTGGTTGTTTCCATCATGGGCGAGAGCAAGGTGGCGGCATGAAGCCCACCCTGGGCTAACGTAGCCGCCGCGCTAAACAGTGTCCAAATGAGAAGATAGCCGAAAAAGAAAACTGCCGTTCCCATTACAGGTTTCAAATTAGCTTGCTGCTGACGGTTGATTCTCGTGTACGTCAGTACCATCGGCGCAGCAGATGGGGTCATCATGGCAGCCATCATCACCGCCCACATGACAAACATCAGCCAATAATCGACAGCGCCCCAAGGCTGGACGGTGGGCATTGCCATTTCCATACCCATCTCCATGCCCATGCTGGACTCACCCATAACCATCATGTTAGACATTCCCCAGGCTAGATAGATCAAGTAAGCCCAGGACAAAAGCACGATCAAGCTCAGACCCGTCAAGACAACGGTTCGGTCGCGCCGCAGCACAGTTTCGGTAAATGTTGCCAGAGACATGGGTTTACTCTCCTTGATAGACGAACGGCGAATAAAAACCGTTCTTCCCTGAGAATTGCCAGTCGAAGCCGTGATCCTGATAGGTAACTTGCTTGGATTTGCTGACAACGGCTTTGAAGCCAGGGGCAATACACAAAGGATGATTTTCAACCGTGATGTCTGCGCCGCCCTGACCCGTCGCCAGCGCTTCGATTTCGGCTTCGGCGACTCCTTCAATCTTTAGACTGCGCCGCTTGCCATCGGCCTGATAGGTCATAGGCAAACTGCTCACGCCCAACACATCGCCAATGTGGGAGACCAGGCGTCCGGGATGCCCGCCAGCTTGCCCCGTAAAGATTTGCATCAGGGCTTCTTTCTGGCTGTCAGAGGCGCTGTCATCAAAGTAAACGGCCGCTGTCCACTTTACCGCTGCCATGTTACCTGGACTGAAAACCGCTAGGGCCACGTTCAGGTCATCCAGGCGAACGGCGTCAAAGCTGCCCTGATCAATATGCCAGGCGACCAGGAGGGTGCAATCATCCTCGGTCGGGTCGCTGAGAAAGATGCAGGGGCAGGCGGCTTCACAATTGCACGCTTCAAAATACGTTCCATTTATTTTCCATTCTTGAGACATTTCGTTTCTCCTTGGTGTATCACGTACACCCTCTTTTAATAGATTTAAACAACAAATTTGTTGCCACGAAGCATGTTTATTCAACTTATGCCTTATACAACGCACCGCCTAAATATTTCAAACCTGAATCAACAGCAACGGTGACAACGGTATGGCCCGGCCCCAATTCACGCGCAAGTTCGAGTGCGCCAACAACATTTAGTCCGGTTGATGTTCCTGAAAATATGCCTTCTTCTCTGGCGAGTCGTTGCGCCATGTGGCGTGCTTGTACCTCATCAATTCCTCTGGCTTCTTCATAAGAACCCCTCTTTAACAAGGGGGGGATAAACCCAACCCCTATTCCCTCAATATGATGGGTTCCAGCGGCTCCTGTTGAGATTGCAGATGATGTAGCCGGTTCTAACGCTATAATGCGGGTATGAGAATTGGCTTCGCTCAAGGCTTTTGCAACCCCCATCAACATGCCGGCTGTCCCTACCCCACCGCAAAAAGCGGCAATGGGTGTGGTCACTTGCTGCAACAATTCATACCCAATTTGGGCGTAGCCTTTGAGGGAGTCCTCGTTGTTGAATTGGTCTGTGGCATAGGCATTGGTGGCTTGGGCAATTTGTTTCGCTCTTTCAATCATGCGGGGGATTAAGTCAGGCGTTATTTTTCCATCCTGGCTGGGGATAATTTCCACATTTGCCCCAAAAGCCCGCATTGTATCCAATTTTTCTTGGGCATAAGCGTCAGACGAAACGGCCGTAAATGAGTATCCCTTTATGGCGCAAACAAAAGCCAAAGATGAGCCGGTACTCCCACCGGTGTACTCAACAACCGTCATGCTGGGATGCAAATCGCCACGTTTCTCTGCCTCTTCGATCATCGCCAAGGCCATCCGATCTTTATATGAGCCGGTTGGATTGAAATATTCCAATTTAATGAGTACGTCAGCACTGTTGGCAGGAACAACTTTTTGCAGCTGCACAACGGGTGTTTGACCGATTACTTGTAGGGCTGAAGATTTGATTGAAGTTAACATGCCCTTACTTTACCGATTAGGCAGGGGAAAATCTTCTGACGAAGGTTTGTTTTTTGATGGGATTTGGCGGTTGGGGAACCCAACTTTGGTTGGGTTGGGGGTTATGCGGGGGGAATGAGGTTGAGTTTACGGGCGCGGGCAACGGCCGTTACCCGATTACGCACCCCGAGTTTGCCATAAATTTGACCGGTATAGAATTTAACAGTGCCAATGGCGATACCCAGTTCGGCCGCGATTTCACCATTCATCTGCCCCACACAAATCAGCTTTAGCACCTCTAATTCTCGCGGGGTAAGCGGCTCCACAAGCGTTTCGGCCGATTCAGGCAGGATGGGTTCTACGGAAGTTGTCGTGAGCGGTAAGGCGAGTTGATGGAGCAAATCAGCCGCGAGTCCGGCTAAGTCGCCGGCTTGCCCTGTGGCAGTGGCTCTTGCCAGCAGATCGGGCGAGACCTTTTTTTGATACGCATCGGTTAGCAGCGTTTGCGCATTCTTTCGCGTTTCGTGATCGGTCTTGGCGTTATGGATGGTGTAGGTCAGGAGGATTAACGGTCGTTCTCGCTGCCCTATCCGCCACAACAATTCCGCAATATTAACCAACAGGCCAAACAACACCGGCCGATAGTCAATATCAACCGCCAACTGCAAAGCCTCTCTAAAATAGCCCTGCGTTCGGGCAAAATCACCCTGCTCACAAGCGACCATGCCCAATCCCCAATTGGCCGCCGCCAAGCCACCTTTGTCATTGATATCCTGGTAGATGATGCAACTGCGCTGAAATTGATCGGCGGCCTCTGCCAAATCATGCTCTTTGAAAGAGAGGTTGCCCAGATTGACAAGCGCCAGTGCCATGCCTTCCGGATCAGCAAAATCGTGGCGGATCTCGTAACTAGATTTGAAATGGCTTTTGCCCATGCGGTTATCACCCAGCGCCACCGCAATTTGGCCCATATTGTTCAAAATATAGGCGCGGAACCAACGGTCGCCGGTCATGAGCGATTGGGCATAGGCTTGTTGGGCAAAATTTTGCGCCGTCTCATACGCACCCAAGCCCACATGCGCTTCAGACAATAAGTGATAGGCAAATTGACGATTGATGGGGTGCCGCTCTACTTCGGCAACATCCCGCACTTGTTCGGCTAGTTGAACGGCCGTTTCATAATCACCTCGGGTTAAAGCCACAAAACTAAGCGGCGCGTTGGGGTCTGTCAGATAACCAGGCAGGGGCGGGATGTTCAGACGGCTGTAGATGGCTTGACTGTGCGCTATGCACGCTTCCGTGTCTTCCTGCCGCCCAAAACGCAGATGGTACCACGCTTCATACATGCGCGTCCCCAGCAGGGCTTGGTCGATTGCTTCACTCGGCGGCTGGGCCAGCAGCGCCTCAGTCGCCTGAGAAAAGAGTGTGGTGCCTTCCTGATAGCCGCCCAAAAATTGATAGTAAAGCCCCAGGGATTCGCTCCCTTTTTGCAACGCATCGACATCACCCTGCGCCACTGCCCACAGCCAGGCCACGCGGATATTGTCTAAATCGGCTCTGATTTCGAGCAGGGCTTCCCGTTGACGACCGCCGCACACATCGCCACTGCGCTGATGGAGGAATTGGATATAGTAGGCGGCGTGAGCGGCCTGCATTTGTTGATCATCGTCTGCCCGCTGGCTGAGTTGTTCGGCGGCATATTGGCGTAGGAGTTCGTGGATTTGGTAACGGCCGTTGTCATCCAAACGCAGCAAAGATTTATCAACCAGCACCGACAATATCGGCAAGGATGCGCCTGTCACCTCGACAACCGCATCACGCAAGAACCCCCCTCTGAAAACCGACAGGCGCTTAAAAACAGCTTGTTCTCGCTCATTCAATCGCTGCCACGTCTGGTCAAAAACCGTTTGCATACTGTGATGACGTTTCGACACATTGCGCAGTCGCGTCGTCAGAAATGGCAAACCGCCTTGAATCTCCTCCGCAATTTCCTGACAATTCAAGGTCTTCCGCCACGCCGCTGCCAGTTCCAAAGCTAACGGCATCCCCTCTACCAATTGGCAAATTTGAATAACTGCTTTAACTTCCTTATCCGGGGCAAAGTCGGGGTAAACGCGCTGCGCTCGTTCATTGAACAACTGCACCGCATCGTCATTTTGACCGGCCAAATCATTGTCTAAATCGGTAGGGAAGGCCAATCCTGCTACAGAATACAGCCACTCTTCCTGAAGATTTAAGGCTTCCCGCGAGGTGATTAGATATTTGACGTGGGGCGTGGACGACGACAAGAGTGCCAATTGTTCGGCCGCATCTAAAAGATGCTCAAAATTATCCAAGATAATGAGCGCTTCTTTGTCGCTCAAATAATGGGCAAGCTGCACCAGCGGCGGCTCTTGACCAGTTAAGGAAATGCTCAGTGCATCGGCAACTGCGGACACAAAGAACTCAGCCGAGCGCAAGGGTTGCAAATAGGCCACAAAAGAACCATAGGCAAACTTGTCGTGCAGCCACATGGCCAATTGCAATGCCAGCCGCGTTTTGCCAATTCCCCCAGGCCCAACCAGCGTCAATAAACGACAATCCGGCTGGGTCAAAAGCTGTTGGATGTCACTATATTCTTTTTCGCGGCCAATAAAGGAAGTATGATCTAGCAAGTGTTTCAACCGATCTTCCGATGATACGTTAACCTATTTTGACAATGTTAAATTAGAATTCTGAGAGACGTTCTGTTGATAATTTGCGAAATGAGCGGTCGTCAAAACATAAAATATAGCCTTAGCGCGGCTTATGGAGTGAAAAATGTTTCAACTTTCAACGTCATCGACTCTTATGCAAATTTTGCTTGATTCAAATACTGTTTTTCCCCAAATCACCTTTTTTGGTGGAACAATTTTGGAAAAAACAGATGAAAAACGCATTCATTCTGCTACAAAACTCGGCCTTTTTCGCAAACGATTTCTTAAAACGGATCTCCTGAGCCTGATGTAACATTGTCAAATTAGAATGGCCAATAACTGAGGATAAGAATGGCAACGGCCGTGACCGTTAAATTATCAATCCCCCAAATCGACACCGCTTCCATCAATGTTGTGGCAATGGTAATGACCAACGCCGGGAACACCGCCGCCATCGGTACAATGTCCGGTGAGCCGCTCACCAACCATAACGCCAGCCAGGTAAACAGGAAACAGGCCACAAAAAAGCCGGCCGACCCTTCCAGCGTGCGCCGATGATTGCGCACGTGGTATTCACGACGACCGTAGGCCTGACCAATGACCGGCGCCATCCCATCGCCCCAAGTGAGCGGCATGAGCGCCGCTACCATCAGCGGCGGTTGGTCCCAGAAGAGGTAAGCGACGACAGCCGCGGCAAAGGGAAAGTAAACGGTGCCTAAATTGGAACGGTCGCTGCTGGACATGGCGGCAAAAAGCCGTAGCGCCAGTCGAGCAGGTTGATGAACATGAAGGCAACGGCCGTAGCAATAAAAAACCAGGGATTATCAAACAGAAAATGCAGTCCCCAACTCATCATCCCCACGCCGATATGGATGACTTTACGAGTAAAACTGCTTTTGTAGCCGCGCCAACGGCGCAGCATTTCGGCAATGCCGATGAGACTAAAAATATAAGCGATACAGATGAGGAGGCCGAGCCAGTTGTTCATAAATTAATGATTGAAGATTGACGATTAACGATTGAAGATTGACGACTTGTCCTTAGCCAGTCGAAGGATGGGTGTTTTAGACAATCAAATGATCATAGAGCATATCCAGGCTCAAGTCCGGGACGACGGTTTCGCTGGTTTGCAGCGTCAGGCTGGCCGCGGCTGCCCCCAGGCGAATGCACTGCACCGGCGGCAGATCGTTGACCAGGCCAAAGATGATCGCCGCCGTGACCGAATCGCCGGTGCCGGTACTGTCTACCATCTCGTTGTAATTGGCTTCAATATAGCCGGTTTCGTCAGAGGTCGCATAATCCAGGCCAAAATCGGATAACGTAATGACAACGTTATCGACGCCCATTTTCACCAGCAGCCGGGCCAAATCAAGACTGGTATCGGGATCGTGCCCGCCAAAATCGACTTCGCACAGTTCGGCGGCTTCGACTTCGTTGGGGACGACGAGGTGCAGGTGGGGGAGAAACGGCCGTAACTTATACGCCAGCCGCCCCGAAGACGGATCGGCACACAGTGGAACCTGATACTTTTGGGCAAATTCAGCAATGGCCGCCATCGAATCATGCATCAAACTGCCATCCATCATGATCATAGCCGCATCACGAAACAACTCCTCTCTTTCATGCAGATACGCCGGTGTGATATTCATCATCACCTGGACGTCATCCAGCGCAACGGAGAGCGAGCCATCATCCTCCAGCAAAGCCATGTAAGTGCCCGTGTTTTCTCCATCAATGGTCAAAACATGGTCCACATTAACACCAGCATCGGCCGTTTGGGCCACCAACTGTTCGCCGGTCAAATCCTTACCCACGGCCGAGATCAGATACACCTCTGCCCCCAGACGCCCCAGATTTTCGGCCACATTACGTGCCGTGCCACCCCGCGTCGTTCGGATATAAGCCGGATTTGATGTGCCCGGTTCCAGACCGGCCATTGGCTTGCCCTTGGTATCCAGCAGCGTCGCTCCGATCACAAGAATGTGTTCGCCCATACCATCTCCTCTTTCAGCCAGAGCCAGAGTTAAGTACTAGAGAATTACCTTTTCTTCCTCTCGCTCTTGCTCTACCCTCTAACTTTCCAGTATCTCAGATTCTCCAATTTCCAGCCACATACCGACCACATAACCCAGAATTTGCTCAATATCTACGGGAACGTGTCTGATTTCTGACGAAAGTGTTACCTGGTTTTCTGTCCTATAAAATGGCCCCTCGAATTCCTTGCGGGCCAGATAAATGCGATGGAAAACCTGTTTTTCATTATTGAGAGGTTCAAGGGTAATACTCGCTTTGGTGTCAGGATCGTCGCTGGCAATCACTACCAGGGAATTTTCTTTTATTTTTGGGTCATCCTCTGGCCGATAGACCAACAACCAGCCAGATTTCGTGATTTCCGGAAAAATTGGATCATGACGTTTGACGATGGCCTGATACCAGGTCAATTTGCCATTCTGAGGTAAGGGAAAAGGGGATGGCAAACCAGTCTGTTTTTGTTGAGGAAATACGGGGGGTGACACGCCAATTGATTCAGATTGAGGTTTTTCTTCAGGAGGGA
>JBNKZT010000204.1:0-10874 GCA_050301775.1 Promineifilaceae bacterium (SeqCode)
ACGGTAGCGTAACCGGTGATGATGATCACGATGGTTTCCGGGTCTTGTTCTTGGATAGCCGGCAGCAGTTCAATACCTCGCCCATCGGACAGCATCACGTCGAGGAGAACCAGGGCAAATTGACCTGTTTGGAGTTTTTCGCGACCTTCTTGCAGATTAACGGCCGTTTCCACCCCAAATCCCTGCGGTTCCAGCGCCCGCCGGCAGCCACGTCGGATGCCCTCCTCATCATCAATCACAAGAATGCGCTCATTCCTCTCCATCAAAGGTCTCCACAGATTTCGCCGTACACGGAGTGGTTGTGAAATGACATTACACAGATTTTACCTTGAGATTCTTTGCGCCCTTCGCGTTCTTTGCGGTTATCATTTCAAGCAATTTGCGCCGCCAATTCACCGGCCGGAACCGACTGTACCGGCAGCGTAATCGTAAACGTCGTTCCCTCACCCACCTGGCTCTGCACCCCGATTTGTCCTCGGTGCATTTTAATGATGCCATAAACGATGGACAAACCCAGCCCGGTCCCTTTGCCCAACGCCTTGGTCGTGAAGAACGGTGTAAACAGCTTGCCCAGATGCTCCGGCGGAATACCGCAGCCGGTGTCGGCCACCTTAATTTCGACTTGTTGATTATCCGTTAACCGCGCCGACAGGGTGATGGTTCCCTCGCCGGCCATGGCTTCAGCCGCGTTTTGCAGCAGATTGATGAACACCTGCTGTAACTGGGCCGGATCGGCTTGAATGGATGGCAAATCCGGCTCGAAGTCGCAAACGATGTCTACCTGTTCAAAATTGGGCTGGCGGCGCACGGTGTCGATGGTTTGGTTTAGGAGATCGGATACGGCCGTTTCCTGGGCCAACACCTCCTGCTGCCGCGAAAAATTTAGCAAATCGGCCACAATATTTTTACAGCGCACCGCTTCATCCACAATCAACTTCAAATCCTCCCGCCGCGGATCCGCCTCGTCCATTTCCTTGTACAGGATGTCGGCAAATAACAGAATCGTGCCTAACGGATTGTTGATTTCGTGGGCCACTCCCGCCGCCAACTGCCCCATCGAAGCCAGCCGCTCCTTGTGCAGCAGCTCCTGCTGCGCCTGGTGCAGCGTCTCCGCCATTTTGTTGAAAGAATGCCCCAGCATGGCCAGTTCGCCGCTGCCGTAAGGCTGCACCCGCACCGCCATATCGCCCCCGGCCAACCGCCGATTGGCCGCTACCAGTTCGGCGATAGGCTGGGTGATGAGGCGGGCGATGGGCACGGCCACGACACCGGCCAAAACAATGCAAAACAAAGCAATCAATGCTACCCGGTTATTAAACGTATGCACCAGCGCCTGAAACGCCGACTCGCGTGCGCCTACGTACAAACTGCCCACCACCTGACCTTGAAAATCGCGCAGCGGTTCGTAGCGGGTGATGAACCAGTCGTTGACCACAAAAGCCCGGCCCACGTAATCGCGGCCCTGGGTCAGGACCACGTCAAACACTTCCTGGGAAACCCGCGTACCCACCGCCCGTTTGCCTTCGGCGGTCATGACGTTGGTGGAAACCCGCAGGTCGCCAAAGAAGATGGTCACCGTGTCAATACCGGCCACCGCTTTGATGCGATCCACCAGCGTAAAATCGTTGTTGAATAGGTAAGCAGCCAAAACCGCGCCCATCATCCGACCCTGGTCATCAAACAAAGGAGCGACCCCCACCAGGGCCAGGCCAGCCGTTCCTTCCCGTGCATCAAAAGGCGTTGGCGCGGCTTTGGGCGTTTCCACCAGCGTGACCGCCGCCTGCTGCGCCAGCCCCACCTGCGCCAAAAATTCGGCCGGAATGATTTCGGTCGCGGCCGCCTCGTTGCCAGTGGATAACACACTAGCCACGATGGGCAACCCGCTCCAATCGCTCTGGCTCAGGACAGGCGACAGTGTGCCTTCCGGCGCCAACACCCGGCCGGTCAGCATCTCGCCCTGCACATCCAGCACGGCAATCAGGTGCGTGCCACCCAGAGCCAGCACGGTGATTTTGTTGGTGATTTGCTGGTCAATGACCCGCAGCGCCTCAGCCTGACCCTGCGCGGCGGCCGGCAAACTTTGCACCACCCAGGCGTCCAGCACCAACCGGTGGCTGATGGCGGCGATTTCGTCCAGTTTGAGCTGATAAAATGCCTCCGCCAGATCCATGTCGCGCGCCACCCGATCCGCCTCGGCCGCGCTCAAATAATCGTTGATGACGCGCGACGTAACCAGCGTCCCCACGCCTAGAGTCAGGGTGGCCACCAACGAAAAGCAAGCAATCAGGACAAGCTGCAACCGCCTGCCCAGCAGCAGCGTCAACCAGCGCCTCATGATTGGTAAAACGTCATAAAGTCATGCGTCATGCGTCACGTATCACGTTTCACGTATGACGCATGACGCCGCCTTATGTGTCTGACGATCCGGTGATCTACACAGCTTCGCGGCTTAAAACCCAATCCACTTTGCCAATCAAGTCATCGGGATCGATGGGCTTATCCACAAACAGTTCGACCGGCAAGTAATCAATGTCAGGTTCAAAGTGCAGCGGCGTCGTGCTGTGAATGGCTGTCAACATCAAAATCGGGATGTTCTTGAATTTGACCAATTTGGAGGTGGGGTCCGGGCTGCGCAGTTTAAGCGCCAGTTGGAAGCCCTCGGTGTGAGTTTCCATCATCACGTCCAAAACGATCAAGTCGGGCTGTACTTTTTCAATCATGGCCAGCCCTTCTTTGCCACTGCCGGCCTCGAACACCTCGTGGTCCTCGCTTTCCAACGTCATGCGTACGGCCGTTACGATGTCGGGATCATCATCAATAACCAGTATCTTAGCCATCTTATTACCATCCTTTGTTCATCAACAACGATGAACGACTCCACAATTTTATTGTACACCTGAATGTCGTCCGCCGTGCGATTTTCGGCGCGACTTTCACTCAACAAATGCCACTTGCAGCGTGTGCGTGGCACAGGAAATACAGGGGTCGTAAGCACGGACGAGCATCTCCAGTGCCAGCTTGATATCATCCGGCGGTCGATCCAGCACATGGGGTAGCAGCGCCCGCATGTCGGCTTCGATGTTGGCCAGGTTTTGCGCCGTGGGAATCACGCAGTTGGCTTCGGCAATCGTACCGCCCTTGATTTCGTAATCGTGGTAAAGGGTTCCCCGCGGCGCTTCAACCGCACCAACACCCGCCCCGGATAGGCGGCCCGGCTTGACCGGCGGCTCCGGTTTAATGCCTTCGGTGAGGAGCTGTTGGATGAGGCTAACGGCCGTTTCCACACAATGCACCATCTCCACCACCTGCGCCAGCGTGATCAGAAACGAGTTATGGCAGCCCGGCGCGAGACGCAGTGTCTGCGCCGCCGCCTGCGCCTGGGGATGCAGCCGGTCATCGTTCAAATTGAACCGGGCCAGCGCACCGACCATGTACGACTCCCGCCGGTGGCGGGCGCGTTTGGCCGTCGAATGAGATACATGAAACTCATTTGTCACCTGGCGGTACTGCGTCACCGGCCACATCCCGCCGTCACTGCTGGCGATTGTGTCACCCATAAACCCGTACCCTTCCGCCGGGCGCAGCGCCAGATACTCGGTTTCGCGGGCAAAGGTTGGCAGCGCCAGTTCCTTGAACAAGGCCACCGTATCGGTCATATCCGCCCGCATCGCTTCCAGCCGCTCGCCCAGTACTTCCAGTTCGGCTGCCGCCGGGAAGTGGGTGAATCCGCCCACCGTCATGGCAACAGGGTGCGTATGCCGGCCGCCGACAGCCGCGCACAGGTCACCGGCCACTTTTTTCATCCGCAGCGCCCGCGTAACAACTTCCGGCTGTTCGGCGGCCAGGGGCAGCACACTGCCCAGCCCCAGCAAATCGGGGGCGACGAGCATGTAGGTGTGCAAAATATGGCTGTCGAGGATTTCGCCGCAGAAGTTCAACAGGCGCAGCAATGTTGTCTGCGGGCTGGGCACGATGTCCAGCGCCTGTTCGACGGCTCGCAGCGAAGCAGTGGTGTGGGCCACGGCGCAAATCCCACAGATGCGTGACGCTAACAGGGGGGCCTGGGTATACGGCCGTCCCCGCAGCATCGCTTCCATAAAACGCGGCGCTTCCACAATTTGCAAATCGCACTGCTCGATGATGCCATTACGCACGTCCACCACAATATTGCCGTGCCCTTCCACCCGCGTCAGGTGATGGACATCAAGATGCACATCAATCCGGGTTGTTGGGCTTTTTACTGTTGTCGTCATCTTACGCCGCCTCCTTTTCGGCCAGGGCGTAGGTTAAAAATAGTCCCGCAGCGTCAGCAAATGCCCCATCGTCCAGGCCGTGTTCCTGCAGTGCCGCTTTCAGCCAGTTGAGATTGGGATCAGCGATCAGACCACGGCAGCCCAGGCAGCCCAACCCATCGCTAGGGCAAATCGCGGCACAGCCGGCCCGCGTCACCGAACCCAGGCAAAGCTGGCCGTCCCAGACCACGCAGCCGTTTTCCCGCAGTTTGCACTCAGCGCAGACCGGGTAATCGGGCAGCTGCGGCCGGCGATTTTGCAGCAGCAGCGTGACGGTACGCACAAACTCTGCCTGATCAATGGGACAGCCGGGAATGACAGCGTCTACCGGAATGACGGCGCTGATGGGCCGGGCGGCGCTGCTTTCATGAAATTTTCCGGCATTGCCATAGACATAACGGCGCACAATTTCCAATGGCTGTCGGTTGCGGATGGCATTGACTCCACCAAGATGGGCGCACGCCCCCAGGGCCACCACAATCTGTGCCCGCTCCCGGATGGCCAGCAGGCGGGCTTCGTCGCCAGTCCGGGTGCAAGCGCCTTCCACAAACGCAATCTGGTAATCATCAACCAATTCACTCATCGCCTCGCGGAACTGTACGATTTCCACCGCATCCAGCAGGTCAAGGTGAGTTTGCAAGGCGTCAATCACCGTTAACTGGCAGCCCTCGCAGCCGGTAAAATCAAAAAAGGCAATCTTAGGTTTGGCGCTCATCACAATGCCTCCTCCAGATGCTTGATCTGGGAATAGGCGAAGCAGGGACCATCCTGGCAGGTGTAGATGTGGTTCATCTGGCAGTGGCCGCATTTGCCCACGCCGCATTTCATCCGCCGCTCCAGGCTGAGCCAGATGTTGCCTTCGCGCAGCCCTTTGCCCAGCAGTTCCAGCAGCACAAAGCGGTACATGACCGGTGGCCCAACGGTGATGGCAACAGTGTTAGGGGCGTAAATCTGGATGCCGGGAACCAGGGTCGTAATCACCCCGACGTGACCCTGCCAGTTATCATCCGGCCGGTCCACGGTGACGTGCAGTTCGACATCGCCCCGCGCGCCCCAGGCGGCCAGTTCATCGGTAAACAGCAGTTCGGATGGCTGGCGCGCGCCGTAAAGGATGATGACCCGGCCAAAATTGCTCCGCTCGTCCAGCACCTGATTGATGAGGGAGCGCAGGGGCGCCATTCCCAATCCACCGGGCATGAAGAGGATGTCCTTGCCCCAAAAGCGTTTGATGGGAAAACTGTGGCCGAATGGGCCGCGAATGCCCAGGAACGCGCCGGGTGTTAAAGTATGCAGCGCGCCGGTCAAATCGCCGGCCTGGCGCACGCAAATCTCAAAGGTTCCGTTGCTGCGGCTGGGCGAGGAGGAAATGCTGATGGGTGCCTCGCCGATGCCCAGCAGGGAGACCTGGACAAATTGGCCCGGCTCGTGGTCGAGGGAAAGGCCGTCGGGCAGTTGGAGGGTGAAGAGTTTTTCCAGTTTGGTTAACGGCCGTACCGCCACCACCCGCGCCATCGCCGGCAAATAAATCGAGGAGTCGGTGAGTCTTTCTCGTAAACAGGTGCTCATCGCATCACCTCCTGGCGCCGGGGAGAAACGGCCGTATGCTGAACGGCCGTGCGCTGCCGGTGCAACTTATTCAACACGTCCACCGGCTTGATGTGTACCAGACAGGCCCGCGCACAGCGGCCGCAGCCCACACAGCCCATCATGCCGGCGGCTTCCATTTGATATTTGTACTTGCGGTTAAAGCGATGCCGCTGGCGGGCGGCCCGCCCCTGGCGGAAATCATGCCCACCGGCAACGCTGGCAAATTGGCCAAATTGACAGGAATCCCATACCCGCACCCGGCTTCCATGTCGGAGCGAGAAATCCACATCATCGATGACGTTAAAACAGGTGCAGGTGGGACAAACCAGGGTACACGCGCCACAGCCCAGGCATTGTTCGCCGACGGCCGTCCACACCTGGCTGCGGTAGCTGACGGCCAGCAAACTGGGCAGTTCGGTCACGTCCGCTTTCAGCCGGTAGGGGAAGCGCGGCCATTTTTCGGTCATCGTTTGATTGAATTGGTGGTAGTCAACGGCCGTTGCCTCGCGCACCGCTGCCATACCTTCCAATAACCTGCCACCCTTCTCCGACCCGACTTCCAGTGCAAAATCAGAACCCAGGTCGGTGAGATGCACGTCAAAGGCATCGGGCACAACCAGCGTACCCATGTCCTTACAAAACGCATCTTCCGAGCAGGGCTGGAGGCATTCCAGGCTGACGATGGTCGTGTTCTGGCGGCGGGCCTGGTAATGTTGGTCGGCCGGATCAGCGCCGAAAAATTGGTCAAGCAGGGTAATGGCGTGCAAGTCGCAGGTGTGGACGCCGAAAATAATGGACGGCCGTTCCTCCATCACCAATTCCATCTCCTGCCCATTGCCATCAAATCGAAACAGCGTTTCCCGCAGCGGCAATAGGGCTTTCTTGGGCGGCAAAAGCGTCGTGGCATAGGCCAGGTCCATCTCCTCCGCCACCTGAATCTCGGCAAAAACAGTTCCGTCCGGCCGAGTTACTGGCCCAATCACCTGATACGATGCACTGAGTTTTTCGATCCAGACCGGCAGTGCCGTTTTAGAAATAATTTTGAGAGTCATCTTACAGTTCCCTTGTAAATCGAATTGCCAATTCGATGCGCGATTTGGCAATTCGCGTTACATGCCCAGGACAACCTCCTGCACATCTTCTTCGCTGCCGAAATAGATGGCAAAAGGCTCCCGGTTCAACGCCGCCAATTCCCAATCCGACGATGACAGGGTCAGGCAGCCCTGGCGACAGCTTTGCACGCATTGGGCGCAAAAAGTACAGCGATCGGCGTGGTAGTGTATGACAAACCGTTTGGCCTTTTTATCCAGCACAATAACCTCGATGGCCTGGGCCGGGCAGTCGGTGGTGCATAAACCGCAGCCGGTGCAGGATGAGGGCTCCCATTGCAACATGCCCCGCAGCCGCTCCGGCGCCGGCCGCTGTTCAAAAGGGTAACGCTCCGTCACCGGCCGCTGGAAGAACGAGGTCGAAATATCTTTGAGCATAATTCCCGGTCTCATCACCCATCTCCTCGAAAAATAGTCCGCAGATTTCGCCGATTACGCAGATAAAAAATCTGCGAAATCTGTGTAATCTGTGGATTCTTAAACCAACCAGATCACAATCGCCCACTGCACCAAAACCAACAGCACACCATATCGCCACCAGAGGCCAACCGTCTGGTCAATGCGCAGCCGGGTAAACAACGCCTGCAAGCCAACCATGACCAGCAGCAGGGCCAGCGTTTTGATCACGAAGAGCAAGGGATTGGTCACGCCGCCCAGGTAAAAAGCAGCCACCAGGGTCAATCCGACGACCATCTCCACCCCTTTGCCCAGGCGGAACAGGGCCAGCCCGCGCCCGCTGTACTCGGTCAGCGCCCCGGCGACGATTTCGGTTTCCGCTTCCGGGGCATCGAAGGGGGGCAGTTCCAGCTTGCCCATCAGCCCAATGATGGCCACCAGGAAGCCGATGGGTTGGGTTAGCAGCAGCCAACGGCCGTTTCCATACCCCACAATCTCGCTAATCTGCCAGCTGCCGGCGGCGATGGCCGGCCCTAACAGCGCCAGCAAAAAGGGCGCTTCGTAGGAAAAGAGCTGGGTCAACGTGCGCGTCGCTCCGATCAACGAGAATCGATCCAGCGTATTGGCCCCGGCCAGCCCCATGCACAAGGTCAGCAGGCTGAGCAAATACAGCGTGACGATGAGGTCGCCGGGAAAGCTGTAGGCGGGCGGCAGTCCGGCCAGGGGGACGTACAAGGCGGCGGTCAGCCCTCCGGCCAGGGCAATAATGGGCAGGGCGATGAAGAGACGGCCGTTCACCCCCTCCGGCGACACTTCCTCTTTGGCCAGCAGCTTAACCACGTCGGCCAGCGGCTGGAACCAGCGCGGCCCAATCCGGTTTTGGAACTGGGCCAGCAGTTTGCGGTCAATCCATTCATAAATCAAGCCGCTGGCCAGCAAAAACAGGCCGCTGGGGAAGAAAAAAATTGCCGAAAGATCAGTCAATACGTCCATCATACCCTCACCGATCGTTGCAGGAAAAACAAGGATCAATGCCCGCCAGAATCATGGGCACGTCGGCCAGTTGGTGGCCCACTGCCAGCTTAACCACCGAGGTCATGTTGCAAATGGTGGGCGTGCGCACCCGAATCCGCTCCGGTGTGTCCGTGCCGTTGCTTTTGATGAAATAAAACAGTTCGCCGCGCGGCGCTTCCACCCGGCTTACTGTCTCCCCGGCTTTGACCCGCCGGGGCATGCGCGTGGTGAGTTCGCCCGACGGCAGATGGTCTAAAATCAGGCGAATGAGGCGGTAGCTTTCCATCAATTCCTTGATCCGCACCACGAAGCGCGCTTCCAGGTCGCCGGCCTCGGCCAGGATCACCTCTGCCGGAAAATCAACGTATGCGGCGTAGGGCGCTTCCAGTCGCACGTCGCGCAGCACGTTGGAGGCGCGAGCCGTCGGCCCGACGACGCCCAACACTTCCGCCTGCTGCCGGGTCATCACGCCAATCCCCCGCGTGCGCCCCAAAAACCCGGCGTCGGCCGTTACCACATCCAGATAATGGGCCGTACGCTCTTGCAAAAAATCCAGGCCACGGCGGATGGCCTGCGCCTGTTCCTCGCCCACATCCCATTTCACCCCGCCCAGCACATTTGCCGAATAATTGACCCGATTGCCGGTTAGCGCTTCCAGCACATCCATGACCGTCTCCCGGTCACGCCAACTGAACATGAAGAGCGTGTCGAATCCGGCTTCGTGGGCGGCCACGCCCAGCCAGAGCAAATGGCTGTGGATACGCTCCAGTTCGGCCACCAGCGTGCGGATGGCCTGGGCGCGCGGCGGCGCTTCGACTCCGGCCAGTTTTTCGACGCCCAGGCAGTAAGCGGTGGCGTGAATGTGGGAGCAAATGCCGCAAATGCGCTCGAACAGGTACAGGTTTTGCACCCAGTTTTGCGTTTCGGCCAGCTTTTCAATGCCGCGATGGGCATAACCCAGCCGCACCGCCGCCCCGGTCACAATTTCGCCATCAACGGTGAAGCGAAAGTGGCCCGGTTCTTTTAACGCCGGATGCTGCGGACCAATGGGAATGGTAAAACGTTCTTGCTCCATAACTGTAGTCTCCAGTCGAGTGGTCTTGTAGTCTCGTAGTCTTGTAGTCTCCAGTTCCTAGTCTCCAGTCCCTGATCCGTTTCCCCCGGTCAGGACGCGGGCGTCGAAGTCTTTGCGCAGGGGGTAGGTGACGGCGGGCCAATCATCGGGCAGATAGAGGTGGGACGGGGCGTTCAGCCCGGTGACGGTGATGCCAAACATTTCGCTGAGTTCGCGCTCAAAGGGTTCTGCGCCAGGGATGATTTCGGTGAGGGTGGGCACGGCCGTAACCCCTCGATCCAGCCTCAATCGCAGCGTAATCACCGCTGCCGCCGCACAAAAATGGTAGAGCACCTCAAACCGGCCGGCTTCTACGCCCAGGTCCAGCCCGGTAACGGCCGCTAAATACCCCAACCGTTTCACCCGCAGCGCCGTCACCATCGGCACCAGGTCTTCAATCCGGCTCAAATAAACATCCAGCCGATTGGGTTCCGGCTGCTCGACTTCGGTTACCCAGTCCCAAGAATGGACGATGTCACGAGCCAGGGTTAATGCCTGTTCTGTGGTTATCATGCGCTTACCGCCTCCTCTACCGCCTGGCCATTGCTGGGAACGGCCGTTGCCACACCCTGCAAACTCGACAGCAGCTTAATTACCCCGTCAATAATCGCTTCCGGGCGGGGCGGGCAGCCTGGCACGTAGGCGTCCACCGGAATCACCTGATCCACGCCGCCCAGCGTGTTGTAGCAGTTTTGAAACACGCCGCCAGAAAGGGCGCACGATCCAACCGCCACCACAAATTTCGGCTCCGGCATCTGGGCATAGATGCGCTGCAATCGGTCGCGGGCCTGGCGCGTCACCGGACCGGTGCACAGCAGCACATCGGCATGGCGCGGGCTGCCTTGCAGCTTGACGCCAAAGCGTTCCAAATCGTAGCGCGGCGTGATCGTGGCCAGGATCTCAATGTCGCAGCCGTTGCAGGAACCGCTGTTAAAATGAATGACCCAGGGCGAATTGACCCGCGCCCAGGTTTTGATGCGGTCCATGATGGTCAGCCAGAAATGTTCTCTTTGATTCATTGCCTGCCTCATAGATTGGTCCAATCTTTGGAGATTGGACCAATCTCAACCTCATCCCAAAATCAAAGCCAGCAGCGCCAGCGCCAGCCCCACCAGGTAGACAATGCTGGCTCCCGACAATTGGCCCACGGCCAGCACCAACACCCCCAGGTGCAGGATAGCAAAAAAGAGTGCCACGACGAAAAACGGCCGGTATCCCGGCGCGGCCCAGCCTTCCGGCGGCGCTTCTCCGCTGGAATAAATGCTGGATTTCATTGAGGACGCGTGTCCCGATCCGGCCAGCAGCCGCCCGCCGCTGTAAAGGACGCCCACCAGCGCCAGAAAAATCACAAACGCTACCGGC
>JBNKZT010000205.1:0-10813 GCA_050301775.1 Promineifilaceae bacterium (SeqCode)
GTGGACGGCCAGGCCATCGAAATAATCGGCGGCACCGGCTTCGTACATGCCGGCCAAATAGGTCAGGTCATTCAGTCCCCAAGGTGAGCCTTCCGGTTCCAGGGTGGGGGCCAGACCGCCAGCCAGAACAATCATGTCGGGATTGGCTGTTTTAACGGCCGTATAGGCCACTTTGAGCAAATCGACATAATCCTGGTAGGTGGTGAGGCGGTAGCCCCATTCATAATTCAAATTGGGTTCGTTGCCGATGATGATGGCCTGGACCTGGCCGCGATACCGTTCGGCGAAGGCGGCGGCAAAGGCGGCAAAATCGTCGTAAGCATCGGCGTCGAGGTATGTGAGGGGTGTGTCTGGGGGTCGTGCCCAGCCAGGCGTTAAGCCAATGCGGGCGATGACTTTCAAGCCCTGTGCATGGGCGTGGTTGACGACTTGATCGGGATGTTCCCAGGCGATGCCACCATCTTGACCCTGGTAGTAAGCCCAAGGAAAAAATTCGACAATCCAGGGCGCGCCCATCTCCCGCACCATTTGCAGCGAGCGTTGAATTTTCCACTCTTCGACTTCATCAGTCAGGCGGGTGTGGACGCCGACAATCGGTTGGGTGGTGTGGACGGTTTGCGGCGGGCCAGGTGTAATAAGGATGGGGGCGGGCAGCAACAGGGGCAAAATGAGGGCTAAAACCAAGAGCCGCAGGCCCGGCATGAAGTTGGAATGTTGATTGCTGAACGCTGAACGCTGAACAGCTAATTCCTCATTCATCATTCCACGTTCAACATTAAGTTGGTGTAAAACTCTGACCACCACCCCAGATGTTTGAAAATGGCATCGATGCGTTGGGGGGGAGGCGTTGTGCGGTCGGGCAGTGGTTCGGGAGGTGTGAATTTTTCGATTTGCTGCAAGCGTCGCAGCAGTTCGTGTTCGAGTTGGATGTTGAGCAGTTTGTTTTGGTAGTCGTGGATGATGTCGTGGATTTTGCTCTGATCCTGGGTGAGATATTCGTTGGGCATTAAATCGATTTGGATTTCGGCGGGCAGTCGAGCGGCCTGGCGGAAGATTTGTTTTTTGGCGGGTGTGATTTGGGTCAGGATGGGGTCGCCCCATTCGTGGTTGTAACGCATGAGGACGATGTCTAACGGCCGTTCCAGTTCCAAAATCAGGCGCAGTTGAACGGCCGTTGTGACGCGCAGGCCGGTGCAACGGTTGGCAACCCGTTTGGCCAGTATTGGCCATTGGATAGCCAGGATTTGATGAGGTGTCAGATTTTGGAAGACCATCACCATTTGGTCGGATTCTTTGTAGGATGCTTGCAGGCCGGGCAGCAAGGCGGTTGTGGTGGTGGACGGCTCGTGGACAACCGGCGGTTCGGGCAAATTGGCGATTTTCTGATTCAGATAATGCTGCACGAGGGCGTAAAGTTCAACGGCCGTTTTCCCTTTGTCAATGGGTTGGCCGTGCAGTTTACGGGCCAATCGTTGCAGTTGGGCCATTTTGGCCTGGCCTATTTCTGGCTCTAGCAGTTCCGGAGTCAGGGCCGCTGATACTTGCATCGCTTCGTAAGCCAGCCGGGCTGAGGCATCGTAAGGGTCAGTTCCTGGCCAGCCATCCAGATAATCGGGCAAGCCAAACACAATTTCCCCGTGGTGGATCAGATGATGGGCAAAAGTGGGGGCTACTTGTAAATAACGGGCAAAATCCGTTTGCTGGGCGATGAGTGGGGCGCGGCAAAGGACATTTTTGTACTCGTTCCAGATGGGAAGAAACAGTTTGCGCAGGGCATGGATGCTGGTGCCGTCGGCGACAACAGCCAGCAGATTGATGTCGGATTCGCCAGGTTGATAGCTGCCATCGGCCATGCTGCCGTATAGAAAGATAACTTCTAACTGGCTGCCCAGTTTGCGCGACATTTGTTTGACAATGGTTTGAACGATTTCTTCCATGCCGGGATTATACTTGAAAAGTGAGCGAGTAGGCGAGTTGTTTATATGCAGGTGAACGTGGGGCGGGTATAATGTGGAGCATCGATTAATTAATCATCATTGTTGGAGAATTTATGCGCGCTTTTATTACGGGAGCCACTGGTTTTGCCGGATCGTATTTGGTGAATGATTTGCTGCTGGCCGGCCATCAAGTGACGGCGCTGGTGCATCCGGCGACGAGTCATCAAAGTTTGCCGGAGCATCCGCTGGTTGAGGCGGTGGAGGGGGATTTGTTGGATGCGGCATCGTTGGCAACGGCCGTTGCCCAGGCTCGGCCTGATGTCATCTACCATTTGGCGGGGCAGGCATATCCGGCCCGATCGTGGCAAGACCCGGCGTTGACAATGGCCATCAATGCCGGCGGCACGGCCAATTTGCTGCAAGCGGCTGTGGGATACGGCCGTCCCCGTGTTGTTGTTGTAACCAGCGCCGAGATTTACGGTTTGGTGCAGCAAACTGATTTACCGTTAACGGAAGCCAGCCGGCCGCAGCCGCGCCATCCGTATGGCATTAGCAAATGGGCCGCCAGCCAGTTGGTGACGGTGTATTGGGAGCGGTATCAACTGCCTGTGGTAGAGGCACGGCCGTTTAATCACATTGGCCCCCATCAGGCAGTCGGTTTTGTCGTGCCTGATTTTGCCAGCCAGTTGGCGGCCATCAAATTGGGCCAATCCCGGCCAACCATGCTCGTGGGCAATCTGGATGCGCAGCGCGATTTTACCGATGTGCGCGATGTGGCTCGTGCTTACCAGTTTTTGGCTGAAAAAGGACAGCCAGGCGAGGCCTATTTTATTTGTTCCGGCCAGCCAGTTTCTATCCATAATTTGTTGAATATTTTGGTTGACGCAGCCGCTGTGGCCGTAGAAATCGCATATGATCCGGCGCGAATGCGGCCATCGGATACGCCTTGTTTGTATGGCAGCTATGCAAAAATCGAAAAAGATACGGGATGGCAGCCGCAAATCGATCTGCGGCAGTCGCTGGCTGACGCGCTTGCGGATTGGGTAAACCGGTTGAGCGGGGTGCAGCGAGGCGCAGCCTATGGCGAAAAGTAAAGAACGGTTGGATAAGCTGCTGGTAGCGCGGGATTTGGTGGCCACGCGCTCGAAGGCGCAGGGTCACATCCTGGCTGGCGAGGTGATGGTGGATGGGGAGCAGGTGGATAAACCGGGAACGGCCGTCGCCATTAATGCGGAAATAACGTTAAAATCGCCGCTGCCTTTTGTGGGCCGGGGCGGGTTTAAGCTGGATGGGGCGCTGACCGAGTTTGGTATTGATGTAAACGGCCGTGTTTGTGCTGATGTAGGGGCCTGCACCGGCGGTTTTACTGATGTCTTGCTGCAAAACGGCGCGGCTCGTGTTTATGCCATCGATGTGGGCTATGGTCAGCTTGATTGGAAGCTGCGCAAGGATGAGCGTGTTGTGGTGATGGAACGTACCAATGCCCGCTACGTCGAAGAATTGGCCGAGCCGGTTAACTTTGTTTGTATTGATGTTTCCTTTATTTCACTCAAGTTGATTTTGCCGGCTGTACAGAAATGGCTGACGGCTGAGGCTGATATTGTGGCGCTCATCAAGCCGCAGTTTGAGGCGGGTCGTAAGCAGGTGGGTAAGGGGGGCATTGTGAAGGATACGGCCGTACATCGCGAGGTTTTGCTGGTTATGTTAACCTGGGCGCAGGAAAACGGGCTGCGCGTGGCCGGGCTGACACGGTCATCGATTGAGGGCGCGGATGGCAATGTGGAATTTTTGGTATGGCTGCGTAATGGGGGAGCGCTGGCTGAAGATATTGGGGGGATGGTAACGCCTGTACTGAGCGAAGTCGAAGTGGCCGTTGCACCTGTCTCTGATTAATGGCCTAATACGGTTTGAACAGTAGACAAAAGAGTATCGGCATTATATGGTTTGCGGAGAATGAATGATGCAACCTGCCCTTTGAGCTGTCGCTCAATTTCCTGTTCGTCATACCCGGAAGCGACAATAACCTTGATCAATGGGTTAATAGAGCGCAGCATTCTCAATATCTCTGCCCCGGTTAATCCCGGCAAACGCAAATCAAGAATGACCAGATCGATTTTCTCTTTGTTAGAAAGATAGGTTGCTATTCCTTCATGACCATCTTTGGCGCTGAAAACATCAATGCCGACGGAGTCCAGAATATCCTCAACGGCCTCGCGCATAAAAAGTTCGTTTTCTACAACCAATATGCTCCCTGTTGAAGATTTGGCTGGAGTACCCATATTATTGGAATAAAAGACCGGGTGAGGATAGGTTTTTGCCTGTTGGGAAGTAGATGATAACAACTGTGCCTTTTCCTGCTTCGCTGTGAATATCTAATTTACCCTGGTTTTGTTGGATAATTTCCTGAACAGCAGAAAGACCGAGGCCACGACCATGTGGTTTTGTGGTGAAGTAAGGTTCAAAGATATGTTTGAGGGTAGTGGGGTCGATGCCAGATCCATCATCTTGTATTTGTAGGTAGAGATGTTCGTTTTGAGGGTGGAAACGGCCGTTGTTGTCCGCCCCATTCCCATTTTTATCATTCAACATTATTAAACCAGTCCGAATAGTGATCGTTCCCGGGTTAGGATGAATGGCCTCGGCCGCATTAATGAGCAAATTCATTACAACTTGTTGGATTTGACTACGCTTGCCGGGAAAAGCCGGTAAATGAGAAGCCATTTGCAAGTCAAGTGTAATGCCATCCAAAAATGTGGTATCAAGTAAGTTTAAATTGTCCTGGAGAAGTAAATTGAGGTCGATGGACTCGACGTTCTCCCGGGTTTCCTGACTGTAGGTGAGTAATTGATCGGTCAGTGCTGCTGCGTATTCAGCGGCTTTAATTACTTTTTCAATGTGGCTGCGGGCAGCGGCTTCTTCTGGTAATTGCAAGAGAGCCAGAGAGGATTGCCCCAATATGCTGGTAAGTAAGTTATTAAAATCGTGTGCTACACCGCTGGCAATGAGCTGCCAGTGTTCCATATGTTCAGCCTGAAGGTTTTTTTGGGGTGAGTTCTGTGATACATCATTTAACATATGTAAATACCTTTGAAAAGGGATGTCAAGGTTAAAAGCCGCTATGGGTTTTGATGAAATGAAATAAAACAGCTACCAATACCCAAAGCAACCTGTTAGACGTAAGGATAACATACGAACATTTTTTATTGCTTTATTGGCCTATAAATGACCTATAAAAAGACTGCGAGGGGGCTTGAAAAGAGGTGTAAATCGACTTGGAATTAGGCATTCAATCGGGTGGAAGGGATTCTAAGCGTTTAGAAATGTTGTTTAACAGGTCTTGCGCATGAGGGGAATCAGCGATGGTTTGGAGACCGGTTTGAGCTTCTAATAGACTTTGTCGGCAAACGGCCGTTTCCCCTTGCGCCTCATACAAATCAGCCAAATTATCCAAAGAGTTGGCCCAATTATAAACATCCCCTAATTGCTTATGAGCGTCAATCGCTTTTTTAAGCATCTCTTCTGCAATTTCGAATTCTGCCATTCGCGTGTAAACCATACCAAGATTATTATACAAATTCGCCAACTCTGCCGGTTCTTGAATTTGAGAGTGTAATCGCAGCGCCTCCTGCCATGCTGCTTCTGCCATCTTGTAATTTTCTTGGTTATAGGCGGCGAATCCTAGATTATTTTTTAACTGACTTAATGTACGAATATCGCCAGAACTATCCAATGTTTTCGTAAGATCATCAGCGACCTGTTCAACTTTCTCCCATTTTCCCATTTCGGCCCAAATCGCAATGATATTCATCAAAGCTTTTCTGGCAAATTGAGGTGGCCCTTCTTTTATGTAAAAATTGTAGGCCTTTTGCGTTGTTTCTAATGCTTGTTCCCATTCACGGGATCTGTGATAAACGCTAGAAAGATTTAGGTTTAGCTGAGCGGTTGCGCGTTCATCTTTTAAATATTCGGTAATGGCCAGACCTTGTTGGCATAAGGCAATGGCTTCTGATTTCCTTCCTTGAAAATCAGAAATGATAGCTAGTTTCACTAAAGTTCTGGCATAGTCCACCTTGTGACTTGAGTTTTCGAAAATTATCAATGCCTTCCTATATAAACTTTCTGCCCTTGTTAAGTCGGCTGTTCGATAGAGAATATCCCCGATTTGAACTAACAGCGTAGCTTGTTCAATTTTTAGATCGAGTATTTGACTTATCTGTAATGCGTTTTCCAGGTAGATGAGCCAGCGGTCCCAATCGGCATAATCCAAGGCAAAGATGTAGATTGCCTGAATGAGTTGATAGGCCAGGTCAAAGGTGTCAGGGCTTTGTAAAGTGGTTTCAAGAGCACGCAAAAAATTATCGTAATCAGTGGAAACAAGCGTAGTCGGGTCATCATATGATTCAATCAAAGACAACCAGCGGTGAGCATTAGCCAGCTTCTGCTGGGTTAATATTTGTTGCCAATGACTTTTGTTAGAAAGGGTCATTCTTCGGCAAACATCTTGAGCAGGAATACTTCTGTTAGACGGTGGAGTCGATAACGTCTTTTTAGGAGATTTCCTGACAGGTCGACCATGGAAAGCAAGATGAGTTTTTCCAGACTTTGGCTGACTAATTCTATTGATAATGTTGAGATTTCTGCCAAATGATCCAAACTGAAGCCGGTTTCGCCAGCTTGAGTCAGGGCTAAAAGTACCATTTTATGGGTGTCATCTAAAGTTTCCCAAATTTCGCGGTAAATATAATCAAATATCCCTGCTTCTGATGATTGGTTGTTGGCTTGCCCAAACCGTTTGAGGACGTGTGATAACGAGTGGAACCTGAGTTGGCCGATAACTAGCTTTAGGGCCAGAGGGTTGCCGCCCACAGCAAGATAAATTGCCTGTAAATCAGCATCACTGGCTTTGGCAAGATCTGTAAATCCGGTTCGTTTGGCTTCAAACCGAATTAAACGATAGGCAGAATCGATAGTCAATTCTTTCAAGGGCAAGGAAAAAACATCGGGTTCATCTAAAAGGCGGAGACGGGATGTTAGCAGAAATTTAGTCGGACGCTGCCATTTACGTAGTTCAGGCAGCAGACTGTGATAGTCGGCGACTGTTTCCAGATTGTCGATAACGATGAGGCAGGCACGGGACCTTAGAAAATGTTTCACCAAGCGTTGCCGTTCAAGTTGAGTGTGATCATCATCTTGTTGGGGTAAATCAAATTGATTAGCTAATTTATCAACAAGCATAGGGAATGTTAATGCTGGTCGTCCACTTTCGATTTGCAGTCTACCTAGCGTGGATAGATGAGTATGCTTCGCAGTTATCCACGCTATTTCATCAAAACGGGTTGTCTGGATGAGATCACGGGCCATCTGATCGGCTAAAGCCGTTTTACCGATCCCGCCTAATCCATCCAAAGCTACGATGAAATGTGACTGATCATCCATTAATGCTTCCAGTAAAGCTGCCCGGGATTGCTCGACACCCACTAACTGAGAATAAGTTTGCAATTCCAGTCGGGAAGTCATCTGGCTCCGCCAATCAGCACTGGCTGTATTTTCTAGTTGAAGCAGAAATTCAGTTAGTTGATGAACTGCTTGTCTTTGCCGGTAATAAACACTGGGTTCGGAAATATTCAGGCTGTTGGCGACCGATATCACGTCGCGTCGATGTTCAAATCTAGCACGCAGCAGTTCTTCAGCTTCAGGGGCTGCTTTTTTTAATTCATCTAGTCCCAGGCTTAATATAGCCCGATTTTGAGCCGCTGGTCCAGCTTCAGCCAGACTGCCGTAAGTTTCTTTTTGCTGGGGGATTTGTAAAGCAACACGCAATTTTGCCAGCGGCCAATTAGGACTGTCGCCCCCATGCCAAAGCCTCAATGCTTCGAGTACATTGTCTGATGAAATAACTTCGATACTTGTCATTTCTTCACTTATATCTATTCCAAATAAATATTGGAATCACATTGCCTGATACAGCCTGACCATTTTTTTGAATTCTGGCTAATAGGTTTTTATAGATACGTTATAGACAGCTTGTAGCTAATTTGTAATTCAATATAGACATTATAAGTTATCTTAAGCTCAATGTTAGCATGTGTCTCATTAAAGACACAATGAGTTTTTTTCAGAAAGGGGAAAACGAGAAATGTTTAAATCAAAGTGGGTCCTAATTTTAGCATTATTGGTGGTGGTTTTTGTTGGATTGACGATGGTGACTTTTGCCTTAGATTCCGGAAGTTTATCGTTGACTCAGGGGTATGATCTGATGGGACATGCTTGTACAAGTGTTTGTACAATTTAGTTCAACTTTTATTCTTCGCCATTTACTGAGCAGCGCTTGCCTTGTGAGTAGCTGGCAGCACGAGGAGAAAAATGTCGTTACCATACCGCAATAATAAAAAGAAAAGGCCGCAATCCTATATTTTAATTGGTGATGGGTTTGACGAGTTGGAAGTTGTTTATTTTTTGCATAAGTTTCGCCAGGCCGGTTTGTCAATAAAAAGTGTCAGCTTGTTTGACAAATTGGTATTTAGTCGACAGGGTGTGGGATTGAAGGCTGATTTTGCGTTAGCTGAGAATCCTATGGACTCCGTGAATGATTGTCTGTTGATCTTACCGACTGGTGGGCGGAATGGGGACACGCTGCGGCGGGATGCCCGTGTGAAGTCTCTTTTGCAAGCATTTGATAATGGTAACGGCCGTGTCGCCATAACAAATGGCAGCAGTAGATTAGCGACGGATGTTGAGCAGCTAATGAAACAGCCTACCTTTTTGCCGCAGGTTGGTCAAGACTTGAGCGAATTTGTGGAAAACCTAACTGATCGGACCGTATTCGTCTAATCAACATTTTTAGACTTTTGGCTAAGGCCGGATACAAATCCGGCCTATCCATTTGACCTGGCGGAGGGCATCATCCTTCTCGCTGGGAACAATTAAGCGTACCAATCCTTGTTGGCGGGTCAGCGTCAGCTCGTTGGCTCCGTATGCCAGCAGAATTGGTTTGTCAGTTTGAGAGCGGAGTTCTTTAGCCTGGACGCGGTTACCGAAACCATCGGTACTGATGATTTCGACCTGCGTCCAGGCTGAAGTTTCGTATGCCTGAATCAAGTCCAGCAGGCGCGTGCCGGTAAAGGTGAACGGACCTGATGTGCCGTGTCCGGTGCTGACAATGTAGCAATCGGCAACGCGGGTGACCGGTTTTTCTTTTAGCATGTCGGGCGTTATGGTGTGGTGACGGCCGTTAACCAGCACTAATTCAAACGACGCATCAGTCGACGATGGTTCTGGATTTGGCTCATGACTGTGCGGATTTAGTGGATCGTGATCAACTTGATTCATTGGTAACACCTGCCTTTCAGCCATTTTAAGACATTTTCGGAATAATAAACCTTCAATCCGAAAATGCCTCCAACGAATTCCGAAATACGTCAAATTTCCGTCTGATAATTTCTCGGAATTTGCCCAATACCAAAAAATTACCGTTTCACCCTTTGCCCATCAATTTGATATACTTGCGGCATGGAACAAACGCATATTCGTAACTTTTGTATCATTGCCCACATAGATCACGGTAAATCCACGCTGGCTGACCGGTTGCTGCAAGCGACCGGAACCATCACCGAGCGCGAAATGCAGGAACAGGTGCTGGATGACATGGATTTGGAACGTGAAAAAGGCGTCACCATCAAAGCTTCGGCCGTCCGAATGAACTATAAAGCGCAGGATGGCCAGACCTACGAGATGAACCTCATCGACACGCCCGGTCATGTTGACTTTGCTTACGAAGTCAGCCGGGCTTTGCAAGGGTGTGAAGGGGCCATTCTCGTCGTTGATGCTACCCAAGGTATTGAAGCACAGACACTCGCCAACCTCTACCTGGCCATTGAAGCCGATCTGGAGCTGATTCCTGTTATCAATAAAATTGATTTGCCGGCCGCTTTGCCCGAAGAAGTCGCCCAAGAAGTTGAAAACATTACCGGCATACCCGCCGAAGATGTCATTCCCATTAGCGCCAAAACCGGCGCCAACATCGAGCAGGTGCTGGAAGCGGTGGTCAGAAAAGTGCCACCACCGCACAGCGATCCCCATGCACCGTTCCGGGCGTTGGTATTTGATTCCCACTACGATTCCTACAAAGGCGTTATCGCTTACGTGCGCATATTTGATGGCGAGTTGGACAAGCGGCAGTGGATTCGCATGATGTCCAATGGGGTTGAAGTAGAGCCAATCGAAATTGGTATCTTTGGCCCATCTATGAAACCGGTTGAACGATTAACGGCCGGTGAAGTAGGCTACATTGCTACAGGCTTGAAAACGGTACGCGAATGCCGGGTGGGTGATACGATTACCTGGCGTGACCGTCCGGCGACAGAGCCACTGCCTGGTTATGAGGCGGTCAAACCGATGGTATTTGCCGGGTTCTATCCTACGGAAGGAGAGGATTATACCCTGTTGAAAGATGCGTTGGAGCGTTTACAGTTAAATGATGCGGCCCTGGTTTATGAACCGGAAACGTCAACGGCACTCAATTTTGGTTTTCGCTGCGGCTTTTTGGGTCTGTTTCATATGGAAATCATTCAGGAGCGGCTGGAACGTGAATACGATCTTGATTTAGTGGCGACGGCACCCAGTGTGCGTTACGAAGTTGTTATGGCCAACACTGGCGAGGTACGTATTATAGACAGTCCGGCCGATTTGCCCGATGAAGGAACAATTCAAGAAATCCGAGAGCCGTGGATGCATGTCCAAATTTTTATGCCAGAAGAATATTATGGGGTAGTGATGGATTTGGTCATTAAGCGGCGCGGCGAATTGACCGGCCAGGAATTTCCAGCTCCGGGACGGGTCGTTTTGAAGTATGACCTGCCCTTGTCTGAGATTATTAT
>JBNKZT010000206.1:0-10772 GCA_050301775.1 Promineifilaceae bacterium (SeqCode)
TCCAATCGGTTTGCAGTCGTTTGAGGCTGCCTTCGCAATGTTTTCTGATTTTGTAGGCGGAAAGGGAACGGCCGTCACTGTTCACTTCCGGTAGATTGGCTTTGCGCGTAACCGGATTATAAACCTTGGTGGCCAACACAGTCGCGTCGCGCCGCCCGCCGCCCAGGGCAAACCAGCGGCCGACGATTTCTTCGGTATGCCCATGCTCGACTTCCCAGCCGTAGACATCGGCCGTGTCGAAAAAGTTAACCCCTAATTCCAGGGCACGATCCATGATTTTGTAGCTGTCTTCTTCGCTGGTATGCCAGCCGAAGTTCATGGTTCCCAGGCAAAGATTGCTGACGAGGACGCCGTGTTTACCTAAACGTTTGTGGGTAACTGTCATTTTTTACTCCTTATGATGGGTGGGATGGAGCCGGAAACGGCCGTGTTCCATCTCTGTTATTCTCATTCACCGGTAGACGAATTTTACCTCAATGCCGATGTGGCGTCATCGGGCATGGTGTACAGCGCTACATTCTTGCCCGAACGAAGGCCAAGATCATCTCCATGATCTCATCGGTTTTGTCGGGCGCTGTGATGTCACCGGCCAGGACGTGATTGTTTTCACCAACAGCCCGATTGGTGGCAATGATTTGCTTGTCAGCCCGGCTCATTTGGGCAAAAGCGGCCGTGGCCCGCTCAGGATTAACAACCTCATCTTGCGGCGAATAAATGATTAATACCGGCCGGGTAATACGCGACAGATCTATTCGGCTGACCAGCTTGACCAGCCCCATCATCGGCAGCAGTGCTTTGGTAGGATAATGCAGGGTCCAGAAACGGCCGTGTCCTTCATTCGATGCCTCCCAATCCCGGTAAGGCCCAATAAATGTGGTGGCGATTTTTTCACCCCAGGGCCAGGTCAGGATAGATGCCGATCGATCATGCGGGGCATAATTGGGTGAAATGAGCACAAAGGCCAGCACATCAGCCAGATTGGGCTGGGCAGCCAGCCAGGTAGCGGCCGTTGCCCCGGTAGAAACGCCAATCACAATCACTTTCTCCCCAATGCGCCGGCCGATTTCCAGCGCTTCGACGGTATCGATGAGCCAATCGTTGACGGTGGCTTCGGCCATAGCCTGCCCGGTACGGCCGTGTCCCGTAAAGCGCGTGTAAAACAGATTGGCCCCCAATTCAGCCGCCAGGTTATCCGACAGCGGTGCGGTCTCCTGCCGGGTAGCCGAAAAGCCGTGCAGATAGATGATGGAAACGGCCGTTTTTTGTCCCGGCTGCCCCGCCCACATAATCGTTTTCTCGGTATCGGGCACAATATCGTCAAAGCGGCCTTCCGATTCGGCCAGATATTTATCGAGATCAGGGGGGAGGGTTAACGGCCGTAGCGTCGTATCAATCTTCACCCGTGGCCCAACCCAAAAAACAATGGTGGCAACAAGAATAAAGGCAATCAGATAACCCATAACATCATCCCTGATAAGTTTTCATTCAATTGGCTAATCAAATCTTAAGCCCTTCCTTTAATTAATATTATTCCCCTATTTACTCTAAATAGCTTCAATCATATAATCAATAGCAATATTTAGTTTCGTTTGTTGATTCAAAAGAAATCAGCAATTTTTATTGACCGCAGCCACTGAACGTTATTATTGCACAAGGAGACACCACGAGCTACGCACACCAACAAATGAAAGAAAATAACCCTCATTTTTCTTACTCTCTGCGTTCTCTGCATCTCTGCGGTTCATTTATACAGGAGAAATGAAATGACAGAAAAAGTACCCCAAACAATGGGCCAGCAGTTTGGCCGCCGTTCCTGGGCCGAACCCTGGAAAATCAAAATGGTCGAACCCATCCACCAATCCAGCCGCGAATCACGCACCACAGCGCTGGCCGAAGCCGGTTACAACACCTTCCTGCTGCGCTCCGATGACGTCTACATCGACCTGCTCACCGACAGCGGCACCAGCGCCATGAGCGACCGCCAATGGGCGGGCATGATGCTCGGCGACGAATCCTATGCCGGCAGCCGCAATTTCTACCGGATGGAGAAAGCCATCCAGGATTATTATGGCTATCGTTACATCGTCCCCACCCACCAGGGCCGCGGCGCCGAACATCTCATCAGCCAGGCCATTATCAAAAAAGGCCAATTTATCCTGGGCAATATGTATTTCACCACTACTCGTCTGCATCAAGAATTAGCCGGCGGCATTTTCATTGACGTCATCATCGATGAGGCTCACGATCCGGCCAACCTGCATCCATTCAAAGGCAACGTCGATCTGGACAAGGTCCAGGCCGTCATAGACCGTGAAGGCGCCGACCAGATCGCCTATATCAGCCTGGCCGGCACAGTCAATATGGCCGGTGGCCAGCCGGTAAGCATGGCCAATGCGCGCCAACTGCGCCAACTGTGCGACAAACACGGCATCCGCATTTATCTCGATGCCACACGCATGGTTGAAAACTGCCTCTTCATCCAGGAGCGGGAAGAAGGGTACGCCGACAAACCCATCGCCACCATTCTAAAAGAATTTTGCAGCTACACCGATGGCGCCTGGATGAGCGCCAAGAAGGATAATCTGGTCAACATCGGTGGCTGGCTGGCCGTGAACCACGAAGATGTATTCGATTTGGCCCGCAACATGGTTGTCATCTACGAAGGCCTGCACACTTATGGCGGGATGGCTGGCCGTGACATGGAAGCGTTGGCCATTGGCATTGAGGAATCGGTTAAGGACGAGCATGTGAAATCACGGGTCGGCCAGGTGCGCTACTTGGGTGACTTACTGACTGAATGGGGCATACCTCTGGTACAGCCGGTGGGCGGTCACGCGATCTTCCTCGACGCGAAAAGGTTCTACGCCCATATTCCACAGGACCGCTTCCCCGCGCAAACACTGGCGGCGGAGTTGTACCTGGATTCCGGCGTACGCAGCATGGAACGCGGCGTAGTCAGTGCCGGCCGCGACCCCAAAACGGGCGACCATCGTTATCCGGCGCTGGAACTAACACGCCTGACCATTCCGCGCCGCGTGTACACACAGGCACACATGGATGTGGTGGCCGAGTCAGTGAAGGCTATATTTGATATTCGGGAGCAGACGCAAGGGTTGAAGATGGTGTACGAACCGAAGTATTTACGCTTCTTCCAGGCCCGATTTGATAAGTTTTAGGGTGTGGCCCACATGACACGTGACACATAACTCGCTTTAAGAGCTTTGTTCAGTTGGACGAAGCTCTTTTTCTTTTACTAGTGCCCAGATGGCCAAGGCTAAAGCAACCAACATGAGGAGGACGATAAATAGGAAGGTGTCATGCAAGCCGCTGATTTGGGAAACGGCCGCTGCCTCCGTCGCCCCACCTGTCAATACAGCCCCTTCATAAACCATCGTCCGCCCGGCCCACAGCGCACCCAACAAAGCAATACCCGTCGTTTGCCCCAGCGTGCGGCTGATGGCCAGCAGCCCGGACGCAATCCCCAGCCGCTGGCGAGGCACCGATCCCATGACAGCGCTGTTGTTAGGCGATTGAAACATCCCCATGCCCATGCCCACCGGCAGCAAACGCAAAACGTAACCCAGACCGGTCGTTTGTTGATTGAGCGTACTCATCGCCCAGTAGCCCAGCACCAGCATGACCAGCCCCATCACAGTAATGGGGCGCGTGCCAAAACGGTCAGACAGGCTGCCGGAAAGCGGAGCCACTACGCCCAAAAAGAGGGGCACGACAGCCATAAGCAATCCTACCTGACTGGTAGCAAAACCCAGAATGTTTTCTAAATAGAAGGGCATCAAAATGACGGTTCCGGCGATAGCAACAAAAGTGACAAACCCGGTAATCAGGTTGATGCTGAACAGCTTATTACCAAAAAGGCGCAAATCAATCATCGGCTGGGCCGCGCGATTTTCGATGATGACAAAAAGGATCAAAAACAGGAAAAATGCGGCGAAGAGGATGAGTACGGCCGTATCGCCAAACCCGCGCTGCTGTCCCACAGTCAATCCCAACAGCAGCCCCAACAAACTAATAAACAACGCCCCCGCCCCACCATAATCAAACTGCTGCTGTCCGCTTGATTTGGAAGCCGGTACATAACGAATCGCCAATATCGTGCCTACAATACCAATGGGCAAATTGACCAGGAAAATCCAGTGCCAGGTGGTGACCGATAAAAGCAAACCACCCAGCGTTGGTCCGGCAACGATACCAACCGACACAAAAGTACCGTTCAATCCCAAGGCCCGCCCCCGTTCCTGCGCCGGAAAGGCCTCGGTGACGATGGCCATGCTCAGAGCTAACAGCATCGCCCCGCCAACTGCCTGCACTACACGAAAAACAATCAGCCAGTAAATGCTAGGAGTCAGCGCACACAAGACCGATCCCGCCGTAAAGATAATAAAGCCGGCGACGTAAATCGGCTTTTTACCAATTATATCCCCCAACCGGCCCAGGCTGAGCATCAGTGTGGCTAACGCCAACAAATAGGCAAGAACGACCCATTGCACCGTAGCAAAGTCGGTCTGTAACTCGCGAACCAGCGTGGGTAAAGCAACGTTGACGATGTTGCCGTCGATGGTTGTCAAGAGTGTCCCGGCGGCAACGGCCGTCATCACCAACCATTTGCGACTATAATCTATGTTTGCTTCCATGTTCCATCCTTTTTCAGCGGCAGTATACCCAGAACGGGGCCAACATGAAAATTCTCTGAACAAAATCACGCTTCAATTGCTGAAATAGCCCGATGTCTTACAATCCTATTTTGTATTTTTCGACAGCAAATAGAGTCATACTTATCACATGAGGGAAGCCATGTCCAAACGATTCAACAAGCGCTATTATTCGAATTTAAGCCAGTTTTGGCATGATTTTCGCTATCCATTACAAAATCGGCGTAATCTCAAGCTGGCACTGGGCGGCGACCTGGTTTCACATGCGTTTCGGGAACGGTTGATGCTGGCGGTAACGGCCGTCAACGGCTGCCGGTACTGTTCTTATTATCACGCCAAAGAAGCCCTCAAAACCGGTTTGCCTGAAGCCGAAATCCGAGCCATGCAAGACGGTATCGTCGAAAATGCCCCGGTCGAAGAGCTGCCGGCCCTGCTCTACGCCCAGCATTGGGCCGAAAACAATGCCAATCCCGATCCCGACATCCGGCAAAAACTCGTCGAAACCTATGGGACCCAACGATCCGAAGCCATTGATGTCGTCCTGCGCCTGATACGTATGGGCAATTTGCTGGGCAATACAACCGATTATTGGTTATTCCGCCTCTCTTTTGGTCGGTTCGGCGTTTGATGTAGTCTTCCCCCACCCTATTGGCATCATTTTGTTTCGATGGCGGCGATGGCTGCTGCGACACGGCCGTTCCTCCCCACGCAAATCCCCAAATCAATTCGCCGTGCCTTTCAGATAAAGGTGTACACAGGTACACAAGTAAACCCATGTACACATCAGTACGCACAAACACACAGCCGCGTCCACACATTCAGCGCAACATAATTCGCGAATCCAGCCACGTCATTGTGGAAACAAAATTTTGTTGTACTACCACAGCAATGTTTTCCCCACAGAATCACATTTTTGCAATCAGCGCCTATTTTCCAATAGCTGTCACCATTCAAATTCGCCCAATTAGCCAAAAATCCGCGTTTTGCGGCCTGTTTTACCCATTTTCCGTGGAATTCATCACGACTGCCCACTATTTGCGCTCAACGCGAAAATTGCCCTTTCAACGTTCACGCATCAATTCCAGATTTTCTCGCTCCCCCCACCCCACTGCAAAACCCGCCTCGTTCTTTGCAGATTTGATTACTGTTTACATATGTACACTTTTGTACACAAACGTGTGTTAATGTATTCACGATATTACCCTTGCGTACAAATGCGGATTCGTGTACACTCCTGCGTACACTCCCTTTCCCTTTATCATAAGCACACCAAGATATGAGTAGGGTGGGGGGAAGCAAAAGGGCCGTTGGGTAACGGCCGTTACCAGCAACAGGAGACATCATGACTCGAATCATAGCCATTGTCAGTCAAAAAGGGGGCGTCGGCAAGACATCCCTGGTACAAAACCTGGGGGCCGAACTGGCCCAACAAGGGCAGTTGACCCTCCTGGTCGATTTGGACCCCCAAAGCAATCTGACAACCGGGTGGGGCATTGATCCCAACGAAGATCGGGCCACCATCTACGATGCAATGACCGATCCAGGGCGTTCCACCCATACCGTTGTGGAACTGCGCGACAATCTCTACCTCATGCCGGCCAATCTGGACCTGGCCGGGGCTGAGTTGGCCTTCATCAATGCCATTGACCGCAACACCAAACTGCGCAAAGCACTGGCTCCCATCGCCCACCACTTTGACGTGATCCTAATTGACGGCCCACCCAGCCTGGGATTTTTTACTGTCAATGCCCTGGCTGCCGCTAACGAAATTCTCATCCCCTTACAGGTTCATCCTTATGCTTACAAAGCATTAGATCAATTGATGGGCATTGTCGAACAAGTAGGTGAAATCAATCCAGCGCTCAGACTGAGCGGCATCGTCATGACCATGTACGACCAGCGCAACTCGTTAACCGCCGCCATCGAAGACGCCGCCCGCAAACGATTCCCCAACATGGTCTTTGACACGGTCGTTCCTATCAATGTACGCGTTGCCGAGGCAACTTTAGACGGCATTAGCGTTGGAGAATATGAAGCCAGCAGCAGCGGGGCACGCGCTTACCGTGCGCTGGCTGTGGAGGTAATTACCCGTGGCACGACGTAAACAAGATTTAGCCGGTAAACTTTCAACCAGCAGTGAATCGCGTCCCGGTTGGCGGGACACGATTACCGGCGGTGCGCCGGCGGCTATGAGCCAACCAACTGTCCGGCAGCCGGAATTCATGGCGGCCGAACCAGAACCGGAACCGGCCAACAAAATCATCCGTAAAACATACCTGTTGTACGCCGGTATGATTGAAGAGATTGAAACATTGGCCGCCCAAGAGCGGGTGGGTATTAATGAATTAGTCCGCTTCCTCCTGGGGTCGGCATTGGATCAAGCATATAATGGTGGTTTGGAGATTCCAACCCGGCCCGGCCGGCGGCAAATCGATCAATAATCACTTATACACCACTGTGGACATTTGTACACTTGTGTACACTTAAACCGTGATTCATACGTCAGAATCCGCCAATGACGCATGACATATGATAAGAGGGTCACAATTCATTATGACAAAGAGCAATGCCTTAACACTTGTAGAACAAAAGTCGGTCGATTTTTATGGTGATGAGTTAACTGCCGTTCGCGCCAGTGACGGCCGTGTCTATGTTGGTCTTACGCAAATGTGCAATGCCCTGGGAGTTGATCCGCAAGGCCAGCGCCGTCGTGGGGAACGCCATGCTGTATTGTCTAAAGGATTAAAAGGGGTAGACAAATTGTCTACCCCCGGTGGTATACAGTCCGGTTATGTCTTGCGTGTTGATTTGGTTCCATTGTGGCTGTCGGGGATACGGGCAGCGGCGGTAAAAGAAGAAATTCGTCCCAAGTTGGAACGATTCCAGGAAGAAGCGGCCACAGTCTTGTGGGAAGCATTCCAGGAAGGCCGTCTGACCACGGACACCGACTTCGAAATGCTTCTGAACGAGGATACAGACACCGTCCAGGCTTACAAAATGGCGCTGGCCATCGTCAAATTGGCCAAGCAGCAAATCTTGTTAGAGGGCAGGGTAGGAGATACCGAGTTGCGGCTGGAGGATGTTGAAGAACGCTTGACGAACATTGAAGAGCAGTTCACCGGCCAGGATGTCGTCACCGAAGTGCAGGCCAGCCAGATCAGCCAGGCGGTGAAGGCGGTGGCGCTGACGCTGGGCAAACAGAGCGGGCGCAATGAGTTCGGCGCTTGCTACGGCGAGGTGTATCGCAAGTTCAACGTCACCTCTTACAAAATGGTGCCCCGCCGCAAGTTTGACGAGGTGATGGCCTTCCTGACTGAGTGGCATCAAAGCCTGGTCGGCGATGCGCCCTTCTAAAGATTACAAAAGTCTGGCAGACTTTTGTAATCTTGGAATTTGCTTGAAACTGACCCCGAAATCGTTTATCTTTACAGAAGTTGAAGTTACGCCACAAAACAGGTGGCTTTTTTGAAGTGAGCCAACAAATAGGAGGGCATTATGCCACAAGTTGATCAAACAAAACTTAGAACCATTGCAACTAAATTACCTGGCACCGAGGATGATCTATCATGAAATACGTAGACCCAGTCCATTTACGCCAGGTATTGACCCAGTATTACAACGAAGGCGAATTACGCACGATGTGCTTTGATATGGGCATTGATTATGAAAGCATTGGCGGGCGCGGTAAGGGGGAGAAGGTGGTTGAGTTGGTGGCTTATGCCCAGCGTTACGGCCGTCTCGATCAAATCGCCGCTTATGTCCGCCAAACCAGAGATTTTATCCAGCTTAAAACGACTGACACGCTGCCGGAACTGCCCAAAGCAATTCCCGGTATGATCGGGTCAGGAGCGACAATTTATGTAGAAGGCGATTTAGTACAAGGAGACAAAATGAGCGGCGATAAAGTACAAGGCGATCAGTACAATTTAGGTGATATTTCTAATGTTAGCGGATTGGCTGTTGGGAAAGGCGCAAAAGCCACAGGAGGTAATGTAAACACAGGCACGATGATTGGCTCGGTGCAAGGAAGCGGGTCAGTGACAGCGCAGAACATTGCCGGGGGCGACATCAACATCAATCCCAACCCGCAAGACAAGGCCGATTTTGTGAAGCAGTTGCAGGAATTGAAAGCGCTGCTGGAAAAAGCGATGGCGGATGGCGAGTTTGCTAGTGAGGATGACGGGCAAGATGCCGTTGAAGACCTCGACAAAGCCATCCGTGAAGCTGACAAGGAGTCCCCCCGCGCCAACCAGTTGAAAAACCGGCTGGAAACGGTGACCAATTTAATTCAAACGGGAACCAAAGCAGGGGCGGCTATTCTCAAAGCCACCCCCATCATTGCCGGACTCATCAAAGCGGCCAGTATCATCTTTTAACCCACATCCTCCCGGAGGTTCGGAACCTCCGGGAGGATATTGGAGCCGGGAACCCATGACCGACGAAACCCACGTCAGCGGCGATTTTGTGCAAGGCGATAAAGTCGGCGGCGACAAAGTAGCTGGCGACAAACACGTCCACAATTACGGGGACACCCCCACCTACGAAGCCCCGCCCCTGCCGCCCCACGGCACCCTGCCCGACACCGGACACCTGCCGCCCGGTTCCCGCCCGGTCTACGGCCGTTACCCCCAATTCACCGGCCGCGAAAAAGAACTGCTCAACCTGGCCAATGTCCTGCTCTACGACAATGGCCCAAACACGGCCGTTATCGCCCAACCGGCCATCGCTTCCGGGATGGGGGGGATTGGCAAGACCCAGTTAGCCATAGAATTTATGTACAGGTACGGCCGTTTCTTCCCCGGCGGCGTGTATTGGATTAGCTTCAGCGACCCGGCCGCGATTGGGGCCGAGATTGCCGAATGCACCGGCGCGCTGTCCCCCGCCCGGCAGGCCACCTGCCCCAGCCTCGACCTGCCTGCGCGGGAGCAGTGGGTGCGGGCCGCCTGGCAGGAAGCCGCCCCGCGCCTGCTCATCTTCGACAACCTGGATGATGACAATGCCGTCCGGCTGCTGGACGACTACCGCCCCAAAACAGGCGGCTGCCGCCTGCTGGTGACCAGCCGCCGCGAGACGTGGCCCGCCGCCTTAGGTGCAGCCATCCGCCACCTGCGCACCCTGCCCCGCCCCGACAGCATCGCCCTGCTGCAAGAACTGATTGACCCCGATGCGCCTCCGGCAGCCGACGATGTGCTCGAGGCGATTGCCAAAGAATTGGGCGATTTGCCGCTGGCGCTGCATTTGGCCGGCAGTTATTTGCGCCACTACCGCCGCACCGTAACCCCCACCGCCTACCTGGAACGATTGGCCGACCCTGCCCTGCTGGCCCACCCTTCGCTGACCGGCGACAAGGCCGACTATTCCCCCACCGGCCATGACTTGAATGTGGCCAGCACCTTTGCCTTGAGCTACGAACGGCTGGACGCCGCCGACCCGGTAGATGGGCTGGCGCTGGCCCTGCTGGCCCGGCTGGCTTACTTTTCCCCGGCCCAGGCGGTACCCCTGGCGCTGCTGATTCCCAGCCTGCGCAGCGGAGCATTTGCCGGTACGGCCCTGGACGACCCGGCCGTAGACGACGCCTTGCGCCGGCTGCGCGCCCTGGGGCTGCTGGAATGGGAGGCGGATGAAACGGGCACGGGCGCCGGCGTGCTTGTACACCGTCTGATTGCCGCCTTTGTTCGCGGCCGGCCGGTCGAGGGAGAGCCGAAAGCGGACGTGGAACAAGCCGTTTATGACCAGGCTCAACGACTCAATAAAGCCGGCTACCCCGGAGAACTGCTGCCCTGGCAAAGCCACCTGCGCCACATAACCGACGACGCCATTTCCCGTGACAGCGATAAAGTAGCCGATTTGAGTAATGAACTTGGCTACCATTTGTGGTCAGTTGGCGACTATACTGGGGCCCGCCCCTACTACAAACGGGCCCTGGCCATTTATGAAAAAACCCTCGGCCCCGACCATCCCAACACCGCTCTCAGCCTCAACAACCTCGGCGCTCTCTTGCGCGCTATGGGTGACTTGGCCGGGGCACGACCGTTTTACGAACGGGCCCTGACCATCCGCCAAAAAACACTCGGCCCCGACCATCCGGACACCGCCCTCAGC
>JBNKZT010000207.1:0-10678 GCA_050301775.1 Promineifilaceae bacterium (SeqCode)
CCTTACCACCGACTCCCAGGAGTTCATTCGCGAAGTTTTTCAACTACTGGGGCACACTGGCGATGCTGCGAATCTGCTGCCCGAAGCTCATCTCAAATCTCTGGCTACAGCGGCATCCATTACCCGGCGCGAGCAAGATGTGCTGCGGTTAATCTGTGAAGGTTTGTCTAACCGCGAAATTGCCGCCAGGCTGTGCATCTCACCCGGTACGGTGAAAACGCACCTGGCCAATATCTACGGAAAACTAGACGTAAACAGCCGGGTGCAAGCTGTGGCAGAAGCACAGGCGTTGAAATTGATTTAACAAGTAGTTACCGTGAAGCTAATAATTCCACCATGCTACCAAGAGCTGTTACGGTATTATGCAGAAATAGTGACATTTATCACTTGACTCAACCCCTGGTTGATACGCTTAAATATTTGTAATAGACGTGGATGCGCTGTACTCAAAGTAGATAAGTCTCTCAACCACAAATGTGAAATTTGCAACCAATATCGCAATAAATTCTTATCTGAAAACTCCAAATTTATTTGCGATTGAACCTTTAACATCACGCATTGTTCTGCATTATCATGGAGAAACTGGCAATGAATAATTTCCTGGACTTCATTTTGCTGTTCCTGGCCCAGTTTTCAGGAGGGCCAAGCGCACCGGAAAACAATCTGGTGAGATTTGGTCTGGCAGCCATCTTCTGGGGAGTGCTTTTAGCTTTTGCCTGGTCTCGTCGCCGCCATGACGGCCGTCCACGAGAAAAACTCCTGATCTATGGCTTTGCCCTGGGGTTCTGTCGCGAACTGCTGATGCTTAGCCACGCTTCAATGAGAATCCTCTATCCGGACTATTATCAGATTGCCTGCATCATCATGGAACCGATAGAACATGCGACAATGCTGGCAATGGTCGTCGTCATTTCCGGATCGTTCCTCCGGTATATTCTGGACGATGCCCTGCTAGCGAAACAATTCCTGCGAATCGGCCTGACCCTGGCGGTTGTTGAATATATGGTGACGCTGGTATGGTGGCCAAGTCAATTAAATTTCAACTCGGACTTCCGTTTTCACCAAAGCTGGTCTGCGTGGCTGATGCACCTTATCTCATGCATCGTGATTATCGTTGCTATCGTTATTTTAGTGCAAAAACGGGGGTGGCTGCGCAATGTGATCGTTCTGGCCCTCTCTTCATTCCTGGTTTCCGAGTTCCTCGTTCTCATCAACCTCATTTTGGCATCACGCTTCAAGAGCGTGCTCTGCCCGGTGGCCAACACCTTTTACATCTGGGCCATTCCCCTGTTTGGCTATGTTTATTATCGCGAATTGAGTATCGAAAAACGGCAGACAGAGGAAGCGCTGCACGCACACCGCAATCATTTGGAAGAAATGGTGGCAGCCCGCACCAGTGAACTGATGCAGGCGAACAAGAAGCTGAAGCAAGTTGCTGTTATTGAAGAAAGGCAACGGATTGCGTCTGAGATGCACGATGGCCTGGCCCAAACCCTGACTTACCTGCACATGAAGACGGAGGAAGCTGCTGAGTTTGTGCAAAACGGCCGTTCCGACCAGATCGTCATTGAATTAAACAACATGCAGCAGACAATCGATCAAGCCTCAGTTGACGTAAGGCGAGCCATTACCAGCCTGACAGAGCCACCCCATCAACGCCAATCGCTGCAAAATTTGCTAAAGGATATGATCAACCGGGCAAAAGAAGAAAGCGGGCTGTCTATCCAATTAAAAACCCATTTAGACGATCCCCTATTTCTAATTCCTGACCAACGCAAACAGGTTTCTCGGGTGATTTCTGAGGCACTGCTCAATGCCGTTCGCCATGCTCAGGCCAAAGAAATCTATGTCCAGGTTGAAGCAAAGGGGGACACAATGGAGATTGTTGTCGCCGATAATGGCCGGGGCTTCGACCCTAACGGAAATGCTGCTGCTAAAAAAGATCATTTCGGCCTCAGCATCATGCGTGCCAGGGCAGCCCATCTGGATGGTCAACTTTTTATTCAGTCAAATCCGGGAATGGGCACCCACGTATCCCTTTCGTGGAATCCCCTTGTTGAACCGAAACGTGAGAAACGGCCGTTTGATCCTGACTATCAGGCGGATATCCTGCTATCGACCGCATGACTCTAAAGGAACGTATACATGGCAAAAATTCGTGTACTGCTGGTTGACGATCATCACCTCTTCCGCGAGGGGTTGCTAAATATCCTGCAAACCCAGGTAGATTTCGAAGTAGTCGGTGAAGCAGAAGATGGGCTGGAAGCGTTGGTAAAAACCCGTCTTCTGCACCCCGATCTCATATTAATGGATGTGTCCATGCCGGGATTGAATGGCCTGGAGGCTACGCTAAAGATCAAACAAGAAATGCCGGAGGTCACCATCGTGATGCTCACCGTGCGGGACGAGGAGGAGATGCTCTTCCAGGCAGTCAAGAACGGTGCGCAAGGGTATCTTCTGAAAAGCATTCGCTCGCCAGAAATGCTGGCGCTGCTGCGTGGCGCTGTCAATGGGAATGCTGCCATCACACCTTATCTTGGCGGACGCATACTGGAAGAGTTTCGCCGACTCAGCAGAAAAGAAACTGGCCAACCACAGGATGACTCGGTGACCTTGACGGTTCGAGAGAAGGAAGTGCTTACGCTCGCCGCACAAGGCGCAAGCAATGCCGAAATTGCAACGGAATTGTGTATCAGTATTCACACAGTCAAGAGTCATATGCGGAACGTCTTGGCAAAGCTTCAGGCAGATCAACGTCACGAGGCAGCCTTTTATGCTCGTCAGCGAGGCTTGCTCCCCCCATTTGAAGAACCCAACTAAGAAATTCACACATCAATAAGCTGCACGAAATCTCCATTTCACTGAAGCAGCATCCGTCGATCAAGCCGGGATTAGCTCTTACTAATCACGAGCTAATCCCGGCGATAAAAAAGAGCGGTTGCAGATCGCTCTTTTTTCATACCACGATGAGGTGGCGATGGATTCAACCCAACTACTGCTGCCGATTACAATGAAACCAATCATATTCTGTGGGAGTAGCCAATGGGAAAACAGACCGTTGTCGTGATATTGGGCAATTCTATGATGATGGATGGGATTACTGTGAGCCTGGCAAATAATAAGACAATCAGATCAATACAGATCGATCCTTCAACTACAAATCTAAATGAACTTTTAAAAAGTACAGAGCCTGATTTGATCGTTTTTGAGTTAGGTACAGCGTGGTCCCAATCCATTTTATCACTATTAAGCGAGCATCCCGGAATGCCGCTTTTTGGTCTTGATTTGGAATTCAGCCGGGTCATCGTGATAAACAGCTATCAACGGTTTACAAAGTCGATAGAAGAACTGTCTCAACTGTTCCAGGATGAAGTAAGTGCAGTTCTTCGTATCTGAAAAGGAGGGTATGCACGGCTGAATAAAGAGAATACAGACATGTAATGGTGCATTGTATTAATTGACCGATCAAGGGGATCGCACTCCGATAATCTCTAGTCGAACCCCAAATAGTATTGCTTTTAGGAAACTCGATCTTTGGGTGAGGATAGCTCCCAGTTGACCGAAAGGAGAAATACATAATGAAGTTGTACAAATGGATAGTCGTGTTGGGGTTAATTCTTGTGCTGGTCATACCTGTGATGGCTGGAAATGGTCGTGGCGGGGGTGGCGGAGGAGAAATTCCTGACACCGGTGAATTGTATGGTGATCTGTATGTGATTTTGCGGGATGTGTATGGTGTGCCAATGTTGGACAGCAATGGTTGTATACAGCCTATTAGCGCTGTTTCTGCAACGGATCCTACATCCGGCATAACGGCCGTTATCAATGAACCATTTTTGCTGTGGACCTATGTCGACAGCGAGGGTGATCTGGTCGAATGTGAACTGACTGAAACGATGACAACCTGGGTACAAGCTGTTGATTTCGGCCGTCTCAACCTGGGTAGAGCACCTGACGAGGTTCTGGATCATTCATTTGATGAAGCAATCAAGGCAATGAATGCTGCAATTGAGATAGGAATCGATCCCGTCGGCCGCTTGTTACTGACCTTTGCAGATGGAACAGTCAAAACCATCGACTCGCCTTTAGAGAACCTGGCTCTGTATACCAAGATGATGAAAGATGGGCACTGGATCACTTTGGATGGCGAGCCTTCAACACGGGGTAGTGGTCCCCCTGATGGTAAGGGACCACCGCCGGGTGATGGTCCTTCAACCGAACTCCGACCCGTTCTTTCCGATGCAGCAATTTCCCTGCTCCCAGTCGCCTATCAGACGCTTGGAGATGAAACTCGTACAAATCTGGACCTGACCAATGAACAAATGCTGCTGGCCGCATCGCTGTTAGCAGCGGCGGCAGATAAAACCGGCAGTATCACGCTGGACAAAGTCGTCTACATCAACTCCGTCTATGGCATCAATCAGAGAGGTACGCTGCCAGGTGAGGCCGAAGGAAAGACCTACTTCGATTTTACCGCTTATACGTATGACAGAAACGTATTTGCCGGTCGCAGCAGCGGGGATTGTGCAACAGGGTGGGTCTGGGTACTGCAGCCAGAACTAGATGGAAGTGGTATGGAAGTTCCAAATCATTTCGTGACCCAGTGCATGGATATCCTCGGATACGAGTCTGATCCAACCATCAACGCCGTGCATTTCATGAATATGGTGGAATCGTACACGACGGTGACAGACGAATACGGCAACCCGCTGGTCTATGGATTCGATGGTAATGTGCGTGGTTTTGCCCAGGCAGCAGATGATGCCTTGCAAGTTCTGGAGTACATCCACAACTATTCGGTACCGGAGGTTCTTTATCCATAAGGTTGATTTGTTTTAACTTGGCGGGATTGGTCCAATCTTGGAGATTGGACCAATCTATCAACTCAAAAGTGATTTTCGAAACTTGAGCATCTGCAACTTCGCTCTGGGCTTTTCCGGACGGCAGTGCAACGGCAGGTGAAATGCAAAATTCACGGGGATTGAGATGTTCATCCCCATCCTGTGTTTTGTCATAGGATGGACAGCATTTTGAGAAAAGAGGTTTATGATGACTAAAAATTTCGCAACCTTACTCACTACTTTGGCAGTATTGCTGGTGATGGTTAATGTCGTCCAGGCTGATCAGCCAGAAACCGGGAACCCGTGGCGTGATCACGCGATGCCTTTCAACTTCATGTTTGGTAACCTGATCGATAATCACCAGCAGACCATGCTGCAACCCAACGGCCGTCTAGTGGGGCAAATTTATATCCGGTTTACCGGAGAAGAAATTGACGGGGTTCCGGTTGCCATACGTGCAGATTGCACAGATCCCAGTCTTGATTGTCGGGTCGGTTGGATTGTGCAAGGAGTCCCCATGCAGGCGACGCTTGTGCAAAAAAGCCCGCGCAAGTGGAAGGTAGACCCCGCTATGCTCCCACAGATGCCTGGCTTCAACCATTTTCATTGGGTGGGCAGTCCGATGAAGCCTTGTGGCTTAACTCTGGATGACGGAGTGAGCAGTGTGCTGTATGACGGCTATTTATTGAAGCGAACGGCCGTTCAGGAGTTTTATTGGTTTGGTGGAAGTGGCAACGAGAATCATAACGGCCGTTTAGTCTCGCCCGGAATCGATCCACACAGCAATGTTGTCACCAGTTGGGATTACTCCGATAACGGTGGCAGCCATGGCGACAGTTGTGGCGGCCATGACGATGGCGGTTCCAGCGGTGGCAGTGGCGGCCACGATGATGGTGGTTGTGATGGTCATGATGACGGTTCCGATGATACCGGCTGCGGTGGTCATTAATCGAGCTACCTGAGTTTGGTGAGAGGGGTAACGTGGGCTTAACCTTGTGTCTCTATCAGCGTCTGACAGGGTTTGGGGTGCTGTTTTGCTTGATGATCGGACTTATGCTTCCCGGGAGCTATCCCATTCAGGCAAACACGGCCGTTTCCAAAGCAGAACCGCCTGCAGCATCTTCCGGCGTGGTCGTCCTCTTTAACGCCTTACCTGTTGCGCGTCAAAAAATAGAGATGCGTGCCGGTTTATCCGAATTATCGCCGGCACAGCAGGGCGACCTGCGCCGGTACGGCCGTTCCCTGGCCACAGCGCACCAACAATTCCTACAGAACCTGCACCAGTTGGGCATCAATGCCCAGCTTAACTACGATTTCACCTATCTCCTCAATGGCATGTCCATCACCCTCAACAGCAGCGACATCAACCAGCTTGCAGAACTACCCGGTGTACGCGGCATTTTTCCAGACAGCGTTGTGCATCTCAACCTGAACGACAGCGTACCGTTGATAGGCGCGGATCAAGTCTGGCAGCTAACAGACAGCCGGCAGCGGCCAATCACCGGTCAGGGAATACGCGTGGCCATCATCGATACGGGCATCGACTACACGCATCCTGATCTTGGCGGCTGTTTTGGCACCGGCTGCAAAGTTGTGGACGGCTACGATCTGAAAAACAACGACGCCGATCCTCTAGACGACAACGGGCACGGCACACATTGCGCCGGAGTGATTGCCGCCGACGGGACAATGACCGGTGTGGCACCGGGAGCCAGCCTGCTCGCTTACAAGGTGTTGGATGCAAATGGCCTGGGTACGATTTCCGGCATCATTGCCGGTATAGAGCGTGCGGCCGACCCGGATCAAGACCCGGTCACCGCAGACGCAGTGGATATTATCAGTATGAGCTTGGGCTATCCCGGCACGCCGGGCGATCCCTGGTCGCTGGCAGTCGAAGCGGCGGCGGCACAAGGTATTTTGGTGGTGGTTGCTGCCGGGAACAATGGGCCTGACTACAGCACGCTTGATTCGCCCGGCCTGAACCCCCATGCCTTCTCGGTTGGGGCAAGCGACAAAACCGACCAGATCGCCTCCTTTAGTTCGCGGGGACCGCTGCCCGGTTATCCTGATCTGATCAAGCCGGACATTGTTGCACCCGGGGATGACATCGTTTCTACTTGGTTAAGCGGCGGTTACGCCTCTGCCAATGGTACGAGCATGGCCACCCCACACGTGGCCGGTGCTGCGGCCCTGGTCTGGCAGGCTCACCCAAACTGGGCAGCGGAGATGGTGCGGGCGAACTTGATGAATACGGCCGTTGATCTGGGCGCAAACATACATACCCAGGGAGCGGGTCGGGTACAGGTGGACAAAGCCGTTCAGGAAACGGCCGTTGTCACACCCGGCACACTGGGATTGGGCATGGTCACGGTCAACCAGCCGCAGTGGAGCGTCACCCGTACCTTTTGGATCACAAATACCGCCACGACATCCAAAAACTATACCTTCTCCGTCACCGGCCCATTACTGGAAAATGAAACATCCTTGGTCACCGCCGCCCTCAGCAGCGAGCAGCTAACCCTGGCCCCGGGACAAGGAACAGCGGTTGCCCTCACCTTAACGCTGGTGCCGTTCCGCATTCCGCCTGACCTGGATCGCAATGAAGGCAAAATTCAGATTCAATCAGAGGAAACTTTGCTAACACTCCCCTTTGCCTGGCAAATGCCACCGATCTTTGCCGACAGCCGCGTGCTGCCGTTTGCGGTACAGACAAGCTATGACGTGGCGCTGGGCGATCTGGATGGGGACGGCGATTTGGATGCCTTCGTGGGCAATACCACTTATTACGATAACCCGGCAAACACGGTCTGGCTGAATGATGGACAGGGCGAATTCGTTGACAACGGACAGCGGCTGGGTGGTTCCTTCACCCAGGCAGTCGCGCTGGGCGACCTGGACAAGGACGGCGATCTGGATGCCTTTGTGGCCAATGGTGACGTGTGGGATCCGCAGCCGAACAAAGTGTGGTTAAACAACGGCCACGGTACATTCACTGACAGTGGCCAGAGCCTGGGGAATGAAGTAAGCCGGGGTGTGGCCCTGGGCGACCTGGACGGAGACGGCGATCTGGATGCCTTCGTTGCCAATGGAGACCCCAGCTACGGCGGTGGCGAACCCAACTCAGTCTGGATCAATAATGGATCTGGCCTATTCAGCAGCAGCGGGCAATCACTGGGCGATTCCGTCAGTCAGAACGTCGCCTTGGGAGACCTGGACGGAGACGGTGATCTGGATGCTTTTGTGGCCAACGGCAACCCGGAGCGCGGCCGCAGCGGCGCTAATAATGTGTGGCTAAATGATGGGCACAGCCACTTCACAGATAGTGGACAAAGACTTGGCGCGTCCATCAGCCAGGACGTTGTTCTGGGCGACCTGGACGAAGACGGCGATCTGGATGCTTTTGTGGCCAATGGGGGGTCGGAATGGGCCGATGGCCAACCGGACCGTCTGTGGCTGAATGATGGCGCGGCTGCTTTTATAGACAGTGGACAATTGCTGGGCAGCCAATCCAGCTACGGCACAGCGCTGGGAGATTTACATGCAGATGGCGTACTCGATCTGTTTGTCGCCGGGTATCATGGCGGAAACACGGTCTGGCTCAACGATGGTCATGCAAATCTGACGTTAAGCGACCCCGGATTTGCGACTGAAAGTGCGGCGGCGGTGGCGTTGGGGGATGTCGATGGGGATGGGGATGTAGATGCCCTGGTGGCGAATGCTATCGGCCGGGAGAATCGCCTGTGGCTCAACCGGGGCAGCGGTCTGGAAACGACTGCCTGGCCAGTCGGTCCCACAAACTTGACGGTAACGGCCGTTTCCCAAACAGAAATCGAATTGACATGGCAAGACAATGCCTATGACGAAACATCTTACCATATCGAACGTTCCCCAGACGGCAACACATCGTGGATCGAAGTTGGCACGACAGCGGCAAACACCACCCATTTCAGCGATACGCCTCCTCTCTGCGGAATGCACTATCACTATCGCGTCCGCGCCTATCGCAGCAGCGATATCCTTTACTCCAATTACAGCAATACGGCCGTCAGCACCCCCCTGGCATGCCCATACGATATTTACATTTACCTACCGTTGATCTTACGGCCCCCTTGAATAACGCATATTGCCAGTACCGGTGACAGCGGCAATCACAACCTGCCAAATTCTTGCAGGCCATGACAGCAATTCTCATTTTGTCGCTTTTGCCTGGGAATGAATTCCCAGGCTGTACCAAAAAACGTGTTAGGCTCAATATGGATTTCAAGGAGATCGTTTTTTGACGAACCAGACAGAAAAATATAGTCTTGGTGCGAAAAAACGATGGATTGGAGTTGACCATGTTGAGCATACAAAACCTGATAGATGATGCCAAATGCTATGAAACAGTTAGACAAATGCGTTGGCCAGAACGAGTGAGTTGCCCACATTGTGACAGCGCATTGGTTAACAAGCGAGGTTTTCACAACACACAGAAACATCGGCAACGCTACTATTGTCAAGATTGCTGCACGAATTTTGACGATTTGACCAACACCGTCTTCGAAGGACACCATCAACCGCTTAAAGTATGGATTATTTGCCTCTATTTCATGGGTCTCAATCTATCTAATCAGCAAATCGCAGCTGAGTTAAATCTCAACAAAGATGATGTCCAGGCAATGACCATCCAGTTACGGGAGGGCATCGTAGCAAAAAAAAAGCCTATTGTCCTCGACGATGAGGTTGAATTCGATGAAGTATACATTGTAGCCGGTCACAAAGGTCAGCCAAAGATGGTCAAGAAATGTAATCGTGAAGGGCGACGGAGACGTTTGAAAGGGAAACGTGGCCGCGGCACAGCCGCCAGCGAAAAGCCGCCGATTTTTGGCATGGTTCAACGTAGCGGTCAGGTGATTATACGTATGCTGTCCAATGTGCAACAGAAAACAATCAAACCTGTGATTGAGGCTGCCGTTGCCAAGGGAGCATTGATATTCACCGACGAGTACAACATTTATGCCCGTCTGAAAGAATGGGGGTATGCGCACAAAACAGTCAACCATTCTCAAGGAGAATATGCTCGTGATGACGACGGTGATGGCTTCCATGAAGTGCATGTAAACACGATGGAAGGCATCTGGTCATTGTTAAGGTCATGGTCAGACCACATCGTGGTATTTCGCAAGCGAAATTACCACTCTATCTCGGCTTTTTTGAGTTTGTGCATAACATCCGCCAACGCGGTAAGGCATTATTGCCATCCTTATTGGGACTGTTGCTTTCAACACCTTGAAACACATATTGAGCCTATTCATAAATTGTCGAATATGTTTCGTTCGTGAATTCTAAAGTGTACGCCATCTGTTTGCGTTCAAGAATAATGTGTTGGTGGTGTAGTATCAGGATTCCCAGGTCCTTCTCTCGTTTGGGTAAACGGCCGTTACCGATAAGTTCCAATAGCGTTGAGTTCAAATATATTTTGGGAACATAGTACAAATATTCACAATATTGACTTTATACCCGGATCGTTTTACTCTTTATTATGATTATTATCATATAATTCACTTCCTTCTTATTACGGTTTCGATATTAAAGCTTTTGCAATTTAGAAAAACCTTGCGCCGCGAATAATCGCCCCTTTTTCCATCTGGCAAGAAGTATCTAGCATCGTCATTCAACCCTGATATGTAGGAATCATCCAACCATAATAGACGCGAAAAAACCATCCTTCAAACTAGAATCAACTTAAAGGATTGCTATGCATTACAAAGTTGCGGTTGACCCTGATCGCCACGAACTCACTGTGGAAGTGGCCATCAACAGCGAATTTGCTTCAGGCGGCTCTCTAGTGCTTGAGA
>JBNKZT010000208.1:0-10573 GCA_050301775.1 Promineifilaceae bacterium (SeqCode)
GCTGTAACTGAGCAGGAAGAGGATGGGCAGAAGGAGAACGGCCGTTAACTTACTCCCCAACGCCAGTCCCAACATTGCACCAGCGAACAGCCAGCGTCCGGGGGACGGCCGTTTCACATACCAATACCAGGCAAACACCGCTATCACATACGTCGCCGTCAGCGGTCCATCCGTCGTTGCCAAAGAAAAATTAGCCAACAAATTAGGTGAAAAGGCAAAGAGCAAGACCAGCATCGACTGGCCTATTGGCCCGGCCAATGACCGTCCCCACCGGGCCAAAACAGCACCCAGCAGCAGGCCCAGCCAAATAATCGGCAGCCGGGCCAGTAAAAAGATGCGGTCAGTATCAGGCGCTGGCTTGTACGCCCACAAGAACTCTTGGGCCAGCGTGGGGCGATCATTTTTTGTCCAGGATGGCAATGTTGTGACATCCGGCAGCGTCGGTTCGGTAAAAAGCAAAGCGCCGTTGAGCCAATGGGTCAGCGGCATATGCTTGGCCTGAAAGCGCAGTTCACCTGTCTGCCACAGCGCCTGTCCCCGAAAGATGTGGACGGATTCGTCAACGGTGGGGGAACTGGCAACGGCCGTAGCCACCGCCAAAGCAAAAAAGAGGAGCAGCCCAATGACAGCGGGAAACCGCCCCATGCCTGCGCCGGTACGTCTCTGAACCTTTGTCTCACCCACGTTCCACAATCTCAATTCCATCCCGTCCGGCAAAAATAGCCTGCGTTACCAGTCCTAAAAACAGGCCATGCTCCACAATCCCCGGCTGATTGATCAATATCTGGGCCATCTTCGCGGCATCATCCAGGCCGCCATCAAAAAAGCAGTCAATAATGATGTTTTTTTCATCGGTCAAATAGGGTTGCCCATCCCGCTGGCGGAAAACCGGCCGCCCGCCTAACAATCCCAGAAAAGCTGTCACCGGCCGACGGGCAAATGGGATCACTTCAATAGGAATCGGCGCTTTTGTCGCCAGCCGATCTACATGCTTGCTGTCATCGGCCACAATAATGAGTTGTTTGGAAACGATGGCCACGATTTTTTCCCGCAGCAGCGCCCCACCTAACCCTTTCATCACGTCCAGATTAGGGGCCACTTCGTCAGCGCCGTCAATGGTTACGTCAATCGCCGGATGATCATCAAATGTGGTCAGGGGAATGCCCCATTTTTGAGCATTGCGGGCGGTGGCTTCAGAAGTGGGGATGGCAACGATGTCGTAAAGATCGCCATCCTGTAATCGTTGACCAATGGCGTTGACTGCATAAACGGCCGTACTACCCGTCCCCAAGCCAACCACCATCCCTGGTTTTACAAACGCAACTGCCTGCTCGGCTGCCTGTCGTTTCAGATCGTCAATATTCATGCTCACAACACCTCGCTTTTTATTGAGACGCTATTTTAATCCAACGACACATTCTCGTCATAGCCAAAACCAAACTAGCGCAGTCGAAATGAGGGTAACGGCCGTTACAACACATTTAGTACCGTATCATTAAGATTTTTGCACGGTATACAAGAAATTTTCGACACGAATTTCACGAATTACATTAATTTTTTCTTCATTCGTGAAATTCGAGTCAGAATCTTTTCTGGTTTATCCAGCTTAAGATGAGGGTTGATTACTTTACTCAGATGCCTTTTTGACAGGATGTCCACCAAACTGATTGCGCATCGCCGCCAGTAATTTAGCCGCATAACTTTCGTCCATTCGGCTGCCAAAACGGGCCATCAATGATTGGGTGATGACCGGCGCCGGTACATCCAGATCAATCGCTTCAAACACCGTCCAGCGCCCTTCGCCGCTATCTGAAACATACCCCTTGATGTCACTCAAATTCTGGTCATTGGCCAGGGCAACGGCCGTTAAATCCAACAACCAGGAACGCACCACACTACCAAAACGCCAGATTTCAGCGATCTGATGCAAATCCAGGCCAAACGCCGCTTTGGCCCGCATGATTTCAAACCCTTCAGCATAAGCTTGCATCAGACCATATTCAATGCCATTGTGGATCATTTTAGTAAAATGACCAGAACCGTTGGGACCGACACGCCCCCATCCCTGCTCGGTACCCGGCGCCAACGTTTCCAGGGCCGGCTGCAATTGGGCCACACCTTCCAAACTGCCACCGACCATCATACTGTACCCTTCGGCCAATCCCCAAACGCCGCCGCTGGTACCGACATCCACAAAATGTATACCTTGAGTTGTCAGCGCCTCAGCCCGCCGCATCGTATCTTTGTAATTGCTATTACCCCCATCGACAATGAGATCACCCGGCGACATCAACCCGGCCAGTTCATTAACGACGCTTTCCGTTGCTTTTCCGGCGGGAACCATCACCCAGGCCGTGCGCGGTTGATCTAGCTTTTGTACCGCTTCTGCCAGCGAATAAGCTGGGGACAGCCCAATTTCAGCCGCCAATGCATCGGTCGTTTCTCTTTCCAGATTGTAGCCAACGATTTCATGCTCGCCCCGAATCAAACGACGGGCCATGTTGGCTCCCATTTTGCCTAAACCAATCATCGCTAATTGCATAATCTAACCTCCATAAAAAACCCGCAGATAAATGGTCATAATCTGCGGGTTTTACTCGTGAACTTTTATAATTGTATGACGCTGACAGCGTCCGATTTATTACGTTTTTACGGTCACTGGAGCGTTTCCTGCCAGGCGCGCAAGAATTCAGCCACACTCCAGGCCTGGGCAATACAGCCACGCGGCGTAAAGGGGGGATCGCCGTCAAAGATTTCGCTGAGGCTGCCCACACCGTGGTCGGCCAGGTGATGCAGTAAGGGATACAGGTAGGAACGGGCCTGCGCCGGGTCGTTATACACACGAAGGTGGGCGCTCACAAAGGGACCAATCAGCCACCCCCAAACAGTCCCTTGATGATACGCACTGTCTCGCTCCAGTTGGTCGCCGCCATAATGGCCGATGTAAGCGGCATCGTCGGAGGAAAGGCTGCGCAAACCATGAGCGGTCAACAGGTGGCGGGCACACGCATCAACGGCCGATCGCTGCTGCGCCGGGGTAAGCGGGCTGTGATGCAGGGAAATGGCTAACAGTTGATTAGGCCGCAGGCTGAGATCATTGCCGTCTGGCCCATCGAGGATGTCGTAGCAATACCCCATTTGATGATTCCAGAATCGACCGAAACCCACCCGAACCCGGTCGGCCAAAGCATCGTATTGGCCAGATGGCTCACTTAACTGACGCGCAAACTCAGCCATCGTGCGCAAGGCGTTGTACCAGAGGGCGTTAATCTCCACCGGCTTACCGATGCGATCCGTGACAACCCAATCGCCTATTTTGGCGTCCATCCAGGTCAACTGTACACCCGCTTCACCGGCATTAATCAAGGCGTCGGCCTTGTCCATCTGGATGTTATATCGGGTGCCGCGTTCGTACCATTTGAGGATATCTTTGAGTACTGGAAATAGTTCGCGCAGAAGTTTTTGGTCGCCGGTTGCTGCATAGTAGGCACGAATGGCTTCAAAATACCAGAGTGTGGCATCGACGGTGTTGTATTCTGGTTTTTCGCCGGCATCGGGGAATCGGTTGGGGATCATACCCATGTCTACAAATTGGGCGTAAGTGCGCAAAATGCTGGCGGCGATGGTGGGCCGTCCGGTGGTCAAGGTTAATCCAGGCAGGGCAATCATCGTATCGCGGCCCCAGTCGCTGAACCAATGATAACCGGCAATGAGGGAACGGCCGTTAGGATCCCTTGCTGTCGGCCGTTTCACCACAAACTGGTCCGCAGCCAAAACCAACTGCCGGATCGGTTCCGGGGCTGTTGCGGCAAAATCACCTGCCTGGTCCAGCAGCGATTGTTCATAAGCCCGCCGTACCGCAAACGCCGTGACGCCATCCAGGTTAGGATTGGCTTCTGTACTGGCCACCAGCGTCAGGGATTCCCCCGGCTGCAAAGTGTAACGGATTTGCGCGGCGTAAATATGGTCTTCTTCCACATCATTCTGCCCGCGATACTCCTCAACGCTCAAAAAGAAATCTTCGTACCAATCAAACTGCGGATGAATTGCAGCTTTATCGCTCAATAAATAAAACGGAACGGCTTCATCAAACATTTGCAAACGCAGACCGTTCTCAACTGGTGTAATATCCGGCTCCCAATCATTCTCGATTGTTGTTTGATGATAGTCGCGGTAATTGACAAAGGTACGGGCTTCCAGCGTTAGCGCCCCGGTAGCCCGCACCAGCCGGTATTGAATGTAGGTGGTGTTGGCTCCCGGCTGCATCCAGATGCGTTTTTCCAGCAGCGCATTGGCGACGCCGTAGGTCCAGACGGGTGTTGTTCCTTCCAGATGAAAACGGTTCAGATGATGATAACCGTTTGGATCCACATTACCGCTAACCCACCAGTTGGTATGGAGCGGGTAAAATTTACCGCTGTTGGGATAGATGCCGTCGTATTCGACTGTTTCATCAATTTTGGCCAGCAGCAAAGTACGGCCCAACGGGGGTTTTAAGGCAGCCATCAATAAGCCATGATACCGACGGGTCAACATGCCGGCAATGGTGCCGGAAGCGTAGCCACCAATGCCATTTGTTACCAACCATTCTCTTTTTTCGGCGTTTGCCAGATTGCCGCAAACTTCTCGTCCAAAATCAAGGTTCATATAACAATATTTCCTTTAGGCAAGCATTGGGCAAAAACGGGAAAGTCTGGTCTGTATGGTCTCCAATGTAAATAGGACGCAGATTAACGCAGATGGCGCTGATAAGAAAGCTAAAAATCTGCGTCGTTGGTGCGGCTGGGCCACATGTTGTCTCTTATGAAAATTCTCCCGCTTTTGGGCAAAAGTATTACTTTTGGGCAAACTTTTGCTTGAGGAAACTATAAAGAATCAAAGTGCTTTTCGATTCTAAACTTTCTATAAATTTCCTATCTTACGCTAATGGTAGACTTTTTGGCAAAAAAATCAAAATGTCAGCAGGGGAATGGAGGTGTTTCTTAATGAGAACAAGTTTTTATGAGAATGGGGAATGGCAGCTATGCCAGAAAAGAGGATCAGGATTCTGGCGGGGAAACGGTTAGGGAAAAGGTAAAGGTTGTCCCTTGTCCGGGTTCGCTGTTTAGCCAGATGGTCTGGCCGTGTGCGGCCAGGGCCATTTTACAAAAGGCCAGGCCTAAACCGCTGCCGCTCTCAATGTGGTTGCCCGTGACAAACTGCTCGAAAATTTGAGGCTGGGCAGCCGGTGGAACGCCGGGACCATTGTCGATAACAGAGACGAGGAGGCCGGGTTCGTTGGTTTGATTGTTGGGTGGGGCAACGGCCGTTACCCGAATCTCCCCGCCACTCGGCGTAAATTTAATACTGTTGTCTACCAGATTTTTGAGAACACGTTCAATCAATTCCGCATCCGCCCAAACAGGCAGCAGCGAATCGGGCACTTCATTAATCAGACGAAGATGCTTGTTAACGGCCCGCGGCATTTGGGCCGTCAAAACGCGGTCAACCATCTCATTCAATGGGAAAGAGGTTAAAACAAGTGGCAGTTCGCCGCTTTCCAGGCGTCCGATTTCCAGGATTTTATCTACCAGTTGCAGCGTTTTGGCCGTGCTGGCAAACGTCAAATCCAATAACTGTTGGGTTTCGGAGACAAGATTTTCGGCCAGCGTTGTTTTGAGCATTTCCAGCGCAAACAAAGAGTTGCTAATGGGGTCGCGTAGGTCATGCACCATCGTACGGGTCAAATCTTCGCGCAAGGTTTCCCGCTGTTTACGTTCGGTAATATCGCGCAATATCAGCAAATTACCGCGCCGCTCCTCCACTCCGTCAAAAAATGGGGCAATGGAAAGTTCGTAGAAACGGTTGACATCATTATGGTCCAGGGCAATGTCCAACGGCTTGACCATGGCTTCATTGATGTGGCGCGACAAGGCCGGCAACGCCTGATCGATATCTTTACCGACCAAATCTACCATTGATTTGCGCATGATGCGGCGTGCCGATGGGTTCATGTCGATGATACGGTTATGGGGATCAAGAACGATCATTCCGTCATTCATGCTGTTAACAACGGCGTCACGGGTTACCGGGGACATTAAATAGCGGTTGTTATCAAAGGATGATAGATGATGGTAGGAACGGCCGTTTTGCACCATAATAGACCTTGTTTTTGGGGAGAGTTGTTGTTGGCGTTGATACCACCAGAACAGAGTAGTGAAAACGGCCGTTCCTAGCAACAAAATGAGTGAGTTCATGTAGTAAATTGGAAGGGACATAGTCTGAAATTACCATTAATAATAATAAATTTGTATATAAGGTATTCTAAGATTTTTCGTCAGAAAGTCTATGGTACAAGTGGCGTGGTAGAATGGTACCAACCCAAAACCAGAAAGATGAGAGGCTGTTTTTATGCACATCACACCTACTCCTCAGCAAGTTGACAAAATCATCAACCGATTACGGGCAGCGCATCCTGATGCCCATTGCGAACTGGATTACGAAACACCAGTTCAACTTTTAGTGGCTACTATTTTATCGGCCCAATGCACCGACAAACGGGTTAATGAAGTCACGCCAGTCTTGTTTAGCCGGTACCCGACAGTCGCCGATTTTGCAGCTGCCGACCGGGCAGAATTGGAAAAAGCAATTCATTCCACCGGGTTTTTCCGGCAGAAAGCACGTTTCATTCAAGGAGCTGCCCAGGCCATCGTCCATGAGTATGGCGGACAAGTGCCCGATAACATGACTGATTTGCTGAAACTCAACGGCGTAGCCCGCAAGACGGCTAATGTGGTTTTGGGCGAAATTTACGGCATTGCCGACGGGATCACGGTCGATACGCACGTCAAACGGCTGGCTAAACGGCTGGGGTTAGCTGAGGCAGCCGAACCGCAAAAAGTAGAGCGGGAATTAATGGCTATTATTCCCCCGGAAAGCTGGATTGAAATTTCACATCTGCTTATTTTCCACGGGCGTCGCGTTTGTGATGCGCGGCGTCCTGATTGTCAACACTGTACCTTAAGTGATATTTGTCCATCGTCACCGGTTTAAACCCGTAGCGCGATTTGGTAAATCGCGTATCGAATTAGCAATTCGATTTACAAGGAGAATGAGATGTTAGCCGATCAGATGCGTACTTTGTTTGATTACAATGTGTGGGCCTGGAATCATGTTCTGGCCAGTGTTGTGAAGTTGGATGATGCGATGTACAAGGCGAAACGGCCGTTATTCGACCAAACGAGCCTGCATGAATTACTGGTGCACGGACTGGCTGCCGAATCCATCTGGCTTTCCCGCTGTCTGGGACAAAGTCCGACGTCCATGTTTGACCCCGATGCGTATGATGATGTTACGGCCGTGCAGCAGCATTGGGCCACCGTGCGTGATGATTGGGCCAACTTCCTGCGCGGATTAACCGATACTGAGATGAACCGCATCGTTGCTTACCAAAATACACGGGGCGACCGTTTCTCGCTCAAGCTGGCCGATATTTTGCAGCATGTCATCAATCATGCCACTGAGCATCGCAGCCAAATAACACCCATCCTGTTCCAATTGGGTGTTCCCACACCACCACTGGATTACATGCGTTTTCGGATAACCGTTAACCCTCCTGGAGGTTGAATTGTGGGCCTCCGGGAGGATGGCATAGTCGTTACATTTTCGGATACGGCCGTGAACACTTGATGGTTTACTGCATCACTTTCAATTGTTCTGCAAACCAGCGCGGCGCTCTGTTTTTGAGATCGCCTTCGTCATCAAACAACGGCTTGAGGAGAGGATCGCCTGGTTGGAGATTTCGACAATGGATCATAGCCTGGTCATGACAAGTCGTCGGCTCTTCACTAACGTTAAAACAAGTTGGGCAAATGTAAAAGTCACAATCCTGATTCATCATACACACTCCAGCTTTACCGTCTAAAAAACTCAACCCATTCTATGTCAGTATAAACAATTTATCGGCCCAATTACCAGTTAATGTTATATAAGTTTTCTTGCCAAAAATGATTTCCCAGCCCATTATTTTAATTAACCTCATTTCAGGGCAACCAAAGTTTGAAAGAAGCAGGGATTAAAACGCATGAGACAAAATCATATGGAACGGTTAACGTGTGCTCGTATACCAACGGATGTGGGCCAATTTGAATTGTGCCTGTTTGAAAACAACCATGACGGCAAAGAACATCTGGCGCTGGTCATGGGGGACGTGGCCGAACAAGAACAAGTCCTGGTCCGGGTACATTCCGAATGTTTTACCGGCGACGTGCTGGGGTCGCGGCGCTGCGACTGCGGCGAACAGTTAAATCGAGCCATGCAGCTCATCGCCGATGAAGGGCGCGGTATCATCGTTTATTTGCGTCAGGAAGGGCGGGGCATTGGGTTGTTGAGCAAACTGCGGGCCTACAATCTGCAGGATGAAGGCTACGATACCGTCGAAGCCAACTTGATGTTGGGTCACCAGGCCGACGAGCGTGATTACACGGCCGCATCCCTGATCCTACAATCGCTGGCTGTCAAATCACTGCGGCTCATCACCAACAATCCAACGAAAATCGAAAGCTTGCAGGCCCTGGGCATCAAAGTCACCGAGCGTATTCCGCTGCAACCAAAAATCACGGCCGATAACGCCGAGTATCTGGTAACAAAAGTACAACGCATGCGTCATTTGCTGGATTTGAACGGTTGGGCCAATGGCGATGGCCATCCCGTTTTAAGCACAACGCAGGCAATCAAGGAAGGTCTGCGGCCATCCATCACGCTCAGCTATGCCCAAAGCCTGGACGGCTCTATCACCGCACGGCGCGGCCAGCCAATGGCCCTCAGCGGGCCGGAAGCGCTGGCCATGACCCATCAACTGCGTGCCGACCACGACGCCATCCTGGTGGGCATTGGCACAGTGCTGGCCGATGACCCTGGATTGACGGTGCGGTTGGTAAACGGCCGTAACCCCCAACCCATCATCCTCGACAGCCAACTACGCTTCCCGCTGGACGCCAAAATGCTCAACAACCCCCGCCCGCCCTGGATTGCCGCCACAGCTCCCATCGATGCCGCACGGCGCGAACAATTGGAAGCGGCCGGCGCTCAGGTCCTGGCCGTTCCGCCGAACAGCCAGGGCCAGATCGATTTGCCCGCCCTGTTAGCCCAACTGCGCCAGCGTGGCATTGAGCGGCTCATGGTCGAAGGGGGCGCGTCAATTATCACCAGCTTTCTGGCCGCGCAGTTAGCCGACCGCATTGTCGTGACCATTGCTCCTGTGTTGGTGGGTGGCCTGAACGCCGTCGGCAGCCTGGTTCAACCGGCCGGAACTGGTTTCCCGCGCCTGCACAATCCTCGTTATGAACAAATGGGAGAGGACCTGGTGCTTTCCGGCGACGTGATGTGGGCGGAAGAGAAGGCCAACATCAGAGGGCAGAAGGCAGAAATAGGATGAGCCGGGCAGTCTCGTTGTTTTTTGTAGAGCCGTACACAGTCGAAATTCGCGAATCAAAATTAGAGCAGCCGGGAACGGGACAGGTGCTGGTGCAAACGGTGGCCTCGGCTATTAGTCCGGGGACGGAGATGCTGCTGTATCGCGGTCAAATGCCAATGGGGATGGCTGTTGATGAGACGATTGACGCGCTGGGCGGCGAATTCCAATATCCGCTTAAGTATGGCTACGCGGCGGTTGGCCGTGTGATTGCGCTGGGGAGCGGTGTGCCCGCCGATTGGGAAGACCGGCTTGTTTTTGCGTTTAACCCGCATGAATCTCATTTTATAGCCAATCCTGCGCATTTGCTGCCGGTTCCGCCGGGAATAGCGCCGGAAACGGCCGTATTCCTGCCCAACATGGAAACGGCCGTCTCCTTCCTGATGGATGGCCAACCAATGATTGGCGAACAGGTAGCTGTGTTTGGTCAGGGAATCGTGGGACTGCTAACGACGGCGCTGCTGGCTCAACTACCGCTGGCCAGTCTGGTGACTATGGATCGCTATGCGCTGCGCCGGGAATGGTCGGTGCGATTGGGGGCAGCAGCGGCCGTTGATCCGTTGGCCGATGATGGGTTGGCCGAGATAAAAAGCGCGCTGCAAGGGGAACGGCCGTACAAGGGCGCCGATCTAACCTTTGAATTATCGGGCAATCCGGCAGCGCTGGATCAGGCGATTGAAGTCACGGGGTATAACGGCCGTATCCTCGTCGGCTCCTGGTACGGCCAAAAGCGGGCCGATCTCAACCTGGGCGGTCACTTTCATCGCGGCCACATGCAAATCATCAGCAGTCAGGTGAGTCATATTGCGCCGCAGTGGAACGGCCGTTGGACCAAATCGCGCCGCTTACAAATGGCCTGGCAGATGTTAGCCCAACTCCAGCCAGAACGCCTCATCACCCACCACTTCCCCATTGGACAGGCAGCCCAAGCATATCAACTACTCGACCAATCGCCGGAACAAGCCATTCAGGTTGTATTGACTGATGATTAAAGATTTAAGATTGCGTGTAAACTTAAATCTTCAATCTTCAATTATTTCCCCTTCACCGGCGTGCCGCAGCTGCGGCAAAAACGATCCCCAGCCCCCATCCCCCCACCACAACTATGGCAAAACCGGGTGG
>JBNKZT010000209.1:0-10552 GCA_050301775.1 Promineifilaceae bacterium (SeqCode)
GCCGGCTGCGGTCCTGGGCGCGGTCCCGATTGTCGCCAGGGAACTTGCTCCCAGGCCAACGGTGCCAAAAGTTGGTGGTATTTCATCGCCGCCGGCGAGCGCCGCACAAAACGAGGTAGCTGCCGTTCCAGAGTGTACAAAACGTGAGGCAGTCCCGGTGGGTAGATGGTGTTCTGGTTGTGCGGCTGAGAGCGCTGGCGAACTCGTGGATAATGGGTTGGTTGTCTGCGGGCGTGGAACCAGGTAGAAAAAGATATAATCGACATGGGAATCTCCTTTTGGAATAGGTCTATTCGGGTAAAAATAGTCTAAACCAGGAGGAGATCTCCCCGCCAGACCCGGGGTGGGCAAACGCTAACAATTTTATGTTAGCGAGCGTTTGGCGTATGATATTAAGGGTCAAACGGTGAACATTCAACGTCAAACGCATCAAATCTTATGTTTGGCAGCGGCATTCGTTTAATATTCACCGCTGGTCGCTAAATATTTTACGCTTCACGTTTACAATCTTATGTTTACTAAAACCCTCTCCTATGCTTTGGATCTACCCTTCGTATCAGTTCTCCCTCATACCACCCGAGGCTTATGGCATGGTAACCAGAATGATCACCTGGGGTCCATTCTGGAGTTTGCCGGGCTAGAATATCAGATAGAGTGTCCAGATCCCCTATTATTTCCGGTGTCAGTTCTTCCTTAATCGCTGATAAACCTGCTTGATGACCCAACAGTTGGCGAATCGTGATAGCGTCTTTGCCATTTTGGGCAAACTCCGGCCAGTACTTTGACACAGGTTTGTCGTACTCAAAGAGTCCCTGAGAGTGCGCCACAGCCATGGCTGTCGCGGCCATGCCTTTGGTCGTAGAATACATCATTACGACCGTATTTTCTTCCCAAGGTTCCTCAGACCCCAGGGCTTTTTTCCCGCCCCAAAGGTCCACAACTTTTTCTCCCTTCCAATAGGCCGCGCAGGCAGCTCCCGTGTCATTTCCGGTGATGAGGTTTTGTTCAAAGGCTTTACGTACCCCTTCAAACCCGGGGGCAACGGTGCCTTTCACTATTGTGTTTTCCATGGTATTTTTCCCTTTAAGCGTATTTAGCGGGTTCTTAGTCAAAATAGAGTGCTCCCTATCATTTGCATCTTCATTTTTTGTTTCTCTTGTGTTTAACAATAGTGCCAGAAACCGGTCCACATCGTACAGTGAGCATTTTAATAAACATGATGTTCGAGGATGGTTTTACTCACTATGTTTGCACTTTTCCTGTTTTGCCTAAATATGGCAGCGAATTCACTCGAATTTCCACGAATTAAAAGTCTTTTTCGCGTAAATTCGTGTTAATTTGTTGCCGATTTCAAAAACTGCAAAGATAGTGTTACTTTTACAGGTAATAAGATACTTTATTTAGAAGGGATAAACCTGAGGGAATGTAAGCTAGGGTAATCATGATGCTTTTCAAAAACTGTTATTTAGAGATATGACGGATGGCTAATCCCGCTCTGGGAGTGTTTGTGATTAAGCCTTGTGACCAGTTTAATCTTGTGGTTGGCTTGATTTGAAATGACTCAGAAATAGGAATACCCATCCTGTAGCAAGAAGTATCAAAATGTTCATCATGCTTGTTGTAGGCAATCCCTCAAGGCCTTTTACGAAACCCTGAGCAGCTTTTCCGCATAAAATCCACGCTGCCATGAGCATGAACACGTAACCAACCAGTCTAAAATCAACAGCACTTACGTGCGAATCCTTCAGAGCCATGCGTTCTTTCGCCCAGAACCAGAGTATCCCTATGAACGACAGCAAGATTAAGGATCCCCCGATACCAAACACTGGAGCGGAATAAACATTAACGGCCGTTACAGCCAAGGCTAAAACCAACCCAATAAATAACCCTATTCCAACCTTCCATACTGTCGATCCTTTTGCGCCCGCATATAGGGATATTCCAATCCCGGCGACTAGCGCCCCTAACAATGGTGAAACACCAGACAATATGTTCAAAGGTCCGGTAAACGCCCAAATTGTCTGATTAATCTCTTCAGTTGTTAAAGAATGGGTAAGCGGGCCAAAAACCCCCTTTGCTATAACCACCCATGCAATCATCCAACTCACGCTTATCCAGAACACTGCCAGGCCAACTTTTTGTTTAGTCATTTCACTTGTCCCTTTTTCTGATATATCTCTACCGACCTTGCATTTCTATATCACTTTTTCAGTTGTTCTTCAGGAAGTTGAGCACGCGTGCGTCCACGATTGGATAATGGCTGCCGCACATATTGTGATTGGCCCCCGTCACCAACTCTCCTTCGAAATTCGGAAGAAACGCCCGCGCCCGGGCCAATGCTTTTGTTGGGTCATAGATGACTTCGTTTTCGCCAATGAGCAGCAACACGGGCACATGCAGCGCCCGCAGTTCGTCATCAGAGAACACACCCATGATACGCGAATGCTCGGGCGAAAGTCGAAAATGCTTCATACCGAGATAAAACAAATCAAGTAAGCGTCGGCTAACCGTGTCGCCGGGCATATCTTCGAATCCCATCCATCCCATAAATGAGTTCACTGTGAGGCGTGTCGGGAAAAGTCCCATCAGCATCCCACGCAGAAAAAACTGTTTGACAAGCGGCTGGAAACTGGCCCCGGGAGACAGAAGTGCAAGCTTCCGAACGCGCTCCGGTGCGATCATGGCAAAGTTGAGGGCCAGCCACCCACCATAGGACATGCCCACTAGAGAGATGCGGTCAAGGTTCAGCCCGTCCAACGTTTCACTCAACCAGACAACGAAATCGGCCGCATTCCGTACCTGTTCATCGGGGTCGGGGATGCTCTTACCTGGTTGACCCATCACATCGATGGCATACACCCGGTATTCCTTGCTGAAATCGGCGACATTGGGTGACCACATGGTCAGCGTAGAAATAAACCCATGCAAGAGCACCAACGGTGGGGCGTCCTGCGGGCCACTGACGACAACATGCGTCATCCCGAACCGACCTAGAATCTCGCTCTCTTCATACGGAACGGGCCAAAACTTCATGACGGCCTCATACGCCGCGAGAAACGTGGCTTCCCCTTCGGGAGTCTTGAAAGCAGATGCGTGAGTCATTTTGTTCATCCTTTATTTAACATTAGCGCCAGAAATCGATCCACATCGTACAGCGCCGCCTGGGCCGGCGGGGAGAATTTCGAGAACATCAGGTCAAAGGCGTGCTGTGTCCACGGAAAAACTACGTTGATGGCCGGTACACCTGATTCAACCAGTTTTGTGTAATGTACCTGGGTGTCTTCTATGGGAACAAGGGAGTCTTTATCCCCTTGCAAGAGCAGCGTGGGCGGGGAACCAGAATGCACATGGGTAGATGGGTTGGCCAATCGATACACGTCAGGTACCTCCTCGGGACTGCCACCCAGCAAGATATCCAACCGGCCGGCATAAAGCATTGGATTTTTGGGATCGGCTTTTGTGCCAATGGACACTGGGGGATTTTCTACTGATAGTTTTTTTACATCATATAATTCATATCCGGGCACCAGGTTTGTGGGAGCGTAGAAGGCGACCATGCCGCATACGGATAGATCGGCGCTTTTAAGGTCCTCCGGTGTTAACGCAGGATGTTCAGGCGTATACCCGGCTAACAAGGCAACATGTCCGCCTGCAGAGCCACCCCCTAAAACGATCTTTTCAGGGTCCACACCATAACGGTCTGCATTGGCCTTCATCCAGGCAACCGCACGTTTGGCGTCCCCAACCATGTCGTAGATATCGACTTCAGGAATAAGACGATAGGCTATGTCCATCACCGTGTGTCCCTGTGCTGCCAGGTGGCGAAAGAAAGTACTTGTGTAAAGATCTTTATCCCCAATGGCCCAGGCGCTTCCGTGCAGGTAGATGTATGCCAGGCCGGTAGTCTTGCCATCAGCCGGACGCCAGATGTCACACAGAAGTTGCCGGTCCGTACCGGGAATCGTCCAGAAAGGGATATCGCGCTCCCAGATAGGCTCCGGAGAGGCTTTCATCTTCAAATAAAATGACCAGCGCTTCTTGACCATTTGTTTGGCTTGTTGAGGGGGTATCTGGTCCGACCAGCCAGCGCCAAAGGCTTTTTCAAAACCCTTGTGATCCCGGCTGCATCCCCAGATATATAAAATCATCGGAACAGCACCGACAATCCCCATGAACGCGGCCAAGGGAGCGCCATATGCCCACCCAAGAACAGCGCCAACCAGGCCTATGATCGTCCAAATTGGCGATAAAGCGCCAGCGGTCAACGGTAAAAATAAAAGTAATAATAGTCGAACCTTGAGTCTAACAAGGAATAGGGCACTCATTAGCAGTGATAAACCCGAGAGTGCGTAAGCTAAAATTATCATGATTACCTCCAAAATTTGTTGTTTGGGAAACGGCCGTATCATCGGTCAAAGCATAACCCACAAACACGGATATAGTCTTCAATCTTTGTTCAACAATAGTGCCAAAAATCGATCCACATCGTACAGTGCTGACTGAGCTGCCGGGTTTACCTGTGGAAATAGCAAGTCAAAGCCATGGGCTGTCGCTGGAAAAATAACGTTGATGGCCGGCACACCTGCTTCAACCAGTTTTGTGTGGAGTGCATAGGTGGCGTCTACGGGACAAACGACGTCGTGGTTCCCCTGAATGAGCAGCGTGGGCGGGCAGCCAGGATGAACATGGGTGATGGGTGAGGCTAATTGATACATGTCAGGTGCGTCCTCGGGATGGCCGCCCAACAAGATATCCAACCGGCCAGCATTACGCGTTCTCATTTTGGAATCGAGTTGGGTGCCAATGGGCACCGGGGGCAGGTCTACCAATCGGTATTGATTCGTATGTTGATATACAGCCAGCAAGTCTGTAGGACCGTAGTGGGAGATAACGCCGCACACGGATAGATCAGCGCTTTTGAGGTCATCCGGTGTTAACTCAGGATGTTGAGGCGTGTATCCTGCCAAAAGGGCTAGATGTCCACCCGCAGAACCACCCCCTAAAACGATCTTTGCAGGGTTCACTCCAAAATGGGAAGCATTGGCCTTCATCCAGGCAATCGCGCGTTTGACGTCTCCGACCATGCCGTAGATACCCACTTCAGGACAAAGGCGATAAGCGACATCCATCACAGTATGCCCCTGTGCGACCAGGTGGCGAAAGAAAGACCTTGTGAAGGTATCTTTATCCGAGATGGACCAGGCGCCTCCATGAAAGTAGACGAATGCCAGGCCGGAAGTATTACCATTGGCCGAACGCCAGATGTCACAGAGCAGTTGCCGATCCGTATTGGGAACGGTCGAGAAGGGGATATCGCGCTCCCAGATCGGCTCCGGAGAGGCTTTCATCTTCAAATAAAATGACCAGCGCCCCTTAACCATATGCCTGGCTTGCTGTGGGGGTGTTTGGTTTGACCAGTCAGCGCCAAAGGCATCTTCAAACCCCTTGTGATCCCGGGTACACCGCCAGACATACACGATCATCATACCCGCACCGATAATCCCCATCGGAACAGCCCAGAGAGCCTGATATCCCCACCCAATTAGGGCACCAACTGCGCCCAAGATAGCCCAATATGGCGACAATCCTTCTGCAGTCAGTTTAGGAAACCATATTATCCATCCCAATGGAGATCTCAGGTGAATCAGGAGCAGGACACTCATTAGAAGTGATAAGCCTGAGAGGATATAAGCTAGAATAATCATGATTTCCTCCAAAAATTGTTGTTTGAGAAACATTCAACGCGCGTCGTCATTTGGACCCCGGAGCCTCGATACGGTTGACGGAAATGAGCTTCAGTTTCAGGTCGTGGATTTTCACAAAAACCCCTTGCAGCGCTGCCTGATCAAGCATCCCAGACAGCACCGTTTCCCCTTCCGGTTCGTGACGCATGGACAATCCCTCAAACCGCGCTGCCCAGTTCGTGCTCAGATGACCCGCCACTCGGATCTCATACATCTCAGGTGCGTTTATGGTTTTTTGTGTTTTCATAACTATCTAATCCCTTTACTACCGTTCGGACTTACCCGCCCGCGCAGCACAGTCCGTTTAAACACCTACTGAGAAGGGCACGCCCTTTTTGTCAGGCATAAGCGCTTTGGCAATTTCATCGAAATGGTTGGCGTAAGTCGAAATATGCCCATCTTCCGGATAGGTTATTAGTTCGGCGTCAGGTAGCTTGCTCACCACTCGTTCCACAAGGGCCAAAGGACAGTTCCTGTCCTGCGCACCATGAAACAATGTCACCGGAATTTGTATCTCAGCCAGGTCAAAATCCCACTCTCGAACATACAGACGCATATCCCAAGCCGGACCTTTGGTACCCTGTTTCAAAGCCTCACTCAATGACCGCTGGAAAATCTCTGTTCGGCCAGGCTGGGCCATTGCTGCATGATCTGCAGCCGGCATAATCTTATTTGGTGGCGCTGAGTCCGGCTCAAAGCCGTCTTTGGGTGGCTGGCTCATCATTTTGCTCATCATTTTTAGGATGAAGGGCAAAAAGATTGGCGCATACCTTGATACTTGCCACATCATGTTCATTGGAAAACCAATCATTTTCACCGCTTCGGAATCTATTCGCCAGGCGCCAGAAACGATCACGACTTTGGATAGCTTTTCCGGAATCTTGGCCGCACAAACTGCTGCATATCCCCCACCACCGGAAACGCTCAACACGGAAAACTGATTTAGCCCAATAGCATCAGCGAGAAACACTACATCTTTCGGCCAGTCAGAGAATCCCCGATGGCTCTGAAAATCAGACTGTCCCATACCAGGACGATCCGGACAAATCACACGCAAACCAAACTGGTTCAAGACGTCATCTCCAATCATCAGCGGCTCTAGACGCGAGGAAGGCGTGCCATGAAAATAGAGCACAGGATAGCCGTCTGGTTTGCCAAACTCAACATAGGCTAGTTTTCGTCCATCCGGCAAGGTCAATAAATTATCGGTTTTCATGAAAGCTCCTTGTTTGACAACATTGCTGATTGAGAAAAGTTTGCGGCTCTTTAAACTTTCTACACCTATCAACAAACTACTTTTTCGCTATTAGCAGAAGCCGCTCGACATTGGTTTTGCGGTTCTTTCTTATGCCAAAGTATGGCGATACAAAGCAACTTTGTCGCCATGCGACTGAGTAATCTTCAGCAAGTTGCCTAAGATTGGCGTATTACTCAAAGGTAGTATGGGGTTACGAGACTAGTGGAGTTAGAGCAGGTTCAATTCTTGGGCACGCGCGATGGCCTGGGTACGGCTGCGAACCCCCAGCTTGCCGTAGATGTTGCTGGTGTGTTTTTTGATCGTGTTTACGCTGACCACCAGTTTTTGGGCGATCTCCGGGTTGGAAAAACCTTTGCCGATCAGGCGCATGATCTCCAGTTCGCGCGGGGTGAGCGGGTCAACTAGCTCGCTCGGTTGAGGTCGTGCCGATTTCCCAAATGCGGCGCGGTAGGCATCCAGCAAGGAATCCAGGTAAGGGTGGGATGCCTGTGACGTGTTGCCATCGTCCTTCAGTTTGTGCAGCAGTGGGCCGATTCCCGGGCCAATATCCAGCCAGCGCCAGATATAGCCTTCAGGGGCACCCAAGGCTACGGCCTCGTTTAGCGTAGAGAGGGCAGACACATGGTCTCCCAACGCATCCAGGGCTAGAGCCTGCAACGGCAGCAGGCGGATCAATTCGCCATTGCCATTCACAGTCCGGGTGTGGTGGATGGACTTATCAAGCGCCTTGAGTGCGTCCTCATAGTGTTCCTCGGCACATAGCAGGCGTGGGATCAGCCAATTCTGCCAAAGCAGCAGATTGGCGTGCTGTGTCGCCGCGCTTTTCTCTACCAAGATGTGTGCTTTTTCCCTTGCGGTGTCCAGGTCGCCTGCTTTGAGGCACACCATGGCCCATTCCCGGTTGAGTTCGCCGGTCAGGTAGGGTTCATCCATGGCTTTCACGATCCGCTCGGTGTCTTCAAAGATAGCCACCGCAGCGTCCAGGTCGCCTCGGGCGGCATCCAGGTGCGCACGAAGATAGCGGCCTGTACGCACTGCGTCTCCGAAGCCACCAGGGCGGGCGATGCGCAGGCCGGTGTTCAGATATCCCCCCGCTTCGTCCAGATGATTTCGCTCTAGATTGATCCTGGCCATGGCAATGTACAGCGACCCTGCGGCGGGGAAATCTTCGTGACCTTCGCTCACGGCGCGATCGATGGTCGAACGACAAAGCCCTTCAGCCTCATTCAACCGGCCCTGGAGCAGCATGTACATGGCTTGCCCGTAGGTAGATCCGTAGGCGCCAATCAGGTTGCCCTCTGCATGTGCCAGCACAATGCCGCGCTCATACGCCTCGATGGCACCCTCAAAATCACCTGCCCCGGCGCGGGCTGCGGCCAACATATTCCACTGTATCCCGACGACGTCCAACATTTCCGGCGACACAAGACGAGCGGCTTCCTCAGCATGAGCCACAGACCTGGCATGTTCTCCCCGGTCACGGGCCAGCACCGAACACATCATCGCCAGCTGCGCAGTGATCAGGTCCTTCTGCTCACTGCGCAAGGCTCCCTCGCCGACCAGCCGCTCGTAGGCGTTACTTGCCTGTTCCAGCTGTGGCTCGATTGCCGAATTTTGCCCTCCGAGGAACAGCGCCCAGCAGCGCGCCAGACCGACGGAGGGATCTTCTCTCTTCATTCCATCTGGCAGCGCATCCACCCAGCGCAGCACCGTGGCGACCTCGCCCCTATACAGGAATGTCGCACCATGTTTGAGTACCAATTCCTTGGCCCAGGTCAGGTCACCCGACCGCAGGGCATGATCCACGGCTTCGCCGGCGTGCCCCTCACGCTCGAACCATACTGCAGCCTGTCGGTGAAGCCCATCTATCTCGTCGGGATGATCACGTTCAAGTAGGGAACACAGGACTTCGGCGAACAGATGATGATAGCGGAACCAAATCCCGTTGGCATCAAGGGGGATCAAGAACAGACCGCCGTTACGAAACTCGTCCAACATCTGTTGGCTGGCCGCATTGCCGGTAACAGCACTGCATAACGCAGTGCAGAACCGATCCAGGATCGATGTCCGCAGCAGGAACTGGCGTTGGGCGTCGGGTAGCGCCTCTACCACTTCTTCGGTCAGATAGTCCAGGATGAACTTTTGGCTCCCGGTGAATCGCTCGATGCCGGTTTCAGGAGAGGGTTGTCTTTTCAAAGACATAACGGCAAGGTTCAGACCAACAATCCAGCCCTCTGCGCGTCTGTTCAATGTCTCGACCTGCTCGGGCTTGAGGTTCAGTCCGGATACATCGTTGAATAGTTTCGCGGCTTCAGCGGAAGAGAACTGGAGGTCTCTGGCTCTGATGTCGACCAGACGGCCGTGTGCCCGCAGGCGCGCCAGTGATATGGGGGGATCGACGCGGGTGAGTAAAAGGAGGTGAAGATTTGGGGGTTGGTGTTCCAGGAAATAGTTCAGGCCTGCGTGAACTTGTTCTGCTTCGATGACGTGATAGTCATCTAGAACCAGGATCAGATCCTGGTCGAGTTGGGAGATGTCATTGATTAGAGCGATCGCTACAGGCTCTATGCTGCGCAATTGGGGTGTACTGACGATCTGGTGTGCTTCTGCACCAATCCCCTGGTGGATAGTCTGAATGGCTGCGATGAGGTACGTCCAGAACCTGACCGGGTCGTTATCGCCCTGGTCCAGAGAAAGCCAGGCGGCCTGAACACCACTGTCTGCAAGCCAGCTGGATACCAGGGTGGATTTTCCAAAGCCAGCCGGAGCGGAGATGAGGGTGAGTTTACAGCCTTGTTGCAAGCCTTGGTTGAGATGTTTGATGAGGTGGGGGCGGGGGACGAGTAACGGCCGTAGCAGAGGTATGAATAATTTTGTCTGTAACAAGTCGCTAGCCATAAGAAATTATAGGGGATTTATGATTGGGTGGCGAGACAATTTGGGGGATTTCATGTTCGTTTTCTTGCCTCTATTAAAGTTGGGTTCGCTCCCGCCATTTGGATTTTCACTGGCCTATAAAACAAAAGAGCCCTCAAGTATTACTGAGAGCTCTTATCCCTATAGCTTTTACTATAGGTCGTCGGGAGCGACGGGAGTGGGGCGCTCACGCGTATAATTTTAGTTTTCTTACAAAAGCATATTGTTCAAAAGCATTTGTCTGAAAAACCTCTGTTTCCCGCAATTCTATCATCTAGCCAGATAAACAATCAACACCATATTCTCGCTTGAGATACTCGAAATTTATCGGATCGTTTCTGTATTATCACCTCGCCTATAAATCAACTTCCTCGAGCAAATTTATCAAGATGAGGTTTTTGCACCCTTCGGGGCTTCCGGCAGGTGGGCCAGCCGCCGTCGCAGCAGGGGCAGGCCGCCAAACGGTGCTTGCTCAGCAATCGTTTGTCCGGCCGGTTCCAGGCTGACGATGACCACCCGGTTATCCTCATCGGAGCGGCGGCGGCTGACGTAGCCGGCCTCCTCCAGTTGGGCGATAAGGGCCGAGGTGGTGCTGGGGCTGTTGTGCAAAAAAGCCTGCACCTGGCTCACCGTC
>JBNKZT010000210.1:0-10472 GCA_050301775.1 Promineifilaceae bacterium (SeqCode)
CTTCAACCCGGCCAGTAGGACAACAGAAATAGGCGGGAGTTTGATTGTATTTAACTACTTGACAAAAGGTTCGGATTTAGTTTATTATATCGTTGTGCGATATATTGTATAACGATATAGATAACCAGAGGAAATTTTATGACTACTTCAGAACAAGATCCGCAATCATTACTGCCATTATCAACACCCGTTTTCCAAATTTTGTTGGCCTTGACCGACAAAGAAAGGCATGGTTACGATATTATGCAGGAAATCACCTATCGAACGAATGGACAGGAAAATTTGGGACCAGGAACACTTTATGGCGCAATTAAACGTTTGCGAATCGCAGGTGTAATCGAAGAAGTGGATGAACGAGTTGATCCAGGCCTTAATGATGAGCGCCGTCGTTATTACCAGTTGACTGATTTTGGTCAGCGAGTCGTGAGGGCCGAGACGGAGCGATTAGCACTACTCGTGGATCAGGCACGAGCCAAACAACTCCTGTCAGATGTAAATCCGGTGGTTGGTGGAAGTGGATAAACGTAAATCAAATGAATTCAGGAAAAGCCTTAACTGTTTCAGATCGCCTTTATCGTCTACTTTTGTTTGTTTGCCCCACGACATTTAGGCACGAGTATGGTCCACATATGGCCCAGGTGTTTCGAGATCAATGCCGTGATGCTTTCAGGCATGGCGGCATGAAGAAACTCGTCTGGTTATGGTTCCCCACTTTTCTTGATTTGACAAAAACTGCCCTGACAGAACATATTTGGGAGGCGTTTCACATGTTCAAGATGAAAAATATAACGGTTCCTGAACGGCTATCTGTTATCTCACCGTTGTTTCTCTTTCTACTGCTGTTTGCCATGAACCCCACTTATATGGGGGCGTTATTGGTTAGAGACATGCCTTATTTGGTTACACCTTTCCTCCCTTGGGGATGGATCATAGTACTCGTGGTTATCGGGTCAATGTTAGCGGCACGTTACCTTTACGGAGTGGCGCAAGGCATAACCATACAATTCAGAAACGATGCTGTAAGATTACTTTCTTTTTTGATACTCCTTCTGGCCCATTCCCTCATCCTTCTTGGACCGGCAGTGCTTACGGTCATTCGCGCTGTTTAGAGTCAGGGGAATTTTCCACTGAACCGGGACTAAGTGGTTATTTCTCTCCTCGTACCATGTTGATGGCGATTTGGTTGTGCCGCTCCAGATGGGGCGGTAGGTCGATTGTTGTTAGATTGCCATTTTCGATGATGACTTTGCCGTTGATGACCGAATAATCCACATTGGACGGCTGGCACAGGACAACGGCCGCTACCGGGTCGTGATTGGCCCCGGCGAAGGCTACCTGATTCAAATTGAGGGCGATAAAATCGGCGCTCATCCCCGGCGCTAAATAGCCAATGTCATCTCGACCCAAGACGGAAGCGCTGCCGCGCGTGGCTAGTTCCAACGCCTGCCGGGCTGTCATCGCATCCGGTTTGCCGCCAAAGCCGCCGCGCCCGCCCGGTTTTTCGCTCAGGTAGCGATGGGGAGCGACGCGCTGGAGCAGCATCGCCTGTCTTGCCTCGGCCAGCAAATGACCACCGTCGTTGGAGGCCGAACCATCAACGCCCAGCCCAACGGGCACGCCAGCCTGGACCATCTCCGGGATGCGGGCGATGCCGCTGGCCAGGCGCATGTTGCTGCTGGGGCAGTGGGCCACGCCGGTTCCCGTTTTGCTGAAGAGATCAATCTCGCCATCACTCATGTGGACGCAGTGGGCGTGCCAGACATCGTCGCCGGTCCAGCCTAACGACTGCACGTATTCCACCGGTCGTGCGCCAAAGGTTTCCAGGCAGAATTCTTCCTCTTCCAGCGTTTCGGCCAGGTGGGTGTGCAGGCGTACGCCGTATTGGCGGGCCATATTGGCCGATTCGCGCATCAAGTCGGGCGTGACGGAGAAGGGGGAGCAGGGGGCCAGGACGACGCGCATCATGGCGTGGCGCGATTTGTCGTGGTACTGCTCGATGAGACGCTGGCTGTCTTTGAGGATGAACGTTTCGTCTTCGGTGACGCGGTCGGGCGGCAGGCCGCCTTTGCTTTCACCCAGGGACATGGAACCGCGGGCGGCGTGGAAGCGGACGCCGATTTCGCCGGCCGCCCGAATCTGGCTGTCCAGGGTGCAGTCATTGGGGAAGATGTAGAGGTGGTCGCTGCTGGTGGTGCAGCCGGCCAGGGCCAGTTCGGCCAGCCCGGTGATGGTGCTGACGTAAACGGCTTCGTCGGTCAGATTGGCCCAGATGGGGTAGAGGGTCTTAAGCCAGACGAAAAGGTCATTGTCCTGGGCCAGGACGCGGGTTAAGGATTGGTACAGATGATGGTGGGTGTTGATCAGGCCGGGCAGGACGACGTGGTCTTTGAGGTCGAGGATGGTATCGGCCGTTTCCGGTAGTTCGCTGGTTGGTCCGACTTGTTCGATGACATTATCGCGCACGAACAAGCCCCCGTTTTTGATTTCGCGCCGCTGATCATCCATGGTAACGAGAACGGCTGTGTTTTTTACAAGCAATGTACCCATATCAACTCCTTATCTTTTAATCAAAAGGCAAACAATCGCCTCGCTGTTTCAACGAACGAACCTATTTTTAGCTACCCATTTTACACCTATTACGAACGCACCGCATCTGCTTGGCAAAGCGGATTGGGGTGGTATAATTAATCCCTTGCCGGGGATGTGGCGGAACTGGCAGACGCGCATGACTTAGAATCATGTGCCGCAAGGCGTGTGGGTTCGAGTCCCTCCATCCCCACCTTGAAAAGCAAATGCGTTGCCCCGGCAACGCTTTTTTTTGCAAATTGCAATTTGAGAAATGGTCAATGGTCTATTGTTAATGAGTGTTTTATTGGCAATGGATTATTGACCATTAACAATTTTTTGAAAGAGGTACCCCTGTGACGTTAAACATCCAAACCGAAGAGAATGAACAACGAGAACTTAAGTTGACGATTGAAGTTCCCGAAGAACGTGTTGAAAAAGAGATGCGGCAGGCCGCGCGTAAGTTAAGCAAAGAGATTAATATTCCGGGTTTTCGCCGCGGTAAAGTGCCTTATAATGTTATTTTACGGCGGGTTGGCCGTGACGCGCTGCGGGCTGAAGCGGTCGATGATATGGTACAAGGTGTGTTTGAAGAGGCGTTGGAAGAGGTTGATCCGGATATGTACGGCCGTCCCACCTTCGATGACATGGAAAATGAGCCGCTTGTTCTTAAATTCACCGTGCCCTTGTCGCCACAAGTCGATTTGGCCGGATATCGTGAGCTGCGCAAAGAAATTGAACCGGTAAACATAACTGATGAAGCTGTCGAAGAAGCCTTGGAGCAGGTTCAAACCCGTCATCAAAAAGTTGAGCCTGTCGATAGACCGGCAGCGGCCGGTGATTTAGTCACCATCAGCGGTAAAGGCGAACTGCTTCAGGTTGTTGATGATGTCGAAGAAGATGCCGAAGAAAATGAAGAAGCCACAGATGATGCTGATTACAAAGACATCATCTTTGATGAAGAAAGTATCGATCTCCTCCTTGATGCCGAAAAATTGTACCTGGGCGCTGCTTTTGTCGATAATCTTGTCGGCATGGCTGCCGGCGACGAAAAATCCTTTACCATCACCTTCCCGGAAGATCATGAAGAAACCGAGTTGGCTGGTAAAGAAGCAGATTTTGAGATCACGGTGTTAAATGTCAAAGAACGCGAGTTACCGTCGCTTGATGATGAGTTGGCCAAGCTTGAAGGCGATTACGAAACATTAGATGAATTGCGCAGTGCTCTGCGTGATAATTTGGAACAGCAAGCCGAATCCAACGCCAAAAATGAACTGATTGAAAATACGATCACTGATATGCTGGCTGGCGCTCAGGTGGTTTACCCGCCAACGGCCGTAGAAATGGAAATCGACGACATGGTTGCCTCTTTCAAAGAACAGGTTACCCGCTCTGGTTGGGAATGGGAAGATTTCATCCGGCTGCAGAATAATTCGGAAGAAGAAATTCGCAACAACTTCCGTGAGGGCGCTGTAGAACGTCTGGAACGGCAGCAGATTTTGCGTCAGTTTGTCCTGAACGAAAAACTGACGGTTAGTGCTGATGATATTGATACGGCCGTTGAAAAGCGCCTGGAATCCTTTGGTGATAACGCCGAATTCAGGGAAAGTATGCGGAAATACTTCAACAGCGGTTACGGTTTCGACATGATCAGCAGCGAAGTCATTATGGACAAAGTACATGATCGCATGGTTGCCATCCTGAGTGGTGAAGCGCCTGATTTAGATGCCATCGCTGAAGCAGAGGAAGCTGCTGACGAAGAAGAATGAGTTAACCATGAGTTGACCTCGCCAATAACGTAAATCTAACAACGGAAGCCTATACTCCATACATTACGGCTTTTTATTTCTGATTGTTAGCCAGGTAATTGAATTAGCCAGCTAATTTAAGGAGAACTTTGATGATCAATATACCGACTTCGTTGGTTCCGATGGTAATTGAAACCGATGGCCGGGGTGAAAGAGCATATGACATCTTTTCACTGTTGTTGAAAGAACGTATTATCATGTTAGGAACGCCCATCAATGACCAGATTGCCAATTTGATTGTGGCTCAATTGCTGTTTTTGGCGCGGGAAGACAATACAAAACCAATTCGCATGTACATTAACTCGCCTGGCGGACAGGTTTATGCCGGTATGGCGATTTACGACACCATGCAGCAGGTTGAGTGCCCGGTTTCGACCGTAGCTGTTGGTTTTACGGCCAGTTTTGGCACGATTTTGTTAACGGCCGGCACCAAAGGGATGCGCTACGCTTTGCCCAATGCAACCATCCACATGCATCAGCCGCTGGGTGGGGCACAAGGTCAGGCATCTGATATTGCTATTCAGGCGCAAGAAATCCTGCGTCTACGCACGACACTTAACGGCATTTTAAGCCATCATACCGGACAATCGATAGCGCGAATTGAGAAAGATACGGATCGGGACCTATACATGAGTGCCGCCGATGCGGCTGCTTACGGTCTCGTGGATGAAGTATTGGCCAGACCTGAAAAATAGATCAAAATGAATGGGGACTTTGAATGAGGGGACGATTCCGTTTTCATATTCCTTTGTCCAAACCATTATAATTGTAATTAAAAAGCGCTCTTCAACAAGAGCGCTTTTTTGTCAACTTGCTATTGCTTTTTAGTGCGCTTATAATCTCTTTACCGTCACATGTCGGGAATTTTTGCCCTGCTTTATGAGGGCAAGTAAAGTTAAGGTGTTTGCAATGCAATCAACCGCAAAACGTTTTGTTCATACAAGTATTGGTATCGCGTTATTTTTTGCCTTGATCATGGTTTTTAGCTTCCATGAAGGGGGAGCGCCTGTTTTGTTGGATTCTGTACAGGCTGAGCCTTTAATGCAAACGCCACCGGAAGTTGAATTCACTAGCGCTTCTTACAGTCGTAATGAAGGTACAAATCCCAATACCGCCACCATTTCGGTTCAGATTGCGGGAACTTTTGCAGCTTCGCCGGCGACCGTTGAGTATATTGGTGTGGCGGGGACGGCTACTCAGGGGGCGACCAATGATTACACGATTGGGGGAACTGGTGTTTTAACGTTTACAGCAACTCCCAGTACTCAGACGTTTACAGTTACGATTGTTCAAGATACAGTTTTTGAACCGGATGAATTTTTCACACTGGTTTTGCGCAATCCGGTCAATGCAGTTTTGGGGGGAGTTAATTCAGCTACCTTTACTATTTTGAATGATGATGCTGCCCCCACAAATACGCCGACAGCGACTTCGGGCGCCCCGCCGATTTATGTGGATGCCTATGAGCCGAATAATACGTTGCCGGAGGCATACACGACATCTTCCGGAACCAAGCTTTGCAATATTACATTGTGGCCGACAGGTGATTTGGATTATTTCCGTTTTGTGGGGAAACAAGGCTCTTATTACATTGTATCAACAACAGATTTGGAATCAGGCATTGATACACAAATGATAGTTTATAACCCGCAGGGGAATGAGATTGCCCGTAATGATGATTATGAGGTAGGGAACCGTCGTTCTCAAGTGACGATTACGGCTAGTTCAAATGGTTATTATTATGCCCGGATCGAAAACCGGGATCCGTCTGATCCGGCTGATAAAACGTATTGTTTTGAAGTGCGGGAGATTAATCCACCTACGCCCACGCCCAGTAATACGCCGCCTCCCGGCGGGGCCGATGATGAAGTGTGTGAATATAATAGTACGATTGAGTATGCTTGTACGATTGGCTTGGGAAAGACGTACAGCTTTAATTTTGTGCCTTATTATGGCAGCTTGCAGGATACAGATGTGTTTCGTGTGTGGATGAAGCCGGGCATTGAATATACGTGTGAGACGACGATTCCGGACGGATCGTTTGCCGACACTAATATCATTTTCCTGGATAATAATGGAAATGATTTTCAGCCCAATTTAGGTAATGATGACAAGGAGTTGGGTGACCTGGGTAGTAAATTGTCTTATTTGTCAGCGTATACAGGTTGGCTGCATGTCATGGTAGGGCCGGTGAACGTGCCGGAATATGAAGAGTCGGCAAATTATACCTATCAAATTGAATGTACATCGACGACGGCGACAGCGACGCCGACCGCTACAGCGACTTCAGCGTTTGTGGGTGGTGGTGTGCCGTCTGTACCGACGGCTACGCCGATTGTCTTCCCGACGTTTCCGCCAACGCCGACGCCAATTGATCTGAGCAGTTTCAATACACCGTTGCCGCCAACGCCGCCGGCCGTACAATTCCAGCCGCTGCCGACGGCAACACCGCTTAGTGGCGGGGCACGGACTTCAACGATTAATGTGACGATTTATTATGACCAGAATGAGAATTTTATGCCGGAATTGACGGAAGGGATTATGGACACGGCCGTTTCTCTCTATTCAAACAGCTCTGGTGAATTGGTTTCCTTTGGCTATACCAATGAGGCGGGTTTGATCCGGTTTGATTCGATTTCGGTTGTGGGAGCGGTACGGGTTGTGGTGCCTTTCCTAAATTACACGCAGATTGTTACCGGAGACAGCGCCGATATTTTAGTGCGGATTGCTCCGCAGCCGCTGCCGGTTGGCATCCCCTAAAAAAAACAAAAATTAATCCAAATAAAGGCTTTTATGACATCGGAGCAGCCAGAACAATCAAATAGTTCTCTCGAAGAATTTATAGCAAATAATCGAAAGCTGGTCATGGCCATTATCGGTTTTGTTGGCATCGGATTTGTGGCCATGTTTGTCATGGTTCTGGTTTTGCTGCTTCGTGATAGTGGTGCAGATGATGTCACACCAACCCCGTTTGCCGACGCTGCCGACCCGTCTGTGGCTGATGCGCCGCTGGTAGTAGGTATTAGCGATACGGATCGAATTTCGGTGACGTTGGATGTGCCGGTGAGTTTAGGCATAGATGGCAGCACTTTTGCGGTGCAGACGCAAACGGTGGCGGCTGATCGCATCTGGTCGCCAACATTTGAGAATACGGAAACGGCCGTATGGGTGTACGGTACAATTATCAATTACGTCATTGGCGTGCCGGAATCGGAAAGTAACCGGGCGGCGTTGGAGCAGTTGGCGCCTGGCGATTTGATGCAGTTGACGACGAAAAGCGGCATTGTTCATACGTTTACGTTCAGCAGCCGGGAGCAAATTCTGGTGGGCAACCCCGACGTGTATGCGCAACATGCGCCAGGGCTGACTCTGATTTTAGTGGGGACGAAGGGAGAAGAACGGTTGGTGGTGAACGGCCGTTACCTGGTCGATGAGGCCGGCAGCAGTGGGGCGGCGGGTGGCGGGGCCGTCGAGTTGGGTGAAACAGCCCAGTTAGATGATGTGCAGATTACTGTTACCGGCGCTGCATATGTCCTGGATCGCCCTGAAGCCCAGCCGGGCTTTGCCTTTTATCTGGTTGATTATCAGGTGCAAAATACCGGACTCACAGCTCTGGATACATCCCGACTGCAATTTACTTTGTTGGATGAATTGGGCAACCAGTACGCGGTCAGCCCTGTAGCTGGCCAGTTGGGTAATCATCCAGCGTTGGGCGGTTTCCTTAATGCCAGCCAAACCGTGTTGGCGACAGCCGGTTATCAGATTCCGCTGGGGTTGAACAGCAGTAATGTGCATTGGCTGGCTTCAAATTTGAACACCGGGGCGCAGCTTCAGGTGACGATTCCGTTTAGCGGCGGGGCACAGGCGGCCGGTAATGCGCAGGTAACATTGTCGCAGGTGTCGGTTTCGAGCGATTTAACGAATTTGGTATTGACGGGGCAGGTGGCTAATTTGGGTACGCAGCCGTTGTCTGTGGCGGAAACGGCCGTTTCCTTGCGCACCGATGATGGCTCTGTATTTTTGCTGCTTTCAACCAATCCAGCTTTTCCCTGGACGGTCGGGCCGGGGCAGGCTGTCCCCTTTGTATTGACCTTCCAACGACCGATGTCGGCAGATACGGCCGTTTTTACCGTTCTGAGCCAGCCATTTCAATTAACCAATTTGCGTTAGCAAAACACGGGGAGTTGGCGTTATTTCCCGTTGTGAACGATGAATTCCATCGATGAACTGTCGCGGGCGCCACGACTGGTGTAATAAAGCAGCAGTCCGATGATGATAGACAGCACCCCCAACGCCAATCCACCCAATTGCAGCGGACCAACAAACGGCCGTTCAAACGACGGCTCTACATGAGTCCCAATCCCCAGCAAGTCCGATAGTCCGGTGACGTAAGCAAAAACCAGGCCGGTGGCCGCCAATCGTACACCGATATCGGCTTGTAGTGATCGAGGGGTGCCATTGGGGCGTAACTGTTTCAAGTAAATAAAAGCTGCAATCGTTAGAAAAGTAATGCCCACAAGCAATTGGAACATCTGAACCATGCCAAAGCCCGGAGTTAGATCAATACCGATTAATTCTGCGCCCAGCGATATTATGCAGAGGATGATGCCCAGAAACAGGAGAATCAAAAGCGAAATATTGCGGATACGTGCTGTTTGTTCTTTACTCATGCCAATATCCCTTTGAAGTTGATTAGTTGACTGAGACCGATTTTTTTACTGCTTTAATGCAAAACGCCGCGCAAAATTACGCGGCGTTTCTATAATTTTCAGTCGGGGCAGCGGGATTTGAACCCACGACCTCTTCAACCCCATTGAAGCGCGCTAGCCAAACTGCGCCATGCCCCGAAGCAGAGGGGATTATAACAAAATGTAGGTGATGAGCAAATTTGCTAGGCAACGAACTTTTCCAGATAGGTCGCCAATAAATAGAACATGCCCAGGACAAAATCGTAACCAGCGTGGACAAAAATAGCGGTAGTGGTGTTGGTGCGGCGGCGGATGTAGCCCAGGGCAGCGCTGATGATGAAGATGAGGATGGTGACCAGGGTGAAACCGTATTGGATGTGGGCAATGGCAAAAATGATAGAGGTAAACCAGAGGCCAAAGATGGGTTGCAGCGCTCCCCGAAACAGAATTTCTTCGCCGAGACCAGCACCCAGAGCGACAATGAGCCATTCGCCTACCGTGTCGAAGTTACCCAATAAAACATTGCTGATACCTTCGACCAGTTCTGATTGGTCGGGGTTGGCAAGTGCCCAAATCATGCCTACCGCCCATTGGATGAAGACGAGGATGGCGATCCAGCGCAGGCCGAAGCGGATTTGTGCCCGGGACGGCCGTTCCAATCCCAACCGTTTGGCTAATTCTGGCAGACGGCGGCGCACCAGCAGTCCTGTTCCTATCATGGCTAATAGGATGAACAGGAACTGCTGAAAAACAAAATCGGCCAGGGGGGTGGACACGGCCGTTTCCGCCAGCCCTTCCAATCCCCCCTGAGTCAGCGTTAGCAGGGTGGAACCGACCAGAATGCCACTGAGCACAAGAGCCAGCGTGTGAACGGGAGAAGTGGGGTCCAGGGGAAGATAGCGGGCCAGGATGCGGCGTAACGGCCGTAAACAGGCTAACAAATCCCAAACCGCAATGCCAACCAATGTCAGGCCAAAAGCCGTTTGATTGGGAAAGGCCAGGGCCACATTCGGCTGCAATTCGGCCAGCATAGATGGGGGTATGAATATGATGGCCAATCCAAATAGTAAAACAGGGCCATTTAACGCAAACAACAGTCCATCGAACAGACGTTTATACGAATCGTTGTCCAGCAAAACCAGGAAATTGGCCAGAAAAATAATTCCCAGTGCTGCCATGAGGCTAAGAATGAGGGGCATAATTTATACTTTTCGTTCGATTAGGTGAAAGCGGGAGAATATTTGGAATTCCATGAAGCCCGTTCCCGCGCTTTCACTGAGTAAACCGCAGAGAAATGGCATCTTCCTCATCTGAAAACTTTCTGCGGTTTATCTAAGATAGTTCAGGCGGCTGCCAGCCAACCTGGAAGGCTTTAACCTGCGTTTTGATGTTATCGGGAATGGGGTAAGCG
>JBNKZT010000211.1:0-10459 GCA_050301775.1 Promineifilaceae bacterium (SeqCode)
CGGATTTTGATGTGACCCTGACCGTTGCCTAGCACATCCGACAAACGGCTGCCGACGACGTTTTGGGTGGTTACGGCCGTTCCCTTCGAAAACTCGCACTGAATACCACCGACATCGGTTCGGGCATCGAGCCGGGCGCTGGGTGTTTTGGTTAGATTGAGCTGGACTGCGCCGGTGACGGTTTTGAACTGGTGGGTGTCGTCGCTGAGACGGCCGTTATAGCTCAGTTTGCCGGTGACGGTTTTGGCGTTAATCGGACCGCCCAGATTGGTGAGTTTGGCGCTGCCGGTGACGGTACGGCCGTTCACCACACCATCAATCCCGCTAATCGACAAACTGCCGGTAATCATCTTGGCGTTTACGTCACAATCGGCCGGAACCTGAATCGTCAGATCAGCTTTTGGGTGCTCGTTATTGAAAAGTCCTCTGATCTGCTCAATGGGATTGCGCCACGCCTCTTCACGTTTCGCACGGACGGTAACGGTATTCTCGCTGCGGCTGACGGTGACGACCATGCCCCGGCTTTCGGCGTCAACGTGAATGGTGCGGTTGTCGTCGCTGCCCGGCACAATGGTGATCAAGCCAATCTCATTCGTGACTTTCAAGGAAGCCGGGCCTTTGGTTAATTGTTCTTCAAACTGTTGAATTTCCATTTTTGCCAACTTTGTTCAGAAAATTGATATTCACATCAAAATAATCAATGTATGCCAAGATAATAATAAAAAATATTAAGCTTGTCAATACTTTTTATTGAAAATCGTCAAATTCGTATGAAAAAATTTAATATCGAGTTAAATTTTCTTGAAAAATTGGATGGGGGATGAAAAAAGCCACAAAAAGTGGATTTTCCTAAAAATAAGCAAACGAATTAACGAGGTTTTCAATTTGGACTAATTGTGACAGTTTTTCTCGCCGGGGAAATCAAAGGGTGCACTCTCAGAATCATATCGTTGGCCGATAGCACCAGTGTTAAAAGGGATTTGCCTATAGCTTTTGTCAATTACATTGAGCAAATAAAAGTTGCCATTAGTACCAAATAAGATTTGATCTACACTGCTAACAGCATACACTTCTTCAATTCTTCCCTCTGGTACAGCAGAAGCAAAATAGGAATCAATAATTGAACTGTTTTGCACATCGATCCAGTAGATTTGTGTTGTGTCGGCAGAGTTTTGCCAATTTCTACCTGAGAATACTAGTTGTGTCCCATCCAGGCTCCACCATATTTCATTTTGATGTACTCCACCAAAATCGTCTGTAGTTGGCAGTGCTCGGTATAAATGCAACGTTTGAGTATCTAAAATATCAACCCAACCAATACCCGTTTCTCCATCATCTTTGCTTTGGTAGCCTGCATAAGCAATGTAACGGCCGTCAGGTGACCAAACAATGTAGCCAATTCCTACCCTTTCTGTATGAAAAGTTAATTGTTCGAGGTTTCTACCATCAGGTGAAGAACGGAAAAGCTGCGGAAAACCATTTTCATCAACGTGCTTATAGGCAATCCAGGCGCTATCTGTCGACCAGGCAAATGTATTTGCGCGACCATCGGTTGTCAGAAAAACTGGATTTGACGGATCAGTAAGGCTAACAATTCCTAAATCTGAGAACTCGGTGCTCTCAAAGAATTGTTCACCGTACAAAATATCGTAAGCTAACCATTGCCTGTCGGGGGAAACAAGATTAATTTTGCTGTATGCCCCTTCGTCCGGTAATAAAATATCCCAATCCAGACTTGGTCTTTGCCAAACTGTTGATCCATGCAAATCAACCGTCCCATTTGCTGTGATTATTTCACAGCCACTGTTAAACCAAAGTTTTCCAAATGGATGGTCAATGTCACTCCTGATTATTCGCGTGCTGTTATTACTGAGGTCCAGGATTGCGAGTAAATCTCCTTGACTATCATAACCACGAAAACCAACCAGGGGGCCTATTAAAAGACTATCTTCGGGTATAAGTATTTCTTCTCTAACCGATGTTGACGGAACTGGCGCAGAAGTAGACGTAATCAAATCTTTTAAGACCTTGGTAGGTGGTAAAGTTGGGGTGTTTAAATCGACGGCAGAAGATATTGTAGGTTGTATCCCTTCAGTCTGGTCCACAGTCACAGAAGTTTCAAGAATTGTCGATTGAACGTTAGCACAAGAGGTAACTAGGAGTAAACATAATATTAGGAATGCACAGTTACGAACCATGGCCTTATAAATCTCAAAGTACTGCTGAATGATTGAATTTTCATCCAATAGGTGAAGCGAGTCAAGCAACTACTGCTTCCAGTTCACTCCCCCGAATCACTTCGCCTCACGAATACTAAGCCAGGCCACGTAACCCAAGCCCAGCAGGCAGGTCGTCAAAAAGAAAATCGGCCCCCAATTGTGCTGGCGCAGCGCCAGTACGATACCCATCCCGGCATACAGTGCCAGCAGCAGTTCTAAGACCACAATCCAATCAAACTGGAGATGGTAAACGCTTGCTCCCCGTGTCACCCCATCTCCCAATCCCAACTTCGGCGTGCGTACAAAGGTATGCTGCTTGCCAAAAATGGCCTGCAAGATGGCCCGGCTGTTGCTGGGCGCGGTGCCGATGGCCACCAGCAACAGCGTTGGAAAATGACGCAGCCGCCGCCGCCAGTCGGGATGCAGCACCTGCTGGCCCAGGATAAACAACAGCGGCTGGCCAATGCCGGCGGCGGAAAAAATCAGCATTTTGGCCGAAAAGTGAAAATCGGCGTAGGTGAGCGGGACCAGGAGCAAAACCAGGGCGATGAGCAGCAGGTGGGTCATGTAGGCCGACATGGACAGCAGGGCGTACATCCGGCCCAGCAGGGTGTGGTTGTGATCGGTGAGGATGGAACGGCCGTATTTCCCCAAACATTGCGTCGAACCCTTGGCCCAGCGGGCCTGCTGGCTTTTGTAGGCCGTCATCGTCGTCGGCAGTTCGGCCGGAGAGACGACATCATTCAGGAAGCGAAACTGGCAGCCTTGCAGCGTGGCCCGCGTGCTCAGGCACAAATCCTCACAGACCGTATCGGCCAGCCAGCCGCCGGCCTGCTCAATGCAGCGCCGCCGCCAGACGCCGCCGGAGCCGTTGAATTTGGGGAACATATCGGCCCGGTGACGCACCGTCTGTTCCATGGCAAAATGTTTGTCCAGGGCGATGGCCTGTGCCCCCGTCAGGGCCGACGCACCATCGTTCAAATGACCCCAGCGCGTTTGGAGCATGTCCAAATCCGGTTCGGCCATAAAATGGGGGATGGTGCGGCGCAAAAAGTCGGGGCCAGGCTGGAAATCGGCGTCAAAGACGGCGATGAAGTCGCCGCTGGCCTGGGTGAGGGCGTTGGCCAGCGCGCCCGCTTTGTAGCCGGCCCGGTCGTCGCGGTGCAGCAGGCTGATGTTGACGCCGACCTGCCGGTACTGCTGCACCAATTCAGCGGCGATGTTGGTCGTGTCGTCGCTGGAGTCGTCGATGACCTGGATTTGCAGGCGGTCGGCGGGGTAATCGAGGGAGACGGCCGTTTCCACCAACCGCTGCACCACAAAACGTTCATTAAAAATGGGTAGCTGCACTGTCACCGACGGCAAATCCGCTTCGTCTACTTCTGGGCAGGGAAAGGTATCGTTCCGGTGACGCCAATAAAGCCAGAGTGTGAGCAAGCCTAATAATCCGTACAGCGCCAGCCCGGCGACTGTCAGGACGTATAAATTACTTAAAATTGTGATCATTCTTGAGTATTCGCGTGTTTGATGATGGTTTTGAGTCGTTTGTTAAACGTGCTGCGCGGCAGCAGCACCTTTCGGCCACACCCCAGGCAAACAATGCCGACATCGGTTCCCAACCGGACCACTTCCCATTCATAACTGCCGCACGGGTGCTTTTTGCGCATTCGTACAATGTCGCCTAAATCAATTTGAACAAACATAGCCGGGGATTATAGCATGATGGGCACGGCCGTTCCATTGACGGGAGATTAGAGACGGGAGATTGCCCAGTCTCCAATCTCTAATAGTTTCTTACCAGTTTGGTGGCGAATTTTTACGAACCCGGCGTTTCTATTCCTGTGACAGCGGTAAATGCCAGGCTGGCTGTCATGCCGCCAATAAAAAAGACCAGCGCGATGAATAAAGCCAGCAGCCAGTGCAGTTTGTGCCATCGCTTTAGCAGATAGCCTGGTATAAGAAAGGCAACTGGCAAAAAACCAATAAAAAACAGCCAGCCCGGATACGCCCACAGCCGGTAGTAAACCAATTTGGACAGATTTTCATAAACCTGCCCCAAAAAATCAGATAGAACGACCATGAAGAGCGTTTCGTTGAAGGTGATGGGCTTGCGCCAAATTTTAAGCGCGGCGTATCCGGCCGCTGCACTGCCCAGCATCGAAACCAGTGGAACCGTTATATAGAACAACAGATTAGGCTGATTGCCAGTCAAGGCCAAATCTTTGTAGATCGTTACGATGATGATGGCGACAAATGCCGCAATGAGAGTAATCCAATTGTTGCGTGAATGTTTGATAGTCATGGTTCTTGTTTTCATGTGTTAGGTGTAAAACGGGACGGTCTCATTTCACGCCTTACGTTTCACGTTGATCATTATGCCAGTTGTTTTTTTGCTGCGCCTTGACGCGATGTGTAGATAAACCAACCCAACATCGCCGCCGCCAGACCAATGAGCAGCCATTCTTCCGGTTCGGGCACACCGGTGACGGTTAGCTGATTTGTTTCGCCCACGTCTTCAAACTCCCGCTCAAAGCGGTCATCCTGGCTTTCCAGGTCGTCCAGACGGCGCTGCTGCTGTTCCGTGACCAGGACGATCATTGACGAATAGGGGGTGACGATGCTGTGTTCGATGGCCAGGGCGTGCAGCGCGTCCAGCGTGGCCAAATCGGTGATGGTGGTCCGGTTTTGGGCCATCTGATTCAGGATGAACTGGCGGGCGGCCAGGGCGGCGAAGTCATCGCTGGGGGCATGGGTGAGGTAATCGCCGGTGACCTGGTCTGTGGGTAGAACGGAGAAGGCGTAACCATTGACAATATCACCGTTGACAGCCAGGAGCCGTGTCAGGGCTTCATCCACCGAACCGGCCGTGCCGCCGCCGCTGGCCTGGATGGCTTGCAGCGTGGCATCGTCGTAACCGATGGGGAAACGGCCGTCCACATGAACCATCCACACCGGCGCATCGGGAACCGGCACGTCCACGTCGCCTTCACTCAAGCCATAACCGGTGCCGTCGGTGAGGACGAAAATGGCATCGTAGGCCTCGCCCTGCTGCAAATCTGCAAACTGGACCAGCAAATCGGCCGCGTTTTGGCCGCCGTAGTAGAGGATGTTGGCCGGGTCGAAATCGGCCAGCGCGGTGCGGGAAGGTGGTTCGCCGCGAAATTCGGAGGCGGTCAGATAGAGATCGGCCGTGCCGGTGGCGGCCAGTTGGATCAGCGCGGGTTCGGTTTGTTCGGCCAGTTGGGCCATGCTGCGCGAGCGATCCAGGACGATGGCCAGCTTCAGATCGTTGGATGGTACGGGCGCAGCAACGAGCGCCTCCGGTTGAATCAATACCGTCTGGCCATTGGGGAAATCAACTCGATGGGCGGCGGGGGTGATGGGTGAGGTGGCGGGAACGGCCGTTGGCAGCCAAACCTTCTCATTCACATCGGCCATCGCCGCGCCGTTGACGAGGCGGACCGTGTCGTCGGTCCAGTAAACGTTGCGTTTTTCGGCCAGATAGGGCAGCGGCCAGGCATTGTCATTGGCCAGTACCTGGTAAGTAAGCCATAGATGCAGCGGTGGCCCGTCGAGTAAGTCGGAACGGCCGTTTTCTGCGTTCCAATCCCAACGCTGTGACTCGATGGGGAAGACGCGTACCCGGTACTGGCTGGGGCCGATTTGCTCGACCAGCGCCGGATCGATGCGCCGCTGTACCTGTTCCTGGTATAGCTGCTGGGCTGCGCCGCGTGGGGCAATGCGGAATTCGAAGCGCTCGTCCCGGTTTTCATTGTTGCCCAGCCAGATGCCGGTGATAACGGCCGTTTCCGGCAAACTGAAATAATAAACCACCTCCTGCCGCTGGGTGGTTTGGTTTTGATACACTTCGTATAACTCCACTTCAGCCCAGTCACCCTGTTCGCTGACGTTGATTTCCTGATGGGTCAGCAAAATCTCACGGTCATCCACCGCCTGCCAGCCGGCGCGGGCCTGATCGACCATCCAGGTGGAGCGCACGGCGCGGACGATGGTTTCTCGTTCGCCTTCGACAATTGGCTCGTCGAAAAACTGCTCGTACAACTCGGCCGCTTCCACCGGTTCGTCGATGAAGACCTGGTTTTGCCAACGGCTGCCGCTGTCCGAAACCGGATTGACCGGCTGATAGAGGATGGGACGGGCAACGGCTTCGTAAATCTGCTGCACTTCCAGTGCCTTTTCGGTTGAGATGTCGAATGTGTCTTCGTATATCCACCGGATGTGGTCCATTTCACCGGTGGCGCTGACATACCGTTGTGGAGACAGGTAGGCGTTCAGCAAGCCAATGCGGATGGCTTCTTCTTGGGCTAATAATGATTCGGCCTCTGATATATTGGCCGGCGGCGTATCCAGCAAGGCGAATGCTTTGTGCTGCGGCTGTTTGTCGGTTTGGATGAGGAGGAGGGTGAGGGTGAGGAGAACGGCCGTTGCCAAAGCTGCTGTTCTTGACCGATGATAGCGGGCTGCCAACGTTTGCATACTCCGCAGACAGGCTCGGATGTACAAAATAGAGACAGCGACGGGCATCATCACAAACAGCGCCCCCGTGAACAGGACTAAGGGGATGTACAGAATGTAAAAGGGAACCCAGCGCCATTCAACCGACTGCCACTCCAGATTGGTCAGGCTTTGCCATAAATGCTGCCAGCCATCGCCTAAAAATTGCCCGGATTGGGCGACGAGGGGGATGACGTAAAAAGTGAGCCAAACGCTGGCGTACAAGCCAACGATGAGGAGCAAGGTCTGGCCGATGAAGCGCAAATGGATGGCCGTTGGACCGCGCTGGTCAGTCTTTTTGTCCAACAACTGCCACAGGAAGGTCAATATGCCCAGTCCGGCGGAAATGAGGATAAGGGCGACGCCCGGCGTGCTTTGGCGGATGATGAAAAAGCGCACGGCCAGGATGAGCATGAGCGGCCCCTCGACGCCGTAACCCAGGGCAAATAATTTCCCCGGCGACCGGCGCAACCGGGTGTAACCGATGATGATGGTGACGGCCGGGATGATGGTCAGGATGGCGGCGTAGAGCAGGAAGTTGGCCGGAATTTCACCACTGCGAACGGCCGTTATCATTTCCGGCAGCACGTTTGGCGCAAATCCTAAAAACATAAAGGCCAAAAAGATGATATTCCACGACCAAAACAGCCCTTTGGCCCAGGCTTGTTGGTTCGTTAGTTTGCGTAGTTTGTTTTTCATCGTTTTCCTCTTGGGGCCGGAGCCAGGGTGGTTCCTCTACGGACAAATGGTAGAGGGGCCTCCTAGGCCCCGGCCTAGTTAAAATTGACTTCTATTGTCTCGTGCAGCGCTTGGTAAAAAGCAGCAACGTTGTCATCGTGGGGATCAACGACGCCATCAAATAAAATGGAAACCAGCACCCAACTGTCCCGTTGCGGGGCTAAATCGGCCCAGATGCGGGTGGCGTAGTCGTCGGTGGTTTGGTTGGCCGATTGGAACCAGTAGCTGGCCGTGTAAAGCTGGTGCTGATCGCCATCGCCCAGGGTGACGAAACGCAGCGGGAAATCGGGGGAAACGAGATGGGCACGGCTGCCGTCCAGTGACAATCCATACACTTCAAAGCAGCGTTCCGGCCGGTGGTGGCTGCGCCAAGTACGGCTGTTGATGAGGATCATCGAGCCTGATAGTCCGCGATAGTCAAAACGCATCCGGTCGGCCGAATCAGCGCCGTCGCGGGTTAGCCAGTTGTTTTCATCCGGTTTTAGCGGCAGCGGTTCGATGGTTATTTCGGCGGGGAAGGTGAAGGTGGGTGACGGCCGTGTTAATCCCATCTGCGGGCGCGGCGTGTAAAGCAGGGCCATGATAGCGATGGCGAGAACAAGAACCGGGGTGAGCCAGATTGGAGATTGGAGACTAGAGACTGGAGACTTGTTAGTCTCTAATCTCCAATCTCTAGTCTCAATTTTCCGCAGCATCCCAACCGCCGCCGCACAGGCCGCTGCAAAGCCCAACACGCCCAGCGGGACGTGGAGCATCCCGGCGGCCAGCCGCCAGCCCAGCGCCTCGCCGACGGTGACGAGGATGGCCACGCGGGCCAGGTTGACGAGGAAAAGCAGCCCGGCGAATGTTGTGGCAGTAAGGAACCAGCGTTTGGTTAACGGCCGTTCCTCCACCCAGGTCGCCGCCAGCAAAAACAACATCCCCGTCCACAAACTCTTCACGCCGGAGCAGGGTAGATCAATCTGGGAGACGCCGTTTTCGAAGACCAGGATCGTATCCACGCCGATGGAAGCAACGCCGGCGGCCCGCAGCCCATCACCGACAATGGCGGCGGTGAGGATGCGCATTGGGTAGCCGATGAAGGTCTGCATGTGGTCGCCAAAGGGCAGGACGCCGATGAGCAGCAGCACGGCCGGGATGCCGTGCCGCCAGCGGTTCGGTTCCAGCCACAAACCGAGCAGGCCGTAGCTGGCCAGGCCAAACAAACTGGCCGAAATCGTGTTGACGTCTAAAAAGCGCTCGACGAGCAGGTAGAGAACCGAACCGCCCAAAGCCAGCGCCAGAGGCAGCGGCGCCAACCGGGGCGCGGCGTCCGGTTGCAGGTGCAGACCGCCTTTCCGAATCTGAGTGGCGATCAGAAAAATGACGCCCAGGAGCAGTATCTGGTTGGTGCGAAAATCTTCGCGGGAAAAAATGATGGCTAAATAATCAAAGACGGGCCGGTACAGCCAGAGCCAGAGGATGAGAACGGCCGTGTTCCCCGCTGCCTGCGGCCATTGGATTGATTTTGTCGTTTGCTTTGCCGATATCGCCGCCATACACAGTTCTCCTTCTGTTTGGCATTATAAGCGGAGAACTTAAAGGAGGGGTAACGGCCGTGTAACAGTTGTGTAACATTCGCAGGCAAAGCGGAGGATTTTAATGACGGATGGCGTGAAAAAGCTCTCCCAGCCCACAAAAAACACCCAGAAATTGTTGGAGCTTACAGTGCGCCAATTTTTAATAGAGCTTTTTCAGCTCGGTCTCGTACCTTTTTATTGCCATCTTGTAAAGCTGTTCTTAATGGTTGGATGGTTTCATCGCCACCAATTTCCCCAAGTGACCTAACTGCACAATCTCGTACTTTCAATTCTTTATCTGTTATAAGTTCTGCTAGATAAGGGATAGCAGATGTATCACCAATAGCGCCTAAACTTTTTGCTGCCCAGAACCTGATACCTTTATCATCATTATGCAATAGGCCTATTAATGGCTTAACTGCTCGCTTGTCTCCCAGTTTTCCTAAAGTGGATGCAATAGAAGCAATGTGGTTACGCTCTTTAAGCTTTTGCCTTTCTAACTCATCGAGCAGGAAAGGGACTGCCTTAGTATCTCCTATCGCACCTAGAGCAAGTACTGCATCTTTACCAAAGTCTTTATCACTAATTAGTTTGAGCAGTGGGTCAGCCGCCCTTTTGTCGCCAATGCCCTGCAAACCACCAATTAAAACGTGCCTGTACGTATCTCCTTGATTGGCAGAAGGCATGAAGCGGGGATCTTTTAATGCTTCAATGAGTGGTTCCACCGCAGGTTCACCTATGTGAATCATCGCATCACGAGTATTGGTGAACAAATGATAATCGGGCGGTTTCATAAGAAGAGAATTTAGTAAATGAGGAATTGCCCGTTCATCACCAATCTGACTTAATCCTAATGCTGCCATCTCCCTAACGTTTTCATCTTCTTCGCTAAGAGCCTCAATAAATACATGGTATGCCTCGTCTGTATTTATTTCAACCAACATATTTACGGCTCGAGCGCGCGTCTCGTACTTAGAATTGCGCAAGTCAGTTGAAAGTTGGTGGACTGAGACTTCGTCGGTCATAGTTCCATTCTCTTTTCTAACATGAGATGATTAGTTTAAACAAGTTAATGGATTCAGTATACAAGATTAATTGATTTGACTTCTATATGACTATCGCACTTTCACCAGCCATCCGGCAGCAAAACCGGCCAGTGCTATGGGAATCAGCCAGTAACCAGCGGCCACCCATCCAATTGACTCGACCAGACTACCAAAAAGAACCGGGGCGATGAACATGCCCAGATTTTGCCCCACCATAATGACGGCCAGACCCAGTCCGGCCAGATGCGGATTTTTCATCACTTCGGGCGCGGCGGCAAACGTCGCTGTAGGCACGGCTCCGGCCACAAGACCAAGCAGGGACAGGAACAAATAAATCTGCCAGCCTACCACCTTAAATGGCAGCAGCATCATCGCCGCCACC
>JBNKZT010000212.1:0-10454 GCA_050301775.1 Promineifilaceae bacterium (SeqCode)
AACGACTACAGATGCAAACACAACGGCCGTTACCGAATCCATTGCCGCCGAGGCAGCGGCTGCTGCTGCCAACATCGATCAATCGGAACCTGCCGAAGCGGCCCCTGTAGACGCTGTCGTTGAACCCGTAACCGAACCGGAACTGGCCGAAAGTCCGACCGTCGTCGCCGTCGCCGCATCAGTAGACGGCCTAAGCGACAGTAAAATCGCCGACCTGATGTACATGCGCGAAGAAGAAAAACTGGCCCGCGACGTTTACATCGCCCTCTATGACGTATGGGGAATGAATGTCTTCCAGAACATCGCCGCCAGTGAACAGACGCACACCGATTCCGTCCTGGGCCTGCTCAACAGCTACGGCCTGACCGACCCGGTTGGCAACAATGCGCCTGGCGTCTTCGTCAACCCCGATTTGCAGGCGCTGTATGACCAACTGGTCGCCAGCGGCAGCCAATCGCTGGCCGATGCCCTGCGCGTCGGAGCGGCCATCGAAGAAATCGACATACTCGATCTGGATGAGGCCATCGCCCAAACCAGCCAGGCCGCCATCGCCCAGGTGTACCAAAGCCTGCGCGCCGGGTCGGAGAACCATTTGCGGTCTTTCGTTAACACGTTAGAACGGCAAACCGGCGAAACCTACCAACCGCAGTATCTCTCCCCGGAACTGTATGCCGCCATCATCAACGGCACACAGTCGCAGGGAAATGGGAACGGCGGCAATGGGAATGGTGGTAATGGTAAAGGCAACGGCCGTGGCGGTAACGGCTAATCATCAATCATAAAGTCATCCGTCATGCGTCATTGACAAACTTTGGCGCATGACGCATGACGCATCACAGAGTAATCCCCAACGGTTTCCAAAACTCCCCGCGTCTCTTATAATCCCCACCATGCAAATCACCCAACCCCTCCTGGCCTGGTGGGACCACAACCACGCCGACCTGCCCTGGCGAACGACCCGCGACCCGTATGCCATCTGGATTTCCGAGATCATGCTCCAGCAAACCCAAATCACCACCGTCATCCCCTACTACGAACGCTGGCTGGCCCGTTTCCCGACTGTACAAGATTTAGCCGCCGCTTCACTGGATGAGGTACTGAAGCTGTGGGAAGGATTAGGTTATTACAGCCGGGCGCGCAACCTGCACGCCGCCGCCCAGACGGTGGTCAATAAATTGGACGGGCAAATTCCAACGACGGCGGCCGGATTGATGAAACTGAAGGGAATCGGCCGTTACACCGCCGGGGCCATCGCGTCCATCGCATTCGACGAACCGGCCCCGATTCTGGACGGCAATGTCATCCGCGTCCTCAGCCGCCTGACCGACCTGCCCGATGATGTAACGACAACGGCTACCAAAAAGAAGTTATGGCAGCTAGCCGAAGCGTTGGTTCCCGCCCAGCGTCCCGGCGATTTTAATCAGGCGTTGATGGAGTTGGGGCAGCAAATATGTCTGCCGGCGAATCCGCGCTGCTTGCTGTGCCCGCTCTCGCAATTTTGTCTGGCACGAGAAAGGGGGACGCAGTTGGAACGGCCCGTTCGCCCGCCACGCAAAAATACCCCTCATTACGATGTGGTGGCCGGCATCATTTGGCAAAATCACTCTCCGCGTCCCTCCGCCCCTCTGCATATCTCCGCGTCCCAAAAGTTCTTGATCGCGCAACGGCCGTTAACCGGCTTGCTCGGCGGCTTGTGGGAATTTCCCGGCGGCAAACAAGAACCCGGCGAAACCCTGCCCCAGGCCCTACAGCGCGAAATCCAGGAAGAACTGGCCATCGAGATCACAGTTGGCGATCATCTGACCAGCATCAAACACGCCTACACCCACTTCCGCATCACCCTGCACGCCTTCCACGCCATCCACACCAGCGGCGTCCCCCAGCACCTCGGCGTCGCCGACCACGCCTGGGTTACACTGACCGATCTAGACAACTACGCCTTCGCCGTTACCGACCAGAAAATCATCGCGGCCTTGAAAACAAGTAGGCAGGCGGGCAGATAAGCAAGTAAGCAAAGGGGCAAGTGGAAAAACTTGTAAACTCACAGACTTACAAACTTGCAGACTTGCAAACTCGCAGACTTTCCCCGTTTCACGCCTCCTTCATTGCCATTTTCTCCCGTCGGAGTATCATATTATTATGACCGAACCAGCCATTTCATCTATCTTCAGCACCCGCGAGATTGAAGCAGCCGCTTTAGCCGCTTACCGTGAGGGGCGGCAGGCGGCCAGCCAGCAAAAATATGGCAAAGCCATCCGCTTCTACACCGACGCCCTTTCCTATGAAGGAACACCCAAAATATTTCAGGCGCGAGTTCGAGAATACCGGGGGCTGTGCCATTGGCTGTTAAGCGACTTTGAAGCCGCTGAAGCCGATTACCAGACAGCACTGGATGGCAGTGACGATGCCGAACAAATTGCCCGCGCCCGGGTCCGGCTGGGTGAACTGGCCGACTTTCGTGGTGACTATGAAACGGCCGATAAACTGTACCAACAAGCCTTAGCAGAAGGGATGGCTGTCGGCAATGTCCTGGTCGTGGGGCGGGCACGGCGCGGCTTAGGCATTCTAAGCCGCAAAAAAGGCGACACCGAAAACGCCATCCGTCACCTGACCCAAGCCCTGGCTGCCTTCCGCCAAATGGGGGAAGCCCGCGAACAGGCCCGGGTGCTAACCAGCCTGGGCCGGGCACGCCATGCCCGGGGGGAATATCAATACGCCCTCAACGCCCACAATGAAGCATTGACCGTTTTTGAATCGCTCAACGACCGCTGGCGCGTGGTGCAAACACTTACCGACATCGGCGAATGCCATCAGGCACTGTACGATACAATCAACGCCCTGCATTATCACGAAAAGGCATTGAAGCTGGCTTATGAATATGGTGCCAATCTACTTAAACCAGAAATTCAACGCAATTTGGGTGTCGATATGGTCGATCAGGGTCGTTATGATGAAGGCCTGGTTTATCTGCATCTGGCGCTGGACGGATCACGTCATTTAGGCAACAAGGAACAGGAAGCATTGGCCTTGTACAATATTGCCCGGGCGTATTTGCTGCATAATCAGATAGAAGACGCCGCGCCCATCGTTGCCGAACTGGTCGCTATTGCCGAATCCCTGAATGCCGATCGGTTCCGGGCGCTGGCCTCATTTGTGCGCGGTGAACTACTTTTCCATCAGGGACGGCAAACGGAAGCTGTCGCTGAATTGAATGCGGCCATGCTAACCGCGCAGACGTCGGTTGACCGGGGCGTGTTGTGGAAACTGCACGCGACAATCAGCCATGTGGTGGATAATCCGCAAATTGCGGCCGTTCACCGCACGATTGCCGCTGAGTTCATCCGCCAGACGGCCGAACCGCTGCAAGACCCACACCTTAAATCCTGTTTTGTGTTTGCCCCGCCGGTGCTGGCGATTTTGAATTTGGCAGGGATTAATCCGGCTAAGTTATAGTCAGCTTGCCAGCATTTCTGCTGGGCTGCATACTTTTCCCCTTTCCTCCAGAAACTTGACACTTGACACTTGATACGTGACACTTCTACCCATGTCTCGTTTGCGACCACTTTTAATCATCGTCATTGGTCTGGCCTTGGGCATTGGGCTGGGGCTGTACCTGGGCTGGGTGGCCTGGCCGACCGAATTCACCGATGCCAACCCCGCGATTTTGCAAGAAACATACCGCCAAGATTATGTGCGCCTGATTGCTGCGGCCTATACGGCCGATAACAACCTGCCCGCAGCCCAAAGGCGGGTGGCCAATCTGGGAGCCGATGGCCGCGATGAGGTCCTGGCCGTCACGCTGGACACGATTTTGCAAGGTGGGGATGACGCCGAAATCCGCCAATTAGTGCGGCTGGCCGCCGATTTAGGGCTGTCCTCACCGGCGATAACTCCTTATTTGCCGGAGGCCACCCCATGACGCGCCGCCGCCGGGCCGGGCTTCGACAAGTTCAGCCACATGACCAGGCTCAGCCGCTTCGACAAGCTCAGCGGACCCCGGGCCAGACCGCTAACGGCCGTTTCCCTACACCTAGTTTGTTCTTGCTGGGTCTCATCATCGGTTTGGCCGGTTCCCTCTACTACGCCTGGATCGTCTCGCCAATTGTTTATACCGATGCCAGTCCGTCCCGCCTTACTGAAAGCTACAAATCAGAATACATCTTCCTGGTCAGCCAAAGTTTGGCCGTAAATGGCGATTGGGCACAAGCCCAGCAGCGATTGGCGGCCCTGGATGACCCGGCGCTGACGCAGACGGTCACTGATTTATTAAACAGTTATGTCGTCCAGCAGCGGCCGCCGACCGAAATTCGTAATCTGGCTGTTCTGGCCCAGCAGTTGGGCGCGGCCGCGCCAGCGGTGGCCTTGTTCGCCCCCACGCCCATCGGCAGCGTGACGCCCACGCCAACCAGTACGCCCACGCCGCTGCTGCCCACAAACGAACCCAGCCCGACGCCTTTGCCAACCATGACGATTAGACCAACGGTAACGGCCGTGCCCACCCTTCCGCCGGAACCCACCAGCCAACCCACTTACCGCCTTCTCAACCAGCAGCAAATTTGCGACAGCGACGAAACGGTCCCCAGCATTACCGTCATCACCCTGAACGCCTTACTCGATCCGCTGCCGGGTGTGGAAGTTTGGGTGCAGTGGGACAACGGCTCCGACCGTTTCTTTACCGGCTTCAAACCAACCCTGGGTGAAGGGGCCGGCGACTTTGCCATGAGTCCGGATACCTCTTACACTGTCGTTCTGGCTGAGGGCAGCCCGGAAGTCAGCGGCCTGCGCATCGAAACCTGCGCCAACGGACTGACCGGCGGCTGGCAGCTTACCTTCCAAAACCTGATCCTCGAGGCCGGTGCGCCGGAGTCTGAATAGCAGCCAGGGAATGGCAGTGGAAACGGCCTGATTTTATCCCGGTTATTTCACAGAAATAGTGGCAATTGGATAGGCGTCAATCAGGCCAGCCTCAGTTTGGATAGGTAGGCGGGCATTGGGATCGGTCAGATCGTAGAGGCCGATGAGGAGTTGATAACTGCCGGAAGGCAAATCGACGGGGATGAGGACGCCGTGATTATCGATGATGGTTTCGCCGGGCGGCCAGCGGGTGGTCAGGTTGAGGCCGCCGCCGGGTTCGCTGTCGCGCTGGGCGACCAGCTGGCCGCTGGCGTCTACCAGATGCAGGAAGACTTTGTAGCGGGTGTCGAGGGGCACGGCCGTTTCCCAAAACAAGGTTATCTGCACAATATCACCCGGAGCCAGTTCAGAACCAGCCAGTGTGTATCCATCTAATGTAATTGCGTCACCAAAAGGCAGGGTTACGGCCGTTTCCATTTCTGCCGCTGGTTCAGAAGGTACGGCATAGGTGACAAAACGCACGTCGCCAACCCACTCCTCAGTTGCTTTGAAGGTGTGTTCGTCCAACCAGCGTTCAACCAACCGCTCCGGATCACGCTGGCTATCCCCCCAAAAGATGGCGTAGAGTCGGTCGTGCCGGGCGGCAATTTCCGTCAACTCGGCGGCGATTTTGTCCGGAAGCGGATAGCTGGTGGGAATGGGATAAACCGGCGCGCCGTCCCGGTGGTAGTAAGTGAACACCTCCCACTGGTTGGGGGCGTTGAGGATGATCCCGGCGTTGGGGTGGTTTTCGGCCTCGATGCGGGCGGCCATGCCCCGGTAGTCGGCGCGGGCGTAGGCGGGGTTGAAGTAGAGGTTTTGCAGGGAACGGCCGTTACCAACCAGGAGAATTAGAAAACTAACCGCGGAGAGCGCAGAGAGCGCGGAGGATGGAAAAGACTCTCTGCGTTCTCCGCGTCCTCTGCGGTTGAAAGCTGAGGCAATCAACAAGTAGAAAAATGGCACGGCGACGACCATAAATTTGAAGAATTGGGGCTGGGTTGTGCCGGCGGCGATCATGAAGAGGATGGGGATGATCAGGCTAAAGACGGCAGTTCCGTTCCAGCTTCTTATCAATCCATAAATCATCAATAAGAAAGCGGCGACAAGGGGGAGAACGGCCGTACCGGGCCTGATTGTTGCTCCCAGAACCAGCCAGCGACCGGCGTCAATCAAAAATCGCCACACCGATCCTTGCGTATCAGGTCGTCCGCCAGTTTGGTTGAGAAAGGTGGGCAGCCAGGGTAGGTAGGCCAGGGCGGCGGTGAGCATGATGGCGAGCCAGTGGATGAAGGGGTGAAGGGGAGAAAGGGGGAAGGGATGATATTCTCCCCTGCGTTTACCGATCAGCCAGATAAGGACGAGCAAATTGTGGGTGATGAGGACGACGGCGAAGAAGTATTGAGTGTAAAGACCGGCAATGATGATGAGAAGGTAGAAAATGGAAGAGCGAATGGTTAATGGTGAACGGTTAATGATTAATTGCTGCCAACGGAGGAGGAGCCAGGTGGATAGGACGGCCCAGAGAGCCAGCAAGGCGTACATGCGGGATTCCTGGCTGTAGTAGATGAGGGACGGGGAAACGGCCGTTAACAACCCGGCTAATATTGGGGCACGGATAAACACGGATGAACGCAGATTTTTTTTCTTATCCGTGTCATCCGTGTTTATCCGTGTCCTGAAATTCTTCCCCAGCGCAATAGTCACAGCAACGGTCAATACGCCAGCGAAGGCGGAGAAGGAGCGTAGGCCAAATTCGCTGTCGCCGACCAGTTCGCGCCAACCGCGCAGGATCAGGTAGTAGAGCGGTGGGTGGATGTCGCTGGCCGTGCCCTCGATGATTTTCGGGATGGAACGCTCACTCAACCGGGCACTGTTGCCTTCGTCGTTCCAGAAGGATTGGGCGTCCAACCGGTAAAAACGCAGGCCGGTGGCCAACAATAAAATGACGATCCAGGCCGCCCGGACGTAAAACGTCCGGGCTAAAAAACGATGCTGGATCAACCCAGCCAAGCCCCATTGATGGGGCGTCGTTTGATAGCTCGGCGGTTGATCGCCGGGCGGTTGATCGCCAGGCGGCTCGGCGGACGACAACGAGACTGGCTTTGTGACGTTGTCCAATCGCTAGTCTCCAGTCTCTTTCGGAGCCAAAAAACGCAGGCCACCCCAAAACAGGATGGTACTGCTGATGATGAAGAGAAACGGCCGTAACCGATTCCACGTATAAACCCATCCCGGCAGCGGCTCAATAGTCTGGTCACCGGTGGCATAATCGGCCAGCGCCCCAAACGCAGGCAGCGGCGTAAAATCCGGCTCCAGCAGCCGAAAATAATACATCGGTTGGTCTTTTTCTTGATCGGACGGCCGTTTCAAAAACCAATAGTTAATCACCCCCATCCAGGGCCACTCGGCCTGCGCCCGCTGGTAGGCTTCCACGCCGTACTTGGCCTGCTGGGCCTCCGTCACCCGGCCAAAATTTGCCGGAATGTCTTCTGGAACCGTGTTCCAGCCCATCTCGCTAATCCAGATTGGCTTGTCGGCATCGCCGTTACGCACCATCACGTCGCGGATGAGCAGGTGGTGCGGATAGTTGATGACCGTCGGCCGCAGCCGCTGGTCGGCTGCTCCCGACCACAGGCCGTAGCCCTGGGCCGACATTACGTCGAAGCAGTCGGCGGCTCCGGCATTGTACACGCGCTGGAGGAAGATGAGGTCGTTCATGTTACGGCCGTTCATGGCAATCGTCGGCGTTAAAGCCCCAGCCAAAACAACCGCGTCCGGGTTCACCGCTTTGATGGCCCGGTAGCCGGTGCAAAGCAGTTCGGTGTAGGCTTCCGGGTTCACGTTGCCCAATCCCCATTCATTATTGCCGTTGGGTTCGTTCCAGATTTGGAAATAGGTGATACGGCCGTGATACCGCTCCGCCACCGCCGCGGCAAAATCAGCAAAATTATTAAAATCATCCGGCGGGGCCAGTGAACCCGCTTCTTCGTCTGGTAAAGCCCGCGTCCACGAGGGCGGATTGCTCAACCGGACGATGATTTCGATATCGTATTCTTCGGCCAGGTCAACGATATTGTCATATTTGGCCCAGGCATCGACACCGTTGGGATCGTTGCGCCGGTCGACAAAATCACCTTTGCCGTGAATTTCAATATCTTCCCAGGTAAATTCCTGGCGGATGAAGCGGAACCCGGCCTGGCTGATAATTTGCAGGCTGCGATCCCGTTTCTCCGGTTCTACTTCCTGCTGCAAAAAGGTGTTCATGCCAAAGGGTGAAACGCCGGCGTAGTTGGTGCTGGTATTGGGGGCGAGATGGGGTTGGGGGCGAACGGCCGTGTTCAACCAATGCACCACCCCCGCCAACTGACCCGGCCAGGCTTCCTCACCGGTCAGCTCATACAACGACCCGGCATGTGGCCACAACGCCACCAACAAACCCACCAACGAACCAATCAACAATAATTTCTTCCACATAAGACCCAATTATACCTTTCCCTCTTTACGTTTCACGTTTTACGTTTTATTATTATGATGCACTGCGTCAAAAGGTGAGTTAAAATACCGACTATGGTACACTTACGCATCAATGCCAACGTGACGTTTACCATTTTTATCATTCCGTTTTAGAAAGAGGTCGCCATGTTATCACCCACTGAAAAAATCCTGTTCATCCTCCTGGTAGCCATTTCCCTGATGGCCACCTACAACACCTTTGGCAATATGTTCAAAATCATTTTGCGCGGCCAGGGCCAGCTTCGCTTCGACCATTTTGTCCGGCGCGCCTGGCAGGGCTTGATGGCGTTGGCCACGCAAGGCCGTATCATCCGTCATCGCAAAATTTCTTCCCTGGCCCATTACGGTGTTGCCTACGGTTTCATCTTCTATGCCCTCGTCAACCTTCTGGACGTTTTGGAGGGGATGATTACCGGCTTCCACTTCCTGGAAGGCAACATCATCGGCAATATTTATCGATTGGCAGCCGACATTTTCAGCGTCCTTGTCCTCGGTGGTGTGATCTACTTCCTCTTGCGTCGCTTTTTCATTAACGATCCAGTACTTTCTGTGCGCGAAAACGTCAAACTGGATTCGAAGGCGCGCAAAGGTGGCGTCTGGCAGGATTCACTAGTAGTAGGCATGTTCATCCTCTTCCACGTCGGCTTCCGCTTTTTGGGCGCATCCTTCGCCATTGCCCAACACGGCAGCGATAGCTGGCAACCCTTCGCCAGTACGTTAGCGAAAGCTTGGGCGGGGGCTTCCCCGTTCGTCCTCAATTTTGGCTGGCACGCCAGTTGGTGGGTTGCGCTGGGCTTGATTCTCTTTTTCCTACCCTACTTCCCCTACACCAAACACGCCCACCTCTTCATGGGGCCGTTCAACTTCATGACCCGACCGGAGCGCACTTACCTGGGCCAGATGCAAACCCTCGATTTTGAGGACGAATCCATCGAACAATTTGGTGCGGCCACCCTGTTTGATTTAGACCAGACCAGCATCACCGACGCCTTTGCCTGCATCATGTGCAATCGCTGCCAGCAGGTTTGCCCGGCCTACAACACCGGCAAAGAGCTTTCCCCGGCGGCGCTGGAAGTCAACAAGCGCTACTACCTGCGCGAAAACATGAACGAGTTTGCCAGTGGCGCCGAAGCGCCGCTGCCGCTGCTCGATTTTGCCATCAGCGAGAGCGCGGTCTGGGCCTGCACCACCTGCGGCGCGTGTGTTGACATTTGCCCGGTGGGCAACGAGCCAATGATCGACATCATGCACATCCGCCGCGACCAGGTGTTAATGGCCAGCGCTTTCCCCGACGAACTAAAAGGCGCATTCGTCGGCATGGAACGGACCGGCAACCCCTGGCAATCCACCGACAGCCGGATGGAATGGACCAAACCGCTCTCCTTCCCGGTTCTCACCGTCGAGGAAAACCCCGATTACGATTATTTGCTCTGGGTGGGCTGTGCCGGTGCATTTAATCCTGAATCGCAGGAAGTGACCCGTTCCGTAGCCACGATTTTGCACGAAGCCGGCGTCAGCTTTGCCGTTTTGGGCGACGCCGAAACGTGTACCGGCGATTCGGCCCGCCGGGCTGGTAATGAATACCTGTACTACGAGATGGCTCTGGGCAACATCGAAACGCTCAATGCCGCCGGCGCAGACAAAAAGCGTATCGTCACCAGCTGCCCGCACTGTTTCACCACCATCGGTAAGGAGTACGGCGAATTGGGCGGCCATTATGACGTCTTTCATCACACCCAATTGATTGCCGATTTGGTGGGGAAGGGTAAGTTGAAACTGAACGGCCGTAAACTAGAAAAAGTCACCTTCCACGACCCTTGTTATCTCGGCCGTCACAATGGCATCGTCGATGCACCGCGGGATGCGCTGGCCAAAGCCGGCTTCCAACTACTGGAGATGGGACGCAGCGATACCGACTCCTTCTGCTGCGGCGCGGGTGGCGCGCAAATGTGGAAGGAAGAGGAACATGGCACGGAAGCAGTCAGTCTGAACCGCTTTGCCGAAGCGCGGCGTACCGGCGCGGAAACGTTGGCCGTCGGCTGCCC
>JBNKZT010000213.1:0-10436 GCA_050301775.1 Promineifilaceae bacterium (SeqCode)
TCTTAAGATCAACATGGTCTATGGAAATGTCGCCTTCCTTAAGAAAAAAATCAGGTTCAATTGTATGGTTTCCGAAACCAAAGGAAGCCCGAACATTCGGCGCCATGTTTTTTAAAAAATGCCATTCTTTATGGTGAAGGGTGGTCATCGCAGTCGTTTTTTTAAATCGTTGAACCGCTTCAATATGATCCGGATGGGCATGGGTACATATAATCAAACCGATATCTTCAAGGGTTAAATCTAATTCCATAAGTCCTTGTTGCACGTGATCAAAAAGATGAGTGTGCCCGGGATCAATGAGAATGCGGGTGTGCCCGTCAATCATATAGGTGTTGCAGTTGTTGGCTGACATCGGCGGCTCCGGCCCGGTTGCCCAGACCTGGCATTTGGGTGATGGGCGGCGCATCGACGTCAATGATCCCGTCGTTGCCTATGCCACTGCCGGAACATATGAAGTTACGCTGGAGGTGGCCAACCCCTTAACGGCTCAATTAGACCGGGAACTGAGCTTGTCAAAGTCTACCACGATTACTATCGTGCCTGAACCCGCCGCCCAGTTTGTCCCCGACGATGACACGGCCGGCGCGGGACAAATCATCAACTTCATCAACCAGAGCGGCGGCCAGCACCCGCTTATTTATCGTTGGGAATTTGGCGATGGGAACACCACCACCGACGCCGCACCGTCGCATCAATACGCCGTCCCCGGCACTTATACCGTCCATTTAACCGTGGAAAATGCATTTGGCCGTTCGGAAGCGTATTGGCCGGTAACAGTCGGTGCGCCGCCCATCGCCGATATGGAAATTGACGATTACGCCGCCGCTGGCATTCCCATTCAGGGGCAGGCGTTCGGCGACGACACCGTGACCACTTTCCGCTGGGACATGGGTGATGGCAACGTGTATGAAGGGGCCTTTGTCAGCCATCCTTACCGTGCGGGGGGTGATTTTTACGTGAGTATGACGGCCGTTAACGAGCATGGCGGCACCGAAATTGGCCGTTGGGTTCATATCGAACCAGGTGAACTGGCCGTTTATTTGCCGCTCATCATGCGCTTTGAGGAGACCACCACCGGCTTAGACGGTGATCCTTATGGGCTGGTACTTGATCCGGTTGAATTGAACGAGCCGTTTGTGATGGGAGCGCTGGAATTGCCCGCCGGACTTAGCCCGGCCGAGCAATTATTCTTCTATATCAATGAAGCGCGGCGTCAGTTCGATTTAGCGCCGCTCAATTTGGTTCCCCAGCTTAACAGCGCCGCCCAGCAGCACGCAGCCGATATGGCCGGTTATCAATACACCGCTCACACCGGCGCCGATGGCTCTTTCCCGGCCGAAAGACTGATCTGGTCCGGTTATCAAGCCGGATATGCCGGTGAGGCAACGGCCTGGGGATTTGAACATCCCTATCAGGCTGTCGAATTTTGGGTAAACAGTCCGGCCCATCGCCGCATTATTTTGAATGCCAACGCCACCGATGTGGGTGTGGGCTATGCCCTTGATTTTAATGCTCCCAGCGTCTGGTACTGGACGGCCGAATTTGGTAACCAATTTGCTGTGGCCGATGCCCCTCTTTTGCGTGTCCAGGAACCGGCGGCTGATTTTGAAGCGATGGTGACCAGTTTGGTGACGTTTAGCTGGAACTGGCCGCTGCCATTGCAGGCGGGGCAGCAGTTTACCGTTTACGGGACTGATGATGTCGCCTGGGGCCGTGTGACTGTGCCCCAGTTGAACACACGCTATGGGTTGCGTTTGCCGGCCAGTATGGACTGGAGTTGGGTGGGGAGTACCGCCTGGCGGGTTGTCTTGGAAGATGGTACGGGGGCCGCTCAATTGGCCAGCGAAAGTCGCACCATCACATTTGCGGGTGATCCCAATGTCCCGACGCCAACGCCGGTGGTAACGGCAACGGCCGTGCCCACCCTTGAACCAACGGTTGTTCCTATAACGCCGACGCCAACGGCCGTTATTCCGGCCAGTACGCCCCGGCCAACCCTTTTACCGCCACCAGTGCTGGTCACGGCCACACCCGCCCCCTAACCTCAGCCCATGACTCCTGAAGTCGCTCAAAAGCTCCTGGCGCTGAACCGCGAATTTTATGGTGCGCTGGCCCAGCCGTTTGCCGAAACGCGCGAAACCCCTCAGCCCGGCTTTGACCGGCTGCGCGCTGCGCTGCCCGGTGTGCCCTGTGATGTGTTGGATGTGGGCTGTGGTAACGGCCGTTTCGGTCACTATTTACAGCAGCACAATGCACTCACCCACTACGCTGGCGTCGATTTCAGCAGCGAACTGCTGGCCCACGCTGCTTTACGGGTTCCCGGCGATTATTTCCAGCGCGATTTGAGCCAATCGGGCTGTCTGGATGGATTGGTTCAATATGATGTCGTGGTTTGTCTGGCAGTATTGCAGCATATTCCCGGTTACGAGAACCGGCTGCGGTTATTGCGGGAGATGCGGGATAAGGTGGGGGGGGACGGCCGTATTTTCCTCTCGACTTGGCAGTTCATGGACAGCGAACGGCAGCGGCGCAAACTGCGTGACTGGGCCGAAATCGGCCTGGCTGCCGCTGATGTGGAGCTAAACGATCATCTGCTCACCTGGCAGCGGGATGGTTTCGGTTTGCGTTACGTTTGTTTTGTGGATGAAGCGGAAACGGCAAGACTGGCTGAAGCAGCCAACCTGCACATCCTTGACCAGTTTCGCAGTGATGGCCAGGAAGGGAATTTGAATTTGTATACAGTTTTGGGAGATGAGTAAATGAACATGCGTCATTTGATTGGCAGTAAAAAGTCAAATCGTCTTTCGTTTTTTGCGGCGATTGTTTTCCTGTTGTTTGTGATGGCGTCCACATTGGCATCTTGTACGAAGGCCGAAACACAGGAGATGGTTCCGACGGTTTTGCCTGCCCCTACTGAAACGGCTGTTCCCCCCACAGCAGCACCAACGGCCGTTCCTCCCCCAGAAACCCCACCTACGCCAACGCCTGAGCCAACGGCCGTTCCCTCACCCACGCTGACTTTACTTGGCGATTATCCCCTCTTGTCGCCCGAAGACATGCGTTACGATTTCGACGAACTGTTCCACCGGCTGGAAACCACTCACCCCAACCCGTATGCAAAGCGCCCCAATGCTGAGGTAGACCTGGAACGAGCGCGTATTTATGATGAATTGGCACGGCCGTTGACGATGATCGAGTTTTTCAAAAAGGTCGCTCCCCTGGTCTACAGTTTGGGGGATCTGCACACCAAAGTCTATCTGCCCAGCGCGATAATAGATGAAATTGGCAAGAGCGAACGCTTCTTTCCCTTCTCTGCACAAATAGAAGGAGAGCGTGCCTATATTACCGTCAATTATTCGGGGAATGCTGACATTACCCCGGGAACAGAACTACTGGCCATCAACGACATTCCCATTATTACTATATGGGAGGAAGGAAGAGAATATTTTCCGGCGGGTAATTACCTCCCCCCGCGGCAATTCTTGCTGCTGTTTGGTTCGCTCCCGGAGTACCAGGTGACGCTGCTGCCGCCGGAGACGAATACACCGGTCATGCAAATAGTTCCCGGTATGACCGTTTCAGAGATGAAGCGGCAGGTGGCAACTGAATACCAACCTGTAGAGCGTGCGACGTATACAACCTTACCCGGCGAGCCGATTGGCGTACTCACGATCAATACCTTTTACGATGGTCTCGGCCTGGCGCTCAAGTCAGCCTTCACCCAAATCCAAGAAGATGGTGTACAGGATCTTATTCTTGATATCCGCGTCAACGAGGGTGGCCTTTACACGCAGGTTCAATCTGTCATGGATTATCTTACGAATGAGCCATACAAAAGGTGTGCCCAGAAAACGCAGGCTCCATTTGGGGGATATGGTTCTGGTGAACCAAGAGAGATGGAATGCGAAGTGTTCCAGTCATTTGCCGTTGCGGAGCGTTATCAGGGGAACATCTATCTTCTGATTGGGCCGAACACATTTTCAGCGGCCATTACGCTGGCCACAATCCTTCAAGATTATAATATGGGGCTTTTGATCGGCGAAGAAACAACCGATTCCGCCTCATATTGCGGGGAGACTTCCATAGAGATGTTGCCATTGCCTCGTACTGGATTGCTGTATCGCAGCTCCCAAACGTGTTTTGTTCGCCCCAGCGGTGTGCTGGATGATCAACCGGTCGTGCCCGACATCATCGTCAAAACAACTATTGCCGATGAGATTGCGGGCAATGACCCGGTCATGGATTACACCCTGGAGATAATTCGGGGCGAACAATGAGTGCCACAACATTTTGCCAATTTATGAGGAAGGCAACGGGATGGATGCCTGTTGTTTCTGCAAAAGACGATTATCACTTTGGCAAGAGACAATGGCCTCTAAAAAAAAGATGCTGAACTTTTTGAAAAAGATGCTCATCTCTTGGATAAAAGATGCTGAATTTTTCAAAAAAGATGCTCATCTTTTTTGGAAAAGACGGCCATCTATTGGATGAAAGATAATGAACAACGGCAAACGAGTTGGCGGAGATGAGTTTTTATGATGATTGAGATTCCGACAATTGAGACGGCGCGGTTGTGGTGACCCTCGCCGACACCGCATCCATGTACCAACTCATGAACGGCAAAGACGTCATGCGTTACTTTGCTCACCTGGCAGCGCGACGGTTTTGGTCTGCGTTACGTTTGTTTTGTGGATGAAATCGAAATAGCGAAACTGGCTAAAGCCGCCGGATTGCGAATCTTAGGGTGCAAATGTTATTAACTTTTGACTTTAGGTTTGTAGTGTTCGCTTTAGCGGGGAGGACGGCTAAAGTCGCCACTACGAACTTGTTTTTGATTGAACCCTTAGATCAATTCCGCAGTGATGGTAAAGAAGGCGACTTGAATTTGTATACAGTACTCGGGTAGGAAAACCTATCACCTAAATTGCAAGAGTGACAACCTCATGGCGTTCGGTTACACTAATCTTATGCCGCTTTCATCCGATTTTTACGCGCTGTTGTCCAGCCTGTTCCACCAAATAGCTCATTCTCCCGACACGCCTCCCGCTATTCCACTCAAGCAATGGTCCATTGGGTCCCGGGAACATCTGCTGCTGGAAGATTTTCAGGCGGCTTTGGCCGCATTGCAGGCTCGTAACCAGGAGCGCCAATTACAGATGGCAGCGCGTATGCGCGAACAATCCACGCTGTTGGAAATTTCCCAAACGCTGGCTTCTGCGTTGGAGCTTAAGCCGGGCCTAATCCTTGACCAACTGCGGGTGATTGTTGGCTACAAACATGCCGTGCTTTTTGCATTAAAAGATTTAACTCTGGTTGCTCTGGCGGTACGGGGATCGCAGCAACTGGAAACGGCTATGCCCTTTAGTATTCGACTGGATAAGCCGGAAACGTTGGCGGCGCTGTTAAATGGCCACCGACCGCAGCGAATTGCCGACGTATGGGGCGCTGATCCGGCGGCGCAGTTTCTCCGGTCACTCCTGAGCGATCAGGCTGCCGTGTTGTTAGAAGGGGTTCAATCGTGGATGTGGGTTCCCCTGGCTGTAGAGGGGCGCGTCGTCGGTGGTATCGGTGTGGCGCACGCCGAACCGGACCGCTTTACCGCTCATCATGCCGATCTGGCTCTGATTGTTGCGAATCAGGCGGCAATCACCCTGGTTAATGCCCAACTGTATGAGCAGGCGCAAACAGTCGCTACTTTGGAAGAACGCCAACGCCTGGCCCAAAATTTGCATGATGCGGTCAACCAATCGCTTTTTTCGGCCAGTCTGATCGCTGAAGTGCTGCCCCGCTTGTGGGTGCGAAGCCCGGATGAGGGACGGCAGTCGCTTGAAGATTTACGCCGGTTGACGCGCGGCGCGATGGCCGAGATGCGTGGTCTGCTGGCCGAACTGCGCCCCCTGGTTTTGACCGACAGTGAATTGGGCGACCTGCTGCGCCAGTTGGGCGATGCGCTTACTGGTCGAACAAACATCCCTGTCAGTGTGACTGTAACCGGGTTAGGGACCTTGCCAGATCATCGTACTTTACAGGAATATGGCGCTTTGCCGGCTGAAGTACAGGTGGCGCTTTACCGGGTGTGTCAGGAGGCGATGAACAACATTGCTAAACATGCCTGGGCCAGCCAGGTAGAGATCGATCTACACTATGACGCTGGCTCTGTGGAATTACACATTCGTGATAACGGCCGTGGCTTTGATCCGGCGCATATACCATCAGGTCACTATGGCCTGAGCATCATGCATGAGCGCGCTGAAGCGGTTGGTGCGGAATTGACAGTTGTTAGCCAGCCGGGTCACGGGGCCGAGATTATTATCCGCTGGACGAAAAGTCCGCAAGAGACGATCCTATGATTTCTTCTTCCCCTATCCGTGTGATGCTCGTTGATGATCATACGATGGTGCGCCGCGGCCTGGCCACTTTCTTGAAGGTTTTTGACGACCTGGAACTGATTGGCGAGGCGGCCGATGGCGAGGCGGCAATCCAACTGTGCGCACGTATCCTGCCCGACGTCATACTCATGGATATGGCCATGCCCGGCATGGATGGCGTGACAGCAACGCGTATTATCCGCCAGCGATTTCCTATGGTGCAGGTGATTGCATTGACCAGTTTCAAGGAGGCGGAGTTGGTTCAAAGCGTGTTACAGGCGGGGGCCATTGGTTATTTGCTTAAGGATGTGTCGGCCGATAAATTGGCTCAAGCTATCCGTGCGGCCCACGCTGGCCGAGGTACGCTGGCTCCGGAGGCCGCTCAAGCGCTGGTTCACGCCGCCACGCAGCCGCCGCCACTAGGTCACGACTTGACAAAACGTGAGCGTACTGTGCTGGTATTAATGATTGAAGGGTTGAACAACACCGAGATTGCCGAGAAGCTGGTTGTCAGCCCATCTACCATCAAATCTCACGTGAGCAATATTCTGGCCAAGTTGGGTGTTGCCGGCCGCACGGAAGCTGTGGCTTTGGCTGTGCGTTACCGGCTTGTTGAGTAAACGGCCGTTTGCCCCCATACCATCTCCCCATCTCCCATCATTTATCCCCCAAGTGGCGGAGCTAAATATCCCCTGACCAGCCGATTTTACTAAAGCGGGTTGGCTGTAGTATCAATAGATAACCCGCATAATCTTAGCCGATGACCAACCCAAGTCCATCCGATTCTCTAGCCGTTGCGCTGGCGATTAACAAAGGCGAAACGCATAGGTGCTGCGGCCGGGCGTATTTACCACCTAATCGTTCATCGTCTATCATCAGGATGCCTCACCTTGCAGTGACACACACCAATCACACAAGGGGATATTATGAATCTATCTGTTTCAATCACGAGACCCATCAACATTGGTACCGGCGCACCGGGCGATCCGGCCACATATCACCTGGCCCTGCTGTCCGATGACGACAATATCCATATTTACAGCAAAGGTCGCTGGGTTCGGACAAACGCCGAACCTGCCAACGTCAGCAATGTAACCAGTAATCAGGCCGGCGTCTGGAGTAAGGACACCGTTGCCGAGGACGTAGTTGTGATGAGCAGCGATACAGAAGGGCTTTGGTGTGTTAATCAATGGGGAACTGTTTAGCAACCCATTAAACGGTACGCCACGCTGCCCAGAGTACCGGTATCATCAAATTGAGGCAGTTTATCTACAAGATCCGGGAGGATCACAAAATGAACCAAGATGTATTTGAAGGCAAGTGGAAGGAAATGAGAGGCCAGGTCAAAGAGTGGTGGGGCAAACTCACCGATGATGACCTGGAACGGGTTGGTGGCAAAGCTGACCAACTTATCGGTTTGCTGCAGCAGAAGTATGGCTACACCAAAGAGTATGCCGAAGAGGAATTTAACCGGCGTCTGGAAGCGGCTAAGGTTAACTAAAGCCGTGTCCATACACACAGATAGTTTTGCAGACACGGGATACCCGTGTATCTCAAATACTCATAAGGAGAGTACAAGATGAACTTTATCATATGGCTTATCGTTGGGGGCATCGTTGGCTGGCTGGCCAGCATCGTGATGCGGACAAATGGGCAGCAGGGCCTATTACTCAATATCGTTGTCGGTATCCTTGGTGCATTTGTGGCTGGAATGTTTTTAACTCCTCTGTTGGGTATCGCCACCATCAATCAGAATAATTTTAGTTTGCCGGGCGTATTGGTATCGGTTGTGGGCGCCATCATTCTGTTGGCTGTCATCAGTCTCTTTTCCGGAAAAAGGTTTGGTCGACGCTAACAGCATTGTTTTCGCTTACAACTACCCTCTTGGAGGTTCTGAACCTCCAAGAGGGTTCTCAAAGAGGTACAAATGTCACAGAAACGAATGTCAGAAGTTAGAACGTCACAGCAGGAATCAGGCCAGGAGCAACGCCTCTTCTCGTTCAAAGCGACCCAATGGATTTGGCTCGGTTTGGGTATCGTCGAAGTCCTCATTGGGCTGCGCGTTGCGCTGAAGCTCATTGCAGCTAACCCTGGAAGCCCGTTTGCGGCCTTCATTTACAATGTCAGCGCCATTTTCCTTTTCCCCTTTGCCGGGTTGGTCGGTACGCCAGCGGCCGGCGGTATGGTGTTAGAACTTTCTTCCATCATCGCCATGTTGGTGTATGCCTTGCTGGCCTGGGGTATTGAACGAATCGTCTGGGTAAGTTTCTATCGTCCGCGTGGGTCAGTAGTTGGTATCACTCAAACGACAACCAGTGAACCAGACATTACCACCCAAACAACGACTCGCGAACAATACAATGAGTAAGAATAGGAGACGACATGATGAACGATAAAAAGCACGAAGTTAAACAGGACAACAATCAATTAAGCGGTTTTTTGGCCGGTTTTTTGTTTTTAGGTGGGCTGCTGCTCGGCAGTGTAGCCGGGGCCGGGACAATGCTGCTGATGGCGCCCCAATCGGGTAAAAAGACCCGGAAACAAATCCAGCGGAAAGGTCAGAAAATGCGCAAGCAGACGGCCAAAACAGTAAAACACAAGGTAAAGCAGGTTAATGATAAAGCGAACCAGGTCACGACCGGCATACAAGATGTGGTTGATGATCAAAAAGAGCGTTGGGAACCGGTGATTGGAGCTGGGAGAACGGCCGTTCAGGGTTAACCGTCTCTGGTTGGGGAATCTAGGGCCTTCACTCCGCTCAAGCCAGTTTCCGACTGTGTCTGAGTCGCGCAAGCGAAAGGCCTACCTTTATTAACCTGTTATGGGTCACCAGCAAATTGGTTACCCGATTAGTGATTTAGTAGAAGGAGAAATCTCATGTTGTGGACCATTATTGTCATTCTCATCGTTTTGTGGCTGCTCGGCTTTTTAGGCAGCAACGTCAGTTCGCGTGTCCCGAAAACCGGCAACCTCATCCATACTTTGCTCGTTATTGCCGTCATCCTCATCGTTTTGAATTTGTTAGGGGTCATATAAATTCATTCGCAGGCTCATTAAAACCCGACAGGTCCTGAGGTGCGTGGCCTTAGTGGCACGGCCGTTCCCTCCCTTTTCCCCCCAATCTCTAATCATTTATCCCCCAACTGGCGGAGTAAAACCTCCCCTGACCAGCCGATGCCGCCGGGAAGTGTCGGATGTATCATTAATATACCCCCAACTGTAATTGATAAGCGGCTGCAAGGGCTTTGTCAATTGTGGTGGTAAATCATACGGACGCGTGGGCTTGGACGATGTGAACATGAAGAAGGGAATATGACAGAGATAACATTTCATAATAAGGCAGAAATAAGGGTGCAGGCGCAAATATTTATAGGGCGCGCACTTGTCAGCACCTATGTGGCCAATCCTGGCGAAGTTTGTAGTTTGTCAGCCACGTCTGCACGATATGATATTTATCTTAAAAATGGCGCTACCGGATGGGGTATTGCTCGCAAACTTGATAGCGAGGCTAAAACGCTTACGTTGAGTCAACATAAGGGGCGATACGTCATTTTATGAAGTAAATGAGGACATCCGAATTAACTGTCAAACATTCAACGAAATAGGGTAAAGAAAATGGTTCTAAGTTTTGAGGACTGGCTCATCAATCAACAAAACCGAGAAGACCTCATTGGTGATCTGGCACGCGCTCCAAGCATGTATGATGTCAATCATACACATTCAAGGCGCAAGGCAGATGAACACAGAAATTGGGCTGATATCGTTATTCGAATCGCTCAGCCAGGATACATTGCTGTTTTTAACGAGGCCTGGCAAGAATTTTTGTTGGCCAAACTAGCGGCCAAAGACACCCCGGATTAACCCCGGTTTCTGAGGAACGGCCGTTCCCAAATCAGTCCATTCCCCACCCCCTATCCCTGCTGATCTCCCCCAACTGGCGGAGTAAAATTTCCCCTATCTAGCGGATGTTGCGTAGAAACATTGATTGTATGCTTAGTAACCGTCCAACAATTACTTCCCTTTTTGGAAGGACGGTTACTCGAAGGTCATCCACCAATTCCGATAACT
>JBNKZT010000214.1:0-10418 GCA_050301775.1 Promineifilaceae bacterium (SeqCode)
TGGGGTTGAGATAGTTCGGTCATGATTTTTGTTGAGACTGGAGATTAGAGACTGGAGACTGAGCTGGTTCGTCAATTAGTCTCTAATCTCTAATCTCTAGTCTCCTAATCTTCCTATGATGATGTCATAATTTTGTCTGAATTGTACCAGTTGCAGATTAAAGCCGTATGATTGAAATTGTTGTTGATACCAATCTAAACTTAATGACGCGGTGAGGGCCAGGACGCCTTTGTAAAGGCTGAAAACGAGGATACCGTCGGGCCGTAGGGTGCGGATGATTTCGTTCAGAATTTGGTCGGGATGGGGCAGGGTTTCCAGCGTTTCCAGGCAGGTGATGACGTTGAAAGTGCTGCTGGCAAAGGGTAACGGCCGTCTCGCATCCCCTCTCACCAACGACACCTGCCGGCTCAGGCCGCGCCGCCGGGCAGTGGCCAGCATTTTCGGCGACCAATCCAGGCCGGTGACGTGACCCTGAAAGTTGAGTTGGGCGGTGAGGGTGAAGGGGAGGTTGGCAACGGCCGTGCCCACATCCAAAACTCGCTCATCACCCTGCAAATCCAGCAGCCCGGCCAACTGCTGCCACCGGGCCGCCTCGCCGCGCCCGCCGTACATCACCGCACCAAACCGGTCATAAATCCAGAAGATCAACCGCTTGCCAAAGTAACGGCCGTCGGTGACGATGACGAACAATATTGCTAAACTGACAATAATTATGATGCAAACAAATGCTAAAATTTGCATTATTTATGCTACTTTTGATTCAGAATCAAAGTAAAGAATAAAGAAGAGACATTCCATTAAATTTTTCCCTTCTTGCCTTTTTTGCTTGAGGAACTCCCAATTTTCAACTTCGGTCTCAAAATCGGTTTCGTCGATTAGTTTTTGAAACTTATTCAGGACTTCTCGACCACTTCTTTGGATATATTCAGCCCATTTTTCGTCAATTTGTCTTGAATCTGAATCGTAACTCAACCAATATGGTTCACATGTATAGCCATCCACAATAAATTGAGGTTGTCCCCCAATTACTGCCAAATTAGCGTCTGTTGCAGCCTTAATCACTTCAGGAATGTCCTCTTTATGCCATCCATATTCTCTTCCCGAACTGAACGCTTTTAATAGGATTGATCTTGGAAGTAGGTTTTCGTTCATTCTCAACCACCAAAGAAATAGGAAAAATGCAAACGGCCGTTCACCTTCACAGTAATCATATCAGACATAAGAATCTCTATGCATAACTCAACCTATCCGCCTGCCGCAGCAACCCAACCCACAGCCCCACAATCGCTACCACGTAAACGGCCGTTGGCCCCAACCCACTCATCACAAACGGAAACACGTCACCCTGGTTGAACAGACTGCCAATGCCCAGCCAGATGAGGCTGCTGTTAAATAGTTTGGTCAGGAAAACGGCCGTATAACTGGCCGCCAGCGCCGTTGTCGCCGATTTGACCAGGGTGGATGCCATCATGCCTACAAACGCGGCGAACAGGATTTCCAGCCACGGCCGTACCGCCGACGTAATGCCCACGATGACTCCACCAAGAGCCGCCGACTCGCCAGGTGCAGTACTCACCGTGAAAATGATACTGCACGTCAACAGCAGCCCTTCCAGTAAGCTCAGCGCAAACAAAATGGGCCAGATGCGCAGCCGGGCTAACGAGCCAAACAGCTTGGCCAGAATAATCGAGCGCGTCGAAAGCGGCGTAGAACGCAAAATATCCCACGTGCCCCGGTCCAGTTCCATGCTGATCGTTGGCGCCGTCAACGCCGGGGCCATAAACATGCCAAACAGAGTCAAACCGTTTAACACAATCCCCGGCAGGCACAGCAGACACCAAAAGGCATAAAGAGCCTCGTTTCCGGCCAGCAGCGCCGGATTGCTGCTGCCGGCACACACGCCAAATAAAATCGCCCCCATGACCACAAACGGTGAATAGCGGCTCAGCGAATCGTAAAACCGGTTCGGCTTGCCCCAGCCACCCCGCTCCCGCTGGTAAACCGGATGATTTTGCAGCTCCCGCCATTGTCGTGGCCATGCTAGGGCGTTCAATGCGTCTCCAATTTGATGAACTGGAGACTAGAGACTGGAGATTAGAGATTTTAGTCTCCAGTCTCCAGTCTCTAATTAATAATCCCCTTCGTCACCTGCATAAACACGTCCTCCAAATCGCCAGTTTCCTCGCTGAAGGTGGTGACACGGATGCCGCTGGCGATGATGTCGGCCAGAAGCTGGCTAAGCGTCTCGTCGTCGCCGGTGAAGTCGAAGCGCACGGCGTTGGTCGGGATGTCGGCCTGGCTGTGGTCGCTGATGCTGTCCACGGCCGGATGGCGCAGCAAATATTCTTGCAGCGGCGTAACTTCGCCCAGCACCTGGGCCTGAATGAGCCGGTGGGCGCGCAGCTGCTTCTTCATCTGTTCCATGTCGCCGGACGCGACAAGCTGCCCGGCCTCGATGATGCCGATGGTGGTGCAGATGTCGGCCACTTCGGACAGGATATGCGAGGAAAAGAAGATGGTTTTGCCCATGTTTTTCAGCTCGCGCAGCAGTTCGCGGATTTCGATGCGCGCCCGCGGGTCGAGGCCGCTGGCCGGTTCGTCCAGGATAAGCACCTGGGGATCGTGGGCCAGGGTGCGGGCCAGGCAGAGGCGCTGTTTCATCCCCCGGCTTAACGCTTCGACCTGCTCCTCTTTTTTGTGGCCCAAATCGACCAGCGCCAGCAAATCATCAATCATCCCAGCGCGGGTTGCCGGGGGAATTTCGTAGCAGGCGGCGAAGAAGTCGAGGTACTCCCACACCTTCATGTCGTCGTAGACGCCGAAGAAGTCGGGCATGTAGCCGATGGCGCGGCGCACGGCGCGGGGGTCGTCGGTGACGGAATGGCCGGCCACCCAGGCTTTGCCGGCCGTCGGCTGGAGCAGTGTGGTCAGGATGCGCATCGTCGTTGTCTTACCCGCCCCGTTTGGCCCGATGAAGCCGAAGACTTCGCCTTCTTGAATCGTGAGGTTGAGGTCGTTGACGGCCGTTAACCCGTTATACTTTTTCGTCAATCCCTGAATTTCAATAATGTTCGTCATAATTCCTTTGGCGGATGCCAACCGGCCGTTATCCAATAACTACGAACCGTCAACACATCCGGGTCGTCGCTCAAATGTAGTGCCAACACAGTGGCCCGCCCGGTTGCTGTGTTGCCAATGATTCGTAAGCCGTCTTCACTCCAATAAAAATGATCTTCCCAATGCTGCTGACGTGGATTAAAAAGCGGTACATCTTCATTGGTGGCCGGATCAACGGCCGTTATTTGGTCACTTTTGTAGCGGTTGCAAATGGGGCAGGCCAGCCACAGATTGGATTCCTCATTCGTTCCTTCCTTAGCCAGGGGAACGATGTGTTCTACTTCCAGGCGGGCCATTGTCAGGTGCTGCGGACTTAGGCAGTACCCACAGCGGTTTTTGGCAGCTTCCCGAACCCGCTGCTTGACATCATCAGGAATATGGGCGCGACTGGACATAGAATGCTCAGTTAAGAGGTGATTTTAACCCACGGGTGACAGCAACTTGCCATGCCTCGGCCTTGCGAATCAATCCTTTGCGATAAACTTGCATCAACTCATCCAGACGCTGCCGCCGGTCTTGTTCCAAAACGCCTTCCCGATTCACCGCCAGCAAATCGCTTAGCTCAGCTTGTTCCGCAACGGACATTTCCAGATTGCAAAGAGTCAAAACTTCTTCGTCACTTAACGACTCTACCGGCAGTTCAGAAGCAATTTTGTCGATCCACTCCACCAATACATCTTCAAGACGGCGCTGGGTACGAAAAGCAATAGCCCGCGCGTTTTGAGCGGCCGGCTTGGGAATATTTAGCGTCACTTGTTCTCCCATCGTTTTACTCCTTGAAAATAGTTTGCATGTTTATTCTATCATACATGGCACGTGGTAGTTCATCCCCTCTTTACTGCAAATTGCCGGTCAAAATCGGGTAAACCTCACGGATAGAGACACCGTACTGGCTGGTATCTTCCAGCCGGATACGAACTGTGTTACCGGGGCCGACGAACGGCTCATAACCCTCAATCGTAAACTCACCCCAGTTGGCACGGGTAATCGTAGTCCAATCCTCCTGCCCCCAGTCCCACAACTGCACGGTAGGAATGGATTGGAAGGTATCGTCGGTTTCCAGGAGGATGGCCAGTTCTGTTACCGCCATCGCCTGGAATTCAGGCCAGGGCTGGTACTCAAATTCGGCCCAACTGTTGCTGAGATACAGGTCATAAATGGTCGGACTGTAAATGCCGGAATCGACTACTTCCCAGTAAAGCAGGGAGATGGGCACGGTGACCGCGCTGCCGCTGCTGACCAGATTTTGGGTTAGCGGCAGTTCCAGAAAGTAGAGCGTGGTGGCGTAGCTGTTGAACGGGTCCTCGCCCAGGCTGATTGCCAGTTGGGGCTGATCGGACCAGGCGATGAGGGTGACGGTTTCCGGGGTGGTGGCTGCACCAACACTTGGCCCCGTCCGCGGATCGTTGGCGATGGCGTTCAACAACTGCCAGCGGGGGAAGGCGTCCCGGTCATTGTAATAGTTGGACGTGCCGAGAATCAATTCAGCTTGATTGAGCAGTGGCGAACCATAGCCGCCGTAGCTGTACGAGGACGTGGTTGAAGATACGGAACCAACGGTTTCATTGACAGTGACGGTCTGGCCGGGATCGATGTCGCCCACTTCCACGATCGACGTACCCATGAGCAGGGTGGCGGTTTGCAACGGGATGTCGCCGTTGTTTTGGATGGTGGCGGAAAGGTTAACGGCCGTGCCCACAATCTCCAACGACGCCTGACCAGAAATATTCGGCGCGGGTTCGTAATGGTCGGCAATAAACGTCTCCGTGCCGCTCACGTCAACCCGGATGCCGGTCAGCGTCACGTCGCTGCCGCGTTGGATGGCGTCGATGCTGCCGCCGCCGCTGACGCCGCTGAATCCTTGCTCAAAGGGGCGGGTCAACGTGCTGCCGGGTACAATCATGTCGAAGGTTCGGCGGCGCGGCGAGTAAAGAGCAATCAGGCTCTGGGCACGAATTTCGTCGCCTCCGGCACGGCCGTAAGCCACTGCCATCTGGTTGACAATCGTATCGTTGCCCTTGATTTGGAAGCCGGTGAAGTAGGCCAGCCCAGTGAAAATGATGATGATGATCGGAATCGTCACCCAGGCCAGTTCGCGCCGGTTCATCCGTTTGAGAACCAGGTAGTTGGCCGGGCCGATGATGATGACGTAAATGAAGAGGAAGAGGACCAGCAGCGCTGTTGAGGGCAGGGCTAGAGAGGGCAGGCTGGACACGGCCGTTACCGCCGAATAACTATCCTTCACTCCCGTCCCCCAAACGGGCAGGTCAGGAACCCGATTGGCCACCTCAGCCCAAAGCTGTTCGCTGCCGTCCCAATCCAGCAGTGGCGCCAGCTTGGGGTCCAGCGCCAGGAAATAGACGCTGCCCCGCCCCATCTGGTCGGCGGCCAGCAGCGGCAGGCCGTCTTGATGGAAGAGCAGTTCACCGCGGCGCAGGCTGCTGGTCGTGACCAGATACGGACCGGGATCACGGAAGGGTTCGCCGGTTTCCCGACTCAGCGCCGGCAGATCGTCCACCGATTCACTGCCGCTGATGGTGACCGGCAGCCAGTCGGCCAGGGATGCGGCCGTTTTTTGCCAGCCCGGTCCGCCAGTGACGACCAGTTGGCCGCCGGTGCTGATCCAGGCTTGCAGCGCGGCCATCTGTGCTGCCGAAAATTGGCCGCTGTCCACGTCGTTGAGGACCAGGACGTCCAGCCCATTCCAGGCCGGGGGCACGTCGGGCAGGTCGGCCAGATCGAGGAAGGCTACTCCTGCTTTACCCCGGTGCGCGGTGACGTTCTCCAAAAATTCCAGTTCACCCGGTTCCGGGCTGATGATGCCGTACAGCAAATCGTCGGCGGCCAACTGACTGAGGGTGCCGGTGGCGGCCTGGGCCACAACGCTGCCCCGCTCATCAACCAGTTGCACGGTGATGGCATTGGTGAAGCCAACCGGGTTAACGTAAAGGGTGACGCGTTTGTTGGATTGGGTGGGCAGGCTGATGGGGCTGGTGTAGACGATGCGGTCGCCAATGGCCGTTGAGCCGAGCTCAATGCGCAGTTGGCCTTCTACGGCCGTTCCCCTGTTAGCCACGTTCACGTACACCGGCATACCAAATCCCGGCTTGTACAAACCATCAAATCCGGCCTGGGTGGTCATCGTGATGCCGTTGTCGTCCTGGGCCTGGAGAGTGGCAGGGGGCATGGTCAGTAGAAGAATCAACAAAACCGCTTTGATAAGGGTGGGGAATCGTTTCATGTTTTTAGTACGTTTTCATTCCGGTAAGCGTTCCAACATTATAGATGATGTATCGGGAATTGGTATTCCCGACACCCGTCAGATGAAGTTGCGGGAATACAATTCCCGCAACATGCCAATCAACGAAACTCAATCGAATAATCTTCAATCGGTATGTCGGGGCGGGTGTCTTCAATCCAGGCGACAGCTTTTTCCAGCAGGCCGTGCAAGTAGCCGGAATCCGTGCCGATGGTGACCAGGCCGATAACGGCCGTTTGCCACACATCCTGGTGCTCAATTTCGGCCGCGGCTAGGTTGAACTTCTGCGGCAGGCGCACGCAAAGCGATTTGACGATCCGCCGCTTTTCTTTCAGAGAATAAACACCGTTCAGGTGCAGTTTAACGACACAGGTAGCGACAATCATGATGCAATTTTCCCTGAATGTGGCCGAGGGGCAAGTTTGCAAGTTTGCAGGTATGCGAGTTTGCAAGTGGGCGAGGGAATGGGCGGGAAATGTATTTGGCGCAGTTGTCAGGATTAGGATAAAACTGGCCTATGTTACCATTAAATCCGAAATCCTATCAGAGTGCGATTAAAGATTTTCACCGGGCACGGCTGCGGGCTAATTTTGAGCGGGTTTGGGCCGGGTTTACCGGCCAATCGGCCGATTTGTTGTCTTTCCGGGAAGTCGCCGAACAACTGCACGTCGTTGGCCAGGCTGAACAGGGCTTGCGCCAGATTCCGCTGGCGGCGATTGTGGGCAGCGTGGGGCGTTACCATGATTTTACCCGCACTTTCCTGCCCCGGCTGAGTTCGGATCGAGATCGTTGGGTGGGGGTGAAAACGGCCGTTTTCCACATTTCCGATCTGCCGGCCATCACCGTCTACAAGATTGGCGAGGCCTATTTTGTCCTGGATGGCAACCATCGCGTCTCCATCGCCCGCCGCGAAGGGCTGGAATTCATCGACGCCCATGTGACCGAAGTGCGGACGCGTGTACCCCTTTCGCCCGGCGACCAGCCGGACGAGCTGCTGATCAAGGCCGAAATGGCCGCCTTTTTCAATCACACCCAGGTAGACAAACGCTGGCCGGAAACTGATTTCCGGGTCAGTGTCCCCGGCCAGTATGCCCATCTGGAAAATCATCTTGAAGTCCATCGTTACTTCATCGAAATGGCCGAGAGCCGGGATTTGACGGATGAAGAAGCGGTAACCCGCTGGTACACGGAAGCCTACCAGCCGATGATTCAAGCCATCCGTGAACAGGGCATTTTGCGCTATTTCCCCGGCCGCACGGAAACCGATTTTTACGTCTGGCTGGCGCGGCACCGGGCGCTGCTCCAGCATGAATTGGGCCAGGAAATTAAACCGGAGACGGTAGCGCGTTTGGCAGAACAGGCACGGCCGTTACCCTCGCGCAACCTATACCACCAAATCCTGAACGTGGTCGTACCTGACAAATGGCAAAGCACGCCCCGCCCCGACTCCTGGTCGGAGGAGCGGCTGCTGGCCCGCTACAGCGACCATCTGCTTGCCGACATTCTGGTTCCGTTGGCGGCGGGCGACGAGTGGACCGGGTTAGATCAGGCGCTGCTGGTGGCGCAGCGGGAAAAGGCTCAGGTTTGGGGGCTGGTTGTCGATCCGGCTGATGAGGAATTGGTGGTGCAGTTTAACGGCCGTTGCCAGACAGCCAACGTCACCGGCCATCTGATCGAGGAATTGGGCGATCCGGCGGAAAAGATTTGCCAGCGAGCGGTTCTGACTGATTTGATTGTGTTAGACGGCCGTTTCCCGGCAAAAGTACTTCAGGCTGTGCTGCAAAACAGCGCCCGGCCGGTTCTGGCTGTTCCCGGCGACGCAGCGGAGATGGAACGCGTTTTGCTGGTCTATGAAGGGCAGCAAAAGAGCCAGGAAGCCTTGTTCGTCGCTGCTTACCTGGCCGAGCAGTGGGCGGCGAATTTAACAGTGTTGTCCAGTAAAACAGCGGTAGAATTCGCCGCTCGCTACCTGGAAATGCACGAGGTGAAAGCTGAATTTGTGACGGGATCGGCAACGGCCGTATCCATCCAACAAACCGCCACCGAACACAACAATGACCTCATCCTCCTCAGTTACACCAGCCGCCGCCAGTTCAAAACGGTCATTACGCCATTGCTTGAGGATGGGGAACGGCCGTTATTCATCTGTCCCTAATCCCCCTGGGAGCGCGGGCAGCTTGCCCGCCTATCTACGGTCTCGTCGGACACAATTCCACACGCAAATACCGCTGGCATTCCGCATTGGTCAGCGAGCGCGTTAAACGGGAGCGGGCCAATTCCATCAACTCCTCAACCGGCAGGACAAAAACACGAACCGTGCCATCGGCGCTGGCGCTGACCAGACGTGTCCCGTCCAGGCTAAATTCAACGTCCAAAACGACTCTGGTATGGCCGGGTAAGGTATAAAGAGGTTGGCCAGTCTTGGCATCCCACACACGGATCAGGTTGGCGCTGGCGCTGGCGATGAGGTTCCCGTCCGGGCTAAATGCCACTGACTGCACATAACTGCCGTGACCGGAGAGGGTGAGCAAGAGCCGATCCGCTTCCGGCGCATTCAAGTCCCAGACCCGTACTGCGCCATCGTTATCAGCCGAAGCTGCACGGCTGCCGTCGGGACTAAAAGCGACATCCAGGCTGCCGTACTCCGTCGTCGTTTGGGCCAACAACTGCTCACCCGTCTGGCTGTCCCAAATCATCATCACTCCCTCCGGACCGGTAGTGGCAATGTGGTTTCCGTCGGGGGAAACGGCCGTACTCACCACATTCCACCAGAAAAAGTGCCCCTCTAACGACAACAACCGCTCCCCGGTGGCTGTATCCCAAACATCCGGCGTCTCATCCAGGCCAACCGTTACCAATCGGCTGCCATCCGGCGTAAAAGCCAGGTCAAGCACATTGTTCTCCGGGATTGGGTTCAACGGCAATCCCGCATACGCATTCAAACTGGACATCTCCTGTCCCGTCGCCACATCCCACAACTTGGCCGTTCCATCGTGGCCAGCGGTGGCCAGGCAGGACCCATCAGGACAAAAAGCAACGGCGCGGACATCGCTGGTATGCCCTGCTAACGTCATCAACAGATCGCCGGACGCAGCATCCCACAGCTTGACAGTCTCATCGCTGGAAACCGTTGCCAATTGGATGCCGTCCGGGCTGTAGGTTGCCCGATAAACCACGCCATCATGACCATCTAACGTCAGCCACTCCTTCTCGCCCGCCGGGGTGATGTCCCAAATCTGCACCAGGCCGCCATCGTTGCCCGTTGCCAGATAACGGCCGTTCGGATCAAACCAAATCCCGCGTGTCAGATTGTTGGACACAAATGTGAGCAGCCCTTCACCCGTCGCCGTATCCCGCACCTTGACTACGCCATCCTGACTAAGAACGCCCAACAACGAGCCATCGGCATTAAAGGCAGCTTCCCGTACCGGCTCGGTGTGACCGGAAAGGGGAAAACTGAATACAGTCACCGGCTCTCCAGCAGCAAGTGAGGCGGGCACATCCCAGATAACGGCCGTGAAATCACGACTTGCCGTTGCCAGAAAACGACTGTCCGCGCTAAACGCCAAACTCTCCACCGCACCGGCATGTTCCAGCGTAAGAATGGATGCCGCGTTTTCGTCCGGCTCATCGCCACCGTCGGGCATTCGCCATACCTTCGCCGTACCGTCAATACTTGCCGTCGCCAGGAATCGGTTATCAGGGCTAAATTCAATAAAATTCACCATGCCGTCATGCTCTGTTGAATGCAATATCTTTTTCTGTGTAGACATTTCCCAGACGTTAATCCTGTTATCCCAATAGCGAAGGGCGTTATACTGCCAATCGCGGCTGAGATCCCCACCGGCAGACTCCCACAGATCGTCAATAGTGAGATTAATGGAATCAACTTTTTCAACAGTGGCAATATCCCACACGTCCCAAATCAAATTCAGATCAGAAGCGTGCCAGGTTATCAAATGTTTGCTATCCTGACTGAAATACCCGATTGATGTCGGCAATGTCAATAATTCCTCACCTGTTTCTGTGTTCCAAACGGCCG
>JBNKZT010000215.1:0-10369 GCA_050301775.1 Promineifilaceae bacterium (SeqCode)
AAAAAAGCGGGCACGGCCGTTACCGGCAACCTCGTCAAAATCCCCTCAACCCTGGTCGAATGGGCGCTGGCCTCAGCCCCCGGCCCGTTTAACCTCTACAAACGCGGTACAGACGAAATCGCCGTCAAACTCGATGGCCAGGCATGCACCTTCGGCCCCGGCTCCGATACCTACCGCTACCTGGACCCGCGCAGCGGCCGGCGGCGCGACTTCCAATTGGCCGACATCGCCGACTGTATGCACGTATGCGATGCCCTGCCCGAAATCGGCTTTGTCATGTCCGTTGGCGTACCCCGCGACGTGCCCACCGAAGGCTATTACCGCCACCAGTTCGCCGCGATGATCAAAAATACGACCAAACCGATTGTAGTGGTCTGTGACGGCCGTGAAGACATCGAAACCATCGCCCACATGGCCGCCGCAGTCGCCGGAGGCATGGATAAACTCGCCCAATATCCCACTTTCCTCGTCTACTCCGAACCGACCACCCCCTTGCAGCACTCCCTGGAAGCAACCGACAAACTCCTCTTCTGCGCCGAACACAAAATCCCTATCACCCACTCCCCCGCCCCGATGATGGGCGGCACCGCGCCGATCACCATCGCCGGCGCTGTTGTCCTGGGCAACGCCGAAATGCTCAGCGGCCTGGTGATGCACCAGCTGCAAAACCCCGGCGCGCCCTTCCTCTACGGTCACGGCGTTCACCACCTGGACATGAAAGAGATGATCAGCGTCTATGGCGCGCCCGAATTCCAACTGGCCCGCGTCATGGCCGCCGAAATGGGCCATTTTTACGGCCTGCCTGTCTGGGGCTATGCCGGTCACAGCGACAGCAAAGTGGTTGATGGCCAGGCCGCCGCCGACGCCCAATTCGCCGTGATGGTCGCCCTACTGGCCAAAACCAACCTCAATCACGACGTCGGTTATCTGGAAAGCGGCCTGACTAACTCGCCGGAAATGATGGTGCTGACCAACGAAATCATCTCCCAAACCCGACGCTTTACAGAAGGCGTGTGCCTCAACGACGAAGCATTAGCCGTTGATGTCATTCACAAAGTCGGTCCCGGTGGCGAATTTCTCAGCACTGACCATACGATGGCCCATTGGCGTGAATTGTGGCTGCCCCAAGTCTTTGATCGCCAGCGTCTGGAACCCTGGCAAGAAAAAGGCTCTCCTATCATCAACGAACGCCTACGCGAAGTAACCGTCAGCCTGATGGACGATCACAAAGTCGAACCTTTACCCGATTCTGTTATACAGGAGATTGATACCATCCTAGGAGCGTAACCCGTGATCCGCGAACCCATCACTCAGCCCTCAGTCCTCAGCACTCAGCACTCAACCGTCGTCCCCAGCATGTGCGGCGTCTGCCCTTCTGGCTGCGGCGTCAACGTTCACCTGGTAGATGGCAAAATCGAGCGCCTGACTCCCCTGAAAAACCATCCGGCGGGAATCGTCTGCCCGCGTGGTTTACGCGCCAAAGAAATTGTTTATTCGCCGGACCGGATTCTGTACCCGCAAAAACGGATTGGCCAACGGGGGGAAAATCGGTTTGAGCGCATCACCTGGGACGAAGCCTACGACATCATCGTGGCCAATCTGCGCCGCATTGCCGACCAATACGGACCTGAAGCCGCCGCCATTTACACCGGACGGGGCAATTTTGAGTATGGCTTGAATGAAGCATTTGCTCCGGCGGGAACGGCCGAATCCTCAGCCAATGCCGTCCTCTTTCCCTTTGGCTCACCCAACGCGACCGGCGTCGGCTCCTTGTGTTACGTTTCCTACGGCATGTTAGCTTCTCGCGCCTGCTTTGGCGATTACATGAAAAACATGACCGAAGACATTGACAACGCCGCCCTTATCCTCGTCTGGGGCGAAAATCCCACCACCGACTCCGCCCCCATCAACCTGAACCGGCTGAAAAAAGCACAGCAACGCGGCGCAGAAATCATCGTCATCGACCATCGTCACAGTGAAACAGCCCAGGCTACCCGCGCTGAATGGCTGGGCATTCGGCCTGGCACCGATGGCGCCCTGGCCCTGGCCCTGATCCACGTCTTGATCGCCGAAAATTTGTATGATCACGCTTTTGTGGAAACGTGGACGCATGGTTTTGCCGAACTGCGCGAGTACGTCCGAGATTTCAGCCCGGAGCGCGTTGCAAAAATCACCTGGATTCCAGCCGAAAAAATCGTCGCCCTGGCTCGTAAGATTGCCCGCGCCAAAGGCTGTTCTATCTTGACTTACACGGGCCTGGAATATTCCAACAGCGGCGTCCAGGCCATCCGCGCCGTTTGGACGCTGCAAGCCATCACCGGCAATCTGGACATACCTGGGGGCAAACTGTTCAAAATGCGTGATCGGCTCCAGCTCAACCGCATCTTGACCCATCCGATGGATGGCGCACCCAAACCCATCGGCTCCGACGAATATCCGCTTTATTATGAAGTGCGCCGCGAAGCCCATGGCGCACTGCTCCCCCGCGCCATCTTGGAAGGCGAACCCTATCCGCTGCGTGCCCTAATCGTTAGCGGTTCCTCGATCATCACCGCCTGGCCTAATCCTGATTTGTGGCGCAAGGCGCTGGCCGCGCTGGATTTCCTGGTCGTCGTCAACCGTTTCCCCACGGCCGATGCCGCTTACGCCGACCTCATTTTGCCGGCAACGACGATGTTTGAGATTGAATCGTACATGATTTATGACGGCTTCATCCAGTTGCGGCAGCGGGTGATTGAGCCACTGGGTGAAGCGCGGAACGATTACCTGATTTTTGCTGAACTGGCCGACCGGCTGGGTTACGGTCACCTCTGGCCCCAAACAGAAGAGGATTTAGTCCGCGTCGCCTTGCTGAACAAACCGGTCTCGCTGGAAGAACTGCGCGCCCACCCAAAAGGCGTACCCTTTACCGTGCCGGAAATGAAGTACCACAAATACGAAACCGGGCTGCTGCGCCACGACGGACGGCCCGGCTTTGAGACTCCCACCGGCAAATTCGAGATCACGTCAGAATGGTTCCGCGAGCATGGTTACGAACCTTTGCCAGTTTACACCGAACCAGTCGAAGGCCCGTTAGCCGATCCTGAACTGGCAAAGCAGTACCCGCTGGTCTTCAATTCCGGCGCGCGAACCCAGTTCAATTTTCGTTCGCAGCATTACAACATCCCCTCCCTGGTCGCCAGACACCCCCGCCCACTGGTCAACATTCATCCCCGCGACGCCCAGGCTCGGAATATCAAGGATGGCGACGACGTGTATGTGATTTCGCCGCGCGGCCGAGTCCGTTACCTAGCGCGGGTGACGGAAGAAATTGTCGCCGGAGCGATTGAAGCCAATATGGGCGGCGGCGGTCCATTAGGACCGGCTGCTTGGCAGGAAACCAACGTCAACGAATTGACCGACTTTGAAAATCGCGATCCCATCTCCGGTTTTCCAGTCTACAAAGCGTTATTATGTAATGTTGTAAAGGAATGATCGACAAACATAGCCTATAAGCAACTGGGAAGGTCAAATCAGATAATGTCTGTGAAAAATAAGTTTTTTCTTGTTCTTATTCTTTTAACAAACGCAGGATTAAGCATATATTGGTTCACTTCCATGCCCGGGAGTCCAATAAATGTTGGTTTATTACTCTTGATTTTCCTACCTACAACTTTATTGGCGATATTGGGAGTGCTACACATCATAACGGGTTACTTTCAGAAAAATTCAATTACAATGCTGGCGTTCGTATGGGCAGGTATTGGTGCGATAGGAAATTTTCTCTTATTGTCAGTTGTATATTTCTTATCCTCAAATTTGGTAAATACACGGCTTCTCGGCATTGAGATTTTTATTACTGTGTTTGTTACATTCGCAAATATTCTTGGGATTCAGACATTAAAACGAATATCAAGAAGACCAAACATCATTTAGGGTCGTTTTAGTTTGGTAATTCCAATTCTATGATTCAATCTATTCAGCGGGCAGCAAGCGTTTTACGCAGTTTCACAGAGACCGAACCGGAGCTAGGGGTGACCGAACTCAGTCACCGGCTGGGATTACATAAAAGCACTGTTTCTCGTATCCTTTCTACCTTGCAGCATGAGGGATTTGTGGGCCAAAATCCGGAAACGGGCAAGTACCGGCTGGGGGTGGGTCTCATCAGTCTGGCCGGCGTCGCTCTAGGGCGGCTGGACGTACGCGGTTTGTCACAGCCCCATTTGAACCGGCTGGCCGAACTATCGGAAGAAACGGTGAATCTGACTATCCGTGATGGCTATGAATGCGTCAACATCGAACGAATCGCCAGCCCAAAACACATCCAGTATGTGGGCTGGATCGGACGGCGCACGCCTTTGCACTGTACGGCCAGCGGCAAAGTATTCCTGGCCCATCTATCGCCGGAAGCATACAAGGCTATCTTGCCATCCAGCTTGAACCGGTATACACAGAAAACAATCGTAAGCCGCCAGGTATTGGAACAGTCACTGCCATCAATCTGCCAGCATGGTTTTGCCATCGTTCACGAGGAGTTTGAAGAGGGATTCAGCGATATTGCGGCTCCGATTTATGGTCATCAACAACAGCTTGTGGCTACGGTTTCCATTTCAGGGCCAACTTTCCGTATGGGTCCCGGACAAATTGAAGCGTTTGTAAAACCGCTCCAGGAAATCACGGGCACGATTTCGGCAGAAATGGGGTATAGGGGGATGACGCCATATTAAATTTCCGCTCCTAAAGAGGCAGAAGGGGTTAGCTGGTAACGGCCGTAACCAGATCAAAAAACAATAATACCCCGCGCCGTTTCCCCTTGCAGCATGTCGGCATAAGCCTCGTTAATTTGCTCCAGGCTGTACCGTTTGGAGATCAGCCGCTCCAAATCCAGTAATCCCTGCCGGTACAAATCAATATACTTGGGGAAATCACGCGCCGTGTTAGCCGAGCCGTAATAAGAGCCGGTCACCGTCTTTTCCTGGCGGGCGATGATGGCTCCCGGCAGATTGGTACTGCTGCCCATCGGCGACATGCCAACGTAGACTACCACTCCACCCGGCCGTACCACATCCAGACACTGCTCTTGCAGTGAAGTTAGCCCGACCGCCTCAAACACGTAGTCAGCGCCACGCCCTTCGGTCAGATTGCGGATGGAATCGTTGGTGTCGGGCCGGTTCATGATGACGTCGGTTGCGCCGAAGGATTTGGCCAGATCGCCTTTGGCTTCGTTGGTATCGACGGCGATGATGCGGCTGGCTCCGGCCAGTTTAGCGCCCATGATGATGTTGAGTCCCACCCCGCCCGCGCCAAAAACGACGACACTGCTGCCGGGTTGGACAACGGCCGTGTTCAACACCGCCCCCACCCCCGTCGTCACTGCACAGCCAACCAACGCCGCTATTTCCAATGGTACCGCCTTGTCAATCGCCACACAGCATTCCTGGGGCACCACCACATAATCAGCAAAACAGCCCAAGGCGCTAAAATGATAAACGGGTTCGCCTTCCTTCGAGAAGCGCGTCGTGCCATCCATCATCGTCCCCGCCCACAACGGCCCGACGTAAGTGCTGCAAAGGCTGGGCCGGTCGCGCAGGCAGTAAAAACAATGGCCGCAGTTGGGCGCCCAATTTAAGGCCACATGATCACCGGGTTTGAGCGTCGTCACGCCCGCTCCTACACCTTGAACGACGCCAGAGCCTTCGTGTCCTGGCACCACCGGCAGCGGATGTTTGGTCGCGCCGGTCATCAAGTGCCAGTCACTGTGACACACGCCCGCCGCCGCCACTTTAACCAACACCTCACCGTGGCGCGGTTCCGCTAAATCCAACTCCTCGATTTGAAATGGGACACCTACCTCATAAAAAACGGCTGCTTTAACCTTCATGTTTCCTCCTGGGGCAACTGCGGACTTTTATCCGTTCCTCACTAAAATCCGATGTTGCCACTATTCCATCGTTCCCGTATCAATGCGCAACGGTTCTAACGCTTGCCAATCAATCTCCACGCCCAAGCCCGGTTTATCCGGCAAAGTGACGAATCCATTTTCGGCCAAAATCGGCTCCGGCAAAATGAAATCACGGCGTTCTGGCGTCCAGGTAGGCGGGTCGAAGGGGAATTCGACGAAGGGGGCAGTGGAAACGGCCGCACTCACCTGCAAATTGGCCAACAAAACCAAACCGTCGCCCCAGGTGTGCGGCGAATAAATATCCCCAACAGCGTTAACCTCAGCCGCCAATTGTTTGGCGCGCAGGATGCCGGTGCTCCAAGCCACGTCCTGCTGATAGACATCATACGAGCCATGCCGCAAATATTCGCGGAATTCGGCAAACTCGCGGTTGCCTTCCCCGCCGGCAATGCGTACTTTAGAGCGCTGGCGCAGTTCGGCCAGGCCGCGATAATCATGACGGTACATTGGTTCTTCCAGCCAGTAAACCCCTAGTTCGGCCAGGGCGTCGGCGACGTAAACGGCCGTTTTGAAATCCCAATACTCTGCATCATCCCAGGGCATCCGCCAGGCCCGGTTGGCGTCCACCAAAATGTGCATCTCGTCGCCCACCGCCTCGCGTACCACCCGCGCCATCGGAATATCCTCACGGGGGTCGTCGGCGTGAAAACGGATTTTCATAGCCGGGAAACCCCACGCTTTTAATTGTTTCGCAATATCGGCGCGTTCATCCAGCGGCCGCCAGGCGCCGGTCGAGGCGTAAACCGGAACTCGCGGGCTGGCTCCACCCAGCAGCCGCCACAAAGGTTGGCCGGTGATTTTGCCCATCAAATCCCACAGCGCGATTTCCAGGGGCCAGCAACGGCCGTAATGAAACTGCAAATTGTCCAAAATCCGTACGTGGCGCTCGATGGCAAACGGGTCCTGGCCGATGAACAGATGCTCATGCCCGGTAAAGCCCAGCATCGTGTCGCCGGAGCCGACGCCCTCGTAGTCGCCGGCGCGGACGCGGACGAGGGTGCTGGTGTGGCTGCGGCGCGGGTTGGGATCCCACGTGGCGTGGAAAGGCGGGTCCAGGGGCAGGCGGTAATGGTGGATTTCGATGGAGTCGATTAAGGGTGGTTTTGTCATATTTTGTGAGACAAAAACGGATAGGGAATATAACGGATTTTTATCCGTTAATTTCTCAATCCGTTGTCGTCACCTCCGCCAGTAATTGATCGAGTTGTAGTTGTTCGAGGCAAGATTGGGTGGGCACGGCCGTTTCCCCATCCCAGCCCATCATCTCGTAATAACGCCGTTTGGCCCAGGCCAGTGTCTCAGCCGTGATTTCCTTACCGGCAATTGGGCCACTCTGGAACGCTTTACGCACCCGTTTCGGCAGCCGGTCGTCTACGGCCGTGAGCCCTTCGCGCAAATTGAACAAGCGCGATAACGTCTGCGCCCGTGCGCCTACGGCCAAAATATCCTGAATCGCGTATTCGATACCTGTCACCCCCGACAGCGCCTGGGCTAAATGCTCGTAGCTGTACGGGTAAAAATGGCAGTTGATGGCGCAGTCCTGGAAATGCATCCAGTTCAATTCATTGTAAAAAATGCGCATCTTATTCTCGTCAATCTCGTCTGCCGGCTGTGGATGGACTTTTTCCCCTTCCGGCAAAGCTGAATTGACGCGATCCAGGTCATCTCCTTCACGGACAAATCCGGTATCGTGCATATTCATCATGTGGTCAGCGCCTACCGGAGCCACCGCGTAGCCAATGCCCATGGCGTGTTTCAAACGCGGCTCGTGCATGGGCAGTTCCTGGCCCTTGATAGTCAGGTTGAACGGCTCCGTTTCCGGGCCAAAGCGCTGGCTCATCCGATTGACGCCTTCAGCTAGCACATCGCCGAACCCTTGCCGCTGGCCAATCATTTCTACGGCCTGTACCAGCAAATCAGCGTTGCCCCAACGGAATTCCAAACCGCCGGTATCGGCTACACTGATTAGCTCATTTTCGAAGCATTCCATCACAAAGGCAATCGACGCGCCGGTAGAAATCGCGTCCAGGCCATAGGCATTGGCCAGTTCGTTGGCTTTAGAAACGGCCAGGTTGTCATCCACGCCGCAGTTGGAGCCGAAGGCCGCCATTGCTTCGTATTCCGGGCCGCCGTAGGTCGGGTCCAGTTTTTGATAGGGATTGTCACTTTCGTGCTCAAAGACCTGTTTGCAGTTGATGGGGCAGGCCTGGCAGGTATCACGCTCTTTGAGGAACATTTCGTAGTTGCGCTCGCCACTGAGTAAATCTTTGTTTTCAAAGACAGGCAGGCCAAAGTTGTGCGTAGGCAGGCCGCCCATATAACCCCAATAGGCCAGCGAATCTTGCGTGCCGCGGCCGATACCTTCGGCAGCCCAGGCGGCTTTTTCTTTGTAATTGTTGCCCAGCCATTTGGCAACGGCCGTTACCCCCTTCCGCGCCGCCACCGGCACATTCATTGTTCCCCGTACCGCCACCGCTTTGAGATTTTTGGAACCCATCAACGCCCCCATCCCGTTGCGCCCCGCAGCGCGATTGATGTCATGCATAACGGCCGCATACAACACCTTGTTCTCTCCCGCCGGGCCAATCTGGGCCACGCGTATCTTCTCGTCACCCAGTTCTTCATGGATGGCCTTCTGGGTCGGTGCAGTTAGTAATCCCCACAAGTGATCGGCCGGCCGAATTTCAACCTCGCCATCATGAATCCAGAGGTAAACGGGTGATTTCGCCTGTCCCTTAATCACCAATGCGTCAAAACCGGTTCGCTTGAACTCATGGCCCCACCAGCCGCCGGCTTCTGTACTGGCGATGGCCCCTGTCAGCGGCGACTTGCCGCCCACGCCGTGCCGCCCGGAGCCGGGCAAGTTGGTCCCCTGCATGATGCCGGGGGCAAAAATGAGCAGATTGTCGGGGCTGAATGGGTCAGTGTTAGGCGGCAAATCACGCAGCAACAAGTAGGCCACCAGCGCCCGCCCGCCAACCAACAGGCGATAAAATGCTTCAGGTGGTTCCTCGATATGAGTCTCGCCCGTTGTTAAGTTCACGTGCAAAATTTTCCCGTATACACCACCAATCATATTAACCTCCGTAAAACTACTTTACACCTAAAACCTCGCGGCAAAACGAGACGCTTTTTTGCAACGCTTCCCGTTCAATGCGCAAAGCTCCTGCCATATTATCCAGCGGGCATTTCAGGTCCAGTTCGACATTGAGCCGGTTAACGGCCGTATTCTTTTTAATCAATTCATAGGCCCGTTTCATGTCCAGATCGCCTTCGCCCACGACGGCCCCGGTTAATTTGAAGCCATCCGGCTGGATGACGATTTTGCCGTCCCGGAAATGGTTGGTGAAGGCGCGGGGTGCTAGATTGGCAACGGCCGTAATCGGATCTTCAGTCACATGCAAAGCATTCACCGTGTCCACGCAAGCCCCAATAAACGGATGATCGACCTGATCCAACACCCAGAGTACTTCTTCAGAAAACGCATCGGTATGATTTTCGACGGCGATCCTGACCCCGGCTTTTTCGGCCAGCGGCGCCGCCCGCTTCAATTTGGCGACGACATTTTCCAATTGAGCCATGATCTCAGGATGAAATTTGCTGGCCGCCACCGGTCGTGGGCGCGTTAAGTTCATGCCCAGCTTGGCCACGTCCGCGCCAATGGCTTGAGCGATGGTGATGCCTTCCTCAACTTCATGCTGCACGTTGGCATCATAATTGCCGCTGAGCATGGCGAAGTTGTACTCCAGATAAAGGTCTCGTTCCCTGGCATAATCGCGAACGCTGTGCCAGTGCGCCTCATCCATTGAATCGAAGGCCTTGTCATCGAGGTGAATGCCTTCCAATCCCAGTTCCAAAACATAATCCATCAACTGCCAGATATTCATCTGTTTGGGCCAGGGCAGGCGAAAATCGGCCCAGTCCTCGGCGATGCCGTGGTGGTATAAGCTGTAGGTGTGAAGTCCCAGTCGCATTTTTCGTATCCTCCTTGGTGGGAGCGCAGGCGTCTCGCCTGCCGGAGCGGACGGGACGTCCGCGCTCCTATGAATAACCGCCAGGCTGCATGATTTTTCTGGGCAGCAGGATATTGAACGTTTGGCGAAGCTGCTCATCTATTGCGGCAGGAATGATCTCCGGGAAGTAACTTTTAAGCGTGGAGCGGGCCTCCCGCCGGGCGCGTTCGCGCATATCAAGCTGCCCGGCATCTTCCCAATCGCCGCGGCTGCCGCGATCCACCGTGTGCGGGTAGTGGAATTCGCTGTTCATCAAATCCAGCGTCTGGGGATGGCCCAGATAATGGCCTTCGCCGGTGCAAACGTCGTGGATGACGTCCAATGACAATGATTCTTCGGTCACTTCCAGGCCGCGTACCAGCCGCATCGCCTGTCCGTTGATATCATCGTCAATGATATACTGCTCGTAAGCCAC
>JBNKZT010000216.1:0-10356 GCA_050301775.1 Promineifilaceae bacterium (SeqCode)
GAAAACTGTATGGCATATTGGTTTGTATTCTGGTATTGGTCACCACGGCCTGTGGATCATCGCCCGAAGGTAATACGAGCGAGGTGCATGATCACCTGGATGCGGCTGAGGTTACCACAGAAGTAAGCGCCGCCCTGGTACCATCCGAAATCGTCGTAGGCCCCAATCGCTTTGCTGTTGGTTTGTTCGACGAGCAGGGTGATTTAATCCTCGATGCAACCGTTCACTTCCATTACTACGACTTGAGCGATCCGAACAATGCTGTTTTGGAGTCAGAAGCCACGGCGCAGCGGATACAGGATAGTGAAGGATACACGACTATTTTTACCCATAATCGTGATTTTACGGCTCCGGGACAATGGGGGGTGGAAATTGACGTTTATCTGCCGGATGGCAATACGGCCAAGGAACGAGTTGGATTTGTTGTGGAAAGTGAAACATCCAGCCTGAGCGCCGGAGAAAAAGCACCGGGTCTCAATACTTTGACCCTTGATGATGTCGATCAAGACCTGAGCCGCCTGACTACTGCACAAACGCCCAATCCTGCTTTGCATAAACTCAGCCTGGCCCAGGCGTTGGCCAATGGCAAACCAACGGTGCTGTTGTTTGCCACCCCGGCCTTTTGCCAGACACGTTTTTGCGGCCCGGCGTATGAGATTGCCAGCGAAGTATATGAAACGCATGGTGATAAGGTGAATTTTGTTTATGTGGAAGTGTTTGATGACCTGCCGGATCCATCCGTCACAAACTTCCAGGCATCGCCTGCTTTTACAGCTTTTGGATTAGAGAGTGAACCCTGGCTCTTCATGATCGATGAAGATGGAACCATCATCTATCGATTAGAGGGATTATTTTCTGCAGACGAAGTCAGACAGCAATTGGAGAACAGACTTGGTTTGTAACCTGTCAAGAATGACGTATGATGTCGATGTTATTCCTTCTGAATGAGATGCGCGATTTTCCTATGGATCGGGTCGCTTTTGGTTTAAATGGTGAAATATTACCCTCTTTACACTTTTTGAAAGCGTGGTCGCCATCACTCCAGCGAAACATAAACCGTTTATTTACAATTCCGACTCCCCCCCCATCTATTATGCTTCTTCTCAATGGCGTCAAACTGACCAGTCAGGCTACTGTTTCAATGTGACTTACTCTGTATGCATATTTCAACATAAAGCCACCCATCAAAGGTGGCTTTTAATATGTTTACAGATGCTATAATTTAATTCCCATTTGATGCAGGACTAATTTGGCCGCAGGCAATGGGCAAGGAAGGGATGTACGAACCATCAACAGACATACCATGCAGCACAATGGCATTCGTTTGCAGGGTATTTACCGGCTCAAGACCGCTCAAATCAGTAAATGTTTGTGTGTAATGCAGAGTGCCGTCAGGCGTTGTCGAAAAGGGGGCCAACACAAGCTGAACCGGGCCATAATTGGGGACACCTTCTCCCACATCGACCAGACCATCATTGTTTGCATCAGCCGCAGATGTTGGGCATGTCGCATTACCGTTATTTTGTGTAACCGGTTTTTCATGGCCATGAATGTGCTGCGGATGGATTCGGTTCGCTTCCAGTCCAGTCGCATGTATTGTTACGGTCAATGTGTCATTTTCCAGAGTAAGATAAGCTGTGCCGTCAACACCTGAGTTGTTTAGGGGATCCAAATCAACCGTGAAGTGGCGAACACCTCGATGCGCAGAAGCTGAAGTAACCATAACCATCAGCAGGACAAATACAAATAGAAATGTTGCTTTTCTCATTTCCAACTCCTTATTTTTGCTTATTGAGTTTTGTCAATAATATTCAACAGAATTACAAATCGTTTGCTAAATTATTAGCCGTACCGGTTTGGCTTACACTTAATGTATACGCAAAATAGGGGGAGTTGGATTAATTATTATCTGATTAGCTCTCAAACAAGATGGTAAATGCTTCCGGTTCTATTATGGCGCAGGACAGCAAACAATAAGGATGAGAGATTTATAAAGGCCGGCCAAACAGTTGAACAGTTGGTAACTATTATCTGCCCGCAGTAAAATATTGAAGCATGAAAAACCCTGTTAGAGAAGCAAAACAACACGTAGATCTCAAGCAAATTGATGATTTAGATTTAATGTTTCGCATTGCACAGGAAGAAGAAGCAGCATTGGGCGAAATGTATGACCGTTATGCTCGTCTTGTGCTGAGTGTGGCCTATGGGGTGGTTCGTAATCGAGAAACTGCTGAAGAAGTAACGCTTGATATTTTTACGCGCATTTGGGAAAAAGCAGAGACGTATGATGCGTCTAAGGCCCGTGTCACGACTTGGTTGACCCGAATGGCCCGCAATCGAGCGATTGACCGGTTGCGAAGGGAAGAAGTGCGTCCCTCAAAACATAGTATAAGCTGGGCAGAAATGCCTGTAGAACCAGTTTATGATGAGGTGAATAATCTTGAAACGGCCGTTCATCTCAACATAGAACAGCAGCGCGTGCGGGCCGCTGTCGCCAGCCTGCCTACACAACATCAAGAAGTGTTGTCCCTCGCTTTTTTTCAAGGGTATTCTCACAGTGAAATTGCAAAATTACTCAATCAACCATTAGGAACCGTGAAAGGGCGCGTTCGTTCAGGCATGCGGAAGCTGCGTGAATTACTGGAATAATTGCGAAAATATCATCTGTTCTATTTGCTGTTACGTATAATTTAGAAGGGAAAATATTGAAAAGATGACAACAACACAAGACAAAGAGCATAATGCAATAATCGATTTGATTCCAGCCTATGCGCTCAACAGTCTCGATACCGAAGAAGCTGGACGGGTCACGCAGCATTTGGCAACTTGTGCTGTATGTCAGGCTGAGCTGGCCTCATTTGAGTCTGTCGTCGATGCACTGCCTTTAGCTGCTCGTGAAATGGAACCAAATAGTGCGTTGAAAGATCAGCTCATGCGCCAAATCCAGAAATCCCACCATGTGGATATGGCCGATTCAAATCTGGTTCGCCCTTCTTTACAGTATCAATTTACAGCAACACTGTCCGGCTTTTTTAGCAAACCTAGCATGCGACCGGTTGCCCTGCTAATCGTTTTGGCGCTGTTAGTCAGCACCTTCTTCATTTGGCGACAGATAAATCCTCCAACAACGCAGTTTTTGCTAACGGCGACAGAAGTTGCACCAAACGCGCAGGGGATTATTGAAGTGGAAGGAAACGGCCGTCAAGCTACCCTCACTGTCACCGGCTTGCCTGAATTGGACCCGACCAATCAATACCAGCTCTGGCTCATTCAAGACGGCCAACGCACCAACGGCGGCGTCTTCTCCGTCCGGGCCGACGGCTCGCAAACGATAACCATTGATGCCCCCCAGCCTCTGCCTGATTATGCGGCATTTGGCATTACTATCGAACCAGCTGGTGGCAGTCCTGGCCCCACCGGCGAACGCGTTCTGGGGTTCAATTTGTAGTGTCTTTGGTTACGCGTTTTCACGAGGACGGCTGTTTATTGCCGTCTTTTTTTATTGCCGTCTCATCTGCAATTCATCTAACCCCTTTATTTTCAGCCAATTTCCCTATCTACTCATCCAATCGCACCCACGTTGCGTAAGCGTAGATACAGTGCCCACTTGGGCACATGAATATCAGCTCAAAGCAAAAGGAGTAAGTGAGATGAGCAGAAGATTGGGATTCGTTTTAGGATTGATTATTTTGGTGTTGGCGCTTGCGGCCTGTGGTGGGCAGGCCGTTGCGCCAACAGCAGCACCGGAACCGGCAGTTAACCAGCCAGAACCAACAACTGTGCCGGAGCCAACAGCTGAACCAGCCCAGGAAGTGGTTGAAGAAGAGCCGCCAGAAATGGCCGTTACCAATGCCGTCACCGTATCCGATCAGGAGCTAAGCGCCGACAACACCGTCACTATCGACAGCATTACCGCCGATGTGGCTGGCTGGCTGGTCGTCCATGCCCAGGCTGATGGCAAGCCCGGTCCTGTTCTTGGCCATGCTGCTATACAGGCCGGTGATAACAGCGATATCGTTGTAGAAATCGATCCCGCCGGAGCAATTGAAACCATCTACGCCATGCTTCATGTCGATGCCGGTACGATGGGTGAATATGATTTCCCCGGTGCTGACGGCCCGGCCACAGATGCTGATGGCAACGTTGTTACTCCATCTTTCAAACTTACCGGCGGATTGCCCACGGTCGCCATTATCATGACCGCTGAAAGCAATGAATTGAGTACTTACCTGACTGATGCTGACGGCATGACGCTGTATACCTTTTCAATTGATGTGCCAGGTACGAGCAATTGTTATGACCGCTGTGCTATCAACTGGCCGCCATTGCTGGTCGAAGACGGCGCTTCATTGACTGCCGGCGAAGGTATTCCTGGCGAATTAGGAACCACTGAACGGGAAGACGACACAATTCAGGTCACTTACAATGGCTGGCCGCTCTACTATTGGATCGACGACGAAGCACCAGGAGACACAACTGGTCATAATGTTGGGAACGTGTGGGCAGTTGCTTACCCTAAACCCCAGGTTTTCCTAAGCAATAATGAAGATCTCGGTGATTTCCTTGTGGATGCTGATGGTATGACTCTCTACCGCTTCAACTTTGATGAGCCAGATACAAGCAACTGCTATGACCAGTGCGCTATTAATTGGCCGCCGTTTCTGACAGAAGAGGGGCAGGTTCCCACCGGTAACGCTGGCGTTGTCGGGCAGTTAGGCACAACAGAGCGAGATGATGGCACCCTTCAAGTCACTTATCAAGATATGCCATTGTATTACTGGAAGGATGACGCGACTCCTGGTGACACCAACGGGCAAGGAGTAAATGATGTCTGGTTCGCAGTGCCACCATATTCAGTCGGTATGCGCAGCAATGAAGAACTGGGAGACTTCCTGGTTGACGCCAACGGAATGACACTATACATGTTTACAAAGGATGAAGCTAACGGAAGTAACTGCTATGACCAATGTGCTCTTAACTGGCCACCGCTTTTGGCACAGGCTGGTGAAGTGCCTGTTCCCGGTTTTGGCGTGACCGGTGAATTAGGTGTCACGATGCGTGACGATGAAGCGCAGCAAGTGACCTACAATGGTATGCCGCTTTATTATTGGATGGACGATGCTGCTCTTGGAGACACAACTGGACAAGGGGTCAATGATGTCTGGTTTGTGGTGTCACCGACAGACAGTTTGAGCAATGCAAACTCTCAGCCCATGACCGCTGCAGCAGATGAAGGCGAGCCGGATTACTAATATGTAATCAATAGCCAAAAGGACCGCAACCCGAGAGTGCAAAACCTCATCCGGACAATCTCTGTCGAGAAAAAAGGACAATGATAATACCATTATGGAGTAATCAGCTTCTCAAATTGGGATTGCCTTACACGAAAGGAAGATTGATATTCAATCTGAATAGGTGCTAAAATATCGGTGAACAATTGATTATTAGATAAATACTTTTGCACAATATGCTTCGGCAAGAAGAATAAAATTATACACGTGAGTGAACGAAGCCCATCGGGCACGAGCCTGTAAAATAAATATATAGGATAAAGAACTCTCAATTTTACTTGGGAGTTCTTTTATTTTATGGGCTATATGCTTTTATGATCGCGGGAGTGATTACAATTAATCTAATCCAAAATGAGGATAGAAATTAACCAGTTTACAACCGCTTTGTTCAGCCAAATTATTTATGGATGAGTTAAGTAGCTGGCACAGGATTTGCCACAAAGTTATTCAAAATCAGAACGGATGTATTAACTTACCCTCACAGGGGGCAAATTTAATTATCCTGCTTATCGCCGAGAACCACTAGGATTGAAAACCATACCGAATCAGGAAGAATTTTCAATGACATATTGACCAAAAATATCCAAAACGACAGACTCTGCCCAATCTGTAGGGGAAACACCAGTACCTAAAATGTCACCGGCGGTATGAACTCGCCCCCGTCCTGTACTGACCACGCCTAAACTGACAAATTCTGGATTCCCTAACAGAACTTTCGGAATCTGAAATTCGAGAATTGATGGGAAACCACTTTGGATTGCCACACCACCCGACATGGCCAGGTTTTGCCATTCAGCGCCGTCCCAGACATAAAATTCGTAGTTGCCACCGGCCGTGCCCTTGCGATCCATTATTCGGATATCCAGGCGAAATTCGGGCTGGTAGGGGCTGGCTACGGTAATCGGCCGTTTATCCACGTCAACGTCAGCCCCCTGACCATCCTGAGTCGTATCAAAATAAATCAGAAATTGGCCCCAAGGATTGGCATAAACGTCTCCATTAACAGTCAGCGTCAGGTAAAGTGAATCAACATCGTCACGAGCATATAAATTGAGCAAATCTAAGTGCTGGAATTGATTGAGATTATCACCCTCATCATCCTGAAGCAGCGGCTGGCCATAAGCCTCTTCTATCACGCCATCGACCAATTCAGTGGGGAAGAGATAGGGATAGCTGAGAAACTCAATCCCTTCGTGAACTTCATCGCCATTCTGAAAGTCGAAGAAGGTCGCATTTTCCCAATGGGAGCCTTGTCCCCAGCGGGTCGAGCATTGGGTGGAAACCCAGGCCGGTTCCCAGTAGACCACGCCCAGGCCGCCATTGCTGATCATGCTCTGCGTCAGATCGATCATGAACTGGCGCTGGCCTGCCGGGGAGATTGAGTAGCCGCGAATGCCCTGGTTGAGAATGTTATCGGCCGTTTCCTCCACTGCATCAAACGTCCAGGGATAAGCCGTTTCCACGACCATCACATCTTTGTTGAATTCCTGCCGCAGATAACTGACGTGAGCGCCGACGTCGGCCGGCGAGAATAAACTCCACTGTGGATAATAAGATAGGCCAATCACGTCAAAATCAGTGACGCCGTGCTGCCTGGCCTCCCGGAACCACCAGCCCGCATTTTCCGGTTGGGCCACGTGCAGGATAATTTTAGGGCTGGTTCCGGTTTCCGCAGCAATATCGCGTATGGCGCGAATTCCGGCATTGAATAGCCGGGCATCCCTGGGCCAATCCAGCCCGTCTACCCGTTTGACCAGCCCGGCGTTGGTCTCATTGCCAACCTGGACGAAATTGGGCATCACACCCTGCTTATAGAGTTCACTCAGCACGTCATAGGTGAACTGGTAAAGCGCATCTGGTAGTTCCTCTTCGGTCAGGTCTTCCCAGGCGGCAGGGATTGCCTGCTTGCCGGGATCAGCCCAATTGTCTGAGTAGTGAAAAGCCAGCAAGGTGGCCATGCCAGCTTCTTTAGCACGGGTAAAAGTCCGGGTGACGTCGGCCAGGGTACTGTAATCGGTCCAGTCGGGATTATGCCATAGCCGGGCGCGCACCAGATTAGCGCCGTGTTCACTAAACAGTTCAAAGGCGTCGCGGGATTCTCCATTTTCCCGGTAGACTGCGCCACAGTCATCCATTTCATTGACGTAGGATAAGTCCACGCCAAAATAAAATGGCGCTTCAAATACAGATACAGACGCCGGCTCAGGCGGTGGTTCAGGCGTTGGCTCAAGCGTAGGTTCAGAAACAGGCTCAGGTGTAGGGATAGGCGTAAGTTCTGATGTAGGTGCCGGTGTAGGTCCTGATGCAGACTCCTTCTGAGATTGACAGCCGCCCAGGAGGAAGGCAGCCAAGCCTAAACCGAGAAATCCAAAGAGAAAAATCTTTGTAATCCGCGAAATCTGTGGTTTTTTCAGCAGCGTCATCGGTTACTGTTTTACCGCGCCTTGCGTCAATCCACCCACAATCTGGTCTTGCAGGAGCAGGTAAATGATCATGATCGGCAGCGCCCCAATCAACGCGCCGGCGGCAAAGACGCCCCAGCGCTGGTTAAATTGTGCCCCAGCAAAGACTTGCAGGCCGACCATCAACGTGTATTGTTCGTTGCTTTTGAGCAGCACTCGGGCCAGGATGAATTCGCCGTAGATGCTGATGTAGTTAAGAATTAGGATGACGATTAGAATCGGCCGTAACAACGGCAAGATTAATCGGGTGAAGATTTGCCAGTCAGTCGCCCCTTCCACCATCGCCGACTCATCGATGTCACGCGGGATGGTGTCGAGAAAACCCTTCATCAGCCAAATGTTGATACCCATAGCCCCGCCCAAATATACCAGGATCAGGCTCCCATGTGTATTCAAGCCTATGGCGGGTATAACATCGCCGACCTGGGAAATCATCAGGAACGTAGCCACAATCGCCAGCAGCGCCGGAAATACCTGGATGAGCAAGATACCTTTGAGCATCGTCTGACGGCCGCGAAAGCGGAAGCGCGAGAATGCATAACCGGCCATCGTGGTGATCGCCAGCGAGAGGAAAGATGTGATGGTGGCAATTTTGATTGAGTTGCCGAACCACGTCCAAAAAGGGAACTCGCCCGATGTGATTAGGATTCGATAATTATCGCATCCTGGGTTTTCCGGGATCAATTTTTGGGTAGCCAGAGAGCCGGTTGGATTTAAGGATGCCGAGACGACCCAGAGGATGGGAAATATGGAAAAGATAATCAGGATAAGCGCCACAATCAGGCGTAAGCCGATGCTGACAGCCCGTTGGGCCTTGATGGAGGTACGCAAGCGTTGAATAGGGACAATGCTAGACATTTTCGCTAACCTCCTCCCACATATTGGTATAGCGGAACTGGAAGAGGGTAATAGTGCCCACAATAAAAAAGATGACCATCGTGATAGCCGCCGCAAAACCGTAATTAACGCCCCGGCTGGCGCTGAATGCCAGGTTATAGACGTAACTGATTAAGATGTCGGTATGCCCCGCCGGCGTGGGCGTGCCGGCCATGGGCGGGCCGCCGGCGTTGAAGATGTAAATCAAATTAAAATTGTTGAAGTTAAAGACAAATGAAGCGATCAGCAATGGCCCGACGGCAACCAGTAACAGGGGCAGAGTTATGCGCCAAAACTGCTGCCAGGTGTTAGCGCCATCTACTTGCGCGGCCGCATAATAATCATCCGGGATGGATTGCAGCGCCCCGCTGCAAATGAGCATGAAATAAGGATAGCTCAACCAGAGATTGATAATTAGAATAGCGATTTTGGCCCACCATTGGTCGGTAAACCAGGGCGGCGCCCAACCAATTATTGCTTCCAGGGCGCGGTCTATCACCCCAAGTTCGGGGTTCAACATGCCTCGCCAGATCAAAATAGTCAGCAGTGCCGGAACAGTGTAGGGAATGATCAATAAGGAGCGAATAAGTTTCTTGAAAGGAAAATACTGATCATTGAACATGATGGCAATGGCCAGCCCCAACGAGAAGTTTAATAGTAAACTAAATAAGGCAAAGGCAAAGTTCCAGAGGATGATCCGTACCAGGGGGCCGCGCAGCGCCGGACTGGTGAAAAACTCCTTGAAATTGGCAAACTGGATGGAGGCAACAAAACCCGGTCGAAGCTGCGCGCCATCAGGCGCAGAATATGTGCCCCGGATGTTCTGATATTCAACCCCCGTCTCCTGGTTAGCCATGACATCCCGTTCGGGATCATACACATAAAGGGGCAGTAACTCCGCCGCTTCTTTGGGAGATCGAATCTGGATGGTCTTCCCGGCCTCGCCGAACTGAATTTCTGTAAGATTCTGATCCGTCGCGGCCCGAATGGCATTCAATCTGGTATACCCTTCTATCGTTTCCGGGATGCCTTGATCATCAAATTCACCAACACCTGACTCGCCAGGCTTGGGTTGAGAGAGTGGCTCGCCTGGCGCAGCCAGGTAGCCATTCCCATCCGCATCCTCAAGCCAAAGCATGTAATCCCCTTCTGGCGATTTGAAGGCCGTCCAGGTATAAGCCTTCCCTGTTTCTGGCAGATATTTTTCTTTCAAAATCTGGCCTATGGCCTGCTCTTGGGTGATAAGATGGCCTTCCCCATAGTTTGTGAAAGAAACCCAGATGGTAAATAAGATAGGATAGATGGTAAACAGCGCCATCAGCACCAGTCCAATCACCATCCACCGGATCGGATATGTCCCCCGGCGCAGGATTATAATGTTTACAAAAATCAGAATGATGGCTGTGGCCGCAGCTAATGGATAATATCCCAATGCCACCAGTTTGCTGAGAAACCAGATGGCCGACGTATCAATAACAATCAAGATTGCCAGACGCATTAACTGGGGCAAAACCAGCGAGGTTGTCTTTGTTTGAGGGGTGTTTTGCAAAGCCCTATCAGCCACGGCAGTACCTTTTTCGTTTGTTCACAACAAAGAAAAGACGATGAAGGCCGGAAATTTCCGGCCTTCATTTTGTGTTCAAAAAGTTATTCGGTTACGACTTCTACCAGATGGGTTTCTGGATCATAGGTAAAGGTAACACTGCTGTCGGACGTCAGGCTGAGGG
>JBNKZT010000217.1:0-10305 GCA_050301775.1 Promineifilaceae bacterium (SeqCode)
CGTGGGGCCAGGGTTGAAATGGTAAATGGTGAATGATGAATGCTGAATGCTGCTCCCAGGTAGAGGCGTAACCCAGGGGGGAAACGGCCGTAACCCAATAATCATCCCCATCGCCAATGACCAGGCCGTACAACACGTCGGTTTCGCCGCTTTGATGATCTGTCGTCAAGCGCAAACTGTAAGCATTAGCCAGTGTCGTCAACTCCAGCCAGACGATTTGCTGTGAACCGGCAGCAATCGTTTGCGGGGTAAACGGCCGTTCCCACTGCAAATCGCCCACCGGTTTCGGATCAAATAGTCCGGCAGCAATGAGGATGATGAGGGTAACGGCCGTGCCCAGCACCAAACCGGCAATCCACCGCAGCCAACGCGCTTCAGTTTCCATACCGTGAGTTTAGTAACAAGCCGACAAGCTGACAAGCTGCGGATTGAAATCGCGCAGCTAGAGGACAAAATGCGTTAAAACGCATTCAGGGAAATGTTTCCAATGCTCCCCTCCAGTCATGTATTATGTTAACTTGCTTTAGCATGTTTCCCGCTTTAGCTGTCGTGTTTCAACCGACAGCTATGAGACAAGCTAACTTCCACTTGCCCGCTTACCACTTGCCCACTAAACTCTGCTCATGACACAGGAAATCGTCTATCAAGTTGAAGATGGCATCGCCGTCATCCGCGTCAATCGGCCTGACGCCCGGAATGCGTTGAATTGGGCAGCCCAGGATCAGTTTGCCGCAGCGGTAACGGCCGTTTGGGAAACGGCCGTTGCCCAAAACCAAGCCATCCGCGCCCTCATCATCACCGGAACCGGCCAGCAGGCATTCGTTGCCGGCGGCGATTTGAAAGAACTCAGCCAAAACCCGGACAGGGCATCCGGCGAACGGCTGAACCGGGTGATGGGTCAATCCCTGGCTAAATTAGCGGAACTCCCCATCCCCGTTATTGCCGCCATCAACGGCGACGCCTTTGGCGGCGGCTGTGAAATATTAACCGCTTGCGATTTGAGAATGGCCGTCCCCCTCGCCCGCTTCTCCTTTGCCCAGGTCAAAGTCGGCCTGACGACCGGCTGGGGCGGCACAGCACGCCTGGTTCATCTCATTGGCCAGAGCCGGGCGATGGATCTGCTGCTCACGGCCCGACTATTCAATGCTGAAGAAGCCTATCGTTTGGGATTGGTCCACCGCGTCCTGCCGCCTGACTCCGATGTGTTAGCGGCTGCCCGCACCTGGGCCGCCGAACTGACCCAACTGCCACACGCGGCATTGGCCGCGTCCAAAGCGCTGCTAGTAAACAGCCCTTACTTGTCGCTACGCGAAGGATACGACATTGAGAAAGAAGCCTTCTTGCAGCTTTGGGCACAACCCGACCACCTGGAAGCATTGGCCGCCTTCAACGAAAAACGCAAACCAACCTACCAGCAGCCAACAACCAACGACTAGCAACCAATATGTACGACCAAATCGCTCATTATTACGATCTGACCCACGCTGACTTAACTGAAGATATTGATTTCATTTTGGATTTAGCCCGTCAAAGTAATGGCCCTATTTTGGAATTGGGCTGCGGCAGCGGCCGTTTGCTGCTGCCCCTGGCCCGCGCCGGATTCACAGTAACCGGCGTGGACAATTCAACGACGATGTTGGCCCGTGCCCGTGCTGCGCTGCAACAAGAACCGCTGGCTGTACAAAATCGGGTCACGCTGCTCCAGGCTGATATGACCCAAATGGAACTCGCTAACGGCCGTTTCGCGCTAACCATCATCCCCTACAACACCTTCATGCACCTGGATTCGGCCCAAAAAATGGCGGCTTTGAAACGGGTCAGGCAGCATTTGGAAGGTAACTGCCGTTACCCGAACGGCCGTTTATTCATCGACCTCATCAACCCTTTTGCCATCGCCGATACGCCAGACGATCAAGACCTTGTTCTGGAAAACAGTTTCACCGACCCCCAAACCGGCCACATCATCCAACAACTGGCCCGCAATCGCCTGAACGAAGCTGTTCAATGTTTACAAATCACTTGGGTTTACAATGTCTTGCCAATAGACAAGCCAATTCCTGGTGGCAGCCCGGTGCAGCGCACAACGATTCAAACTGACTACCATTATTTATTTCCCCACCAAATCGACCTGCTGCTGCAAGAAACCGGCTTCCGCCTGACCGACCTGTCCGGCGATTATGATGGATCTGTTTTTGATGAAGAAAGTGAAAGATTATTGGTAACGGCCGTGCCCATTTCCTAAACTGGATAAACCAGAAAATAGTCTGCCACGAATTTCACGAATGAAGAAAAAATTCGTGAAATTCGTGAAATTCGTGGCGAAAAATTCTTGTACACTATGCAAGAATATCACTGAAGAGGTACTAAATCTTCGGCCTTCTGATTTCCCCTCTAAAGCGTCAGCTTAATCTCCGATTCCGGACTGGCACTGGCCAAGCCTACGCGAACAAATAACGCCGGGCCATAATAACTCATCCACAATGTTAGCAGCATGTACCGCAAAATCCGAAATGGAATCGCCAACCAGAGTGGATCCGCCGGAAATACGACCTTCAAGCCGGCATAAATTGCCACAGTGACTGCCAATCCCAACAAATAACGCACAACACGCTGCCAAATTGGCCCGTCAACCATAAACCGTGTACGGCTGGCTTCCAAATTAATCCCAATACCCAGCCCCAATAAAGCGCCAAATGATGTTGCCATGCCTTCCAATCCGGCCAATTCGGCACCGGGAATAAATACGGCCCAGGCAACGGCCGTGTTCGGCGCCCCAATGATCAAACGAACAATCACATACACAACAGCCAATACCAGCGGCACCATCACCGCCCAAAACAGCTTTCGCCCCAAAATCGATTTATCAAACTGGCCGCTGCCATACTGCCGCCACGCAAAAAAACCAATCAAAATAATGAGACCTATTAGAAAACCGGCGGCCACATCATGAACAAAATGAACGCCCAGATAAATACGACTCAACCCCATTGCGACAACCATGAAAACGGCCAACCACGTCAACCAACCGCGTTTATACCAGACTGCCAACATACCATAAATAACAACCGTCAACTGCGTATGCCCGCTAGGTATGCCATATGATTCATTTTCACTTAGCTGTATGGATGAGTCCAGCCAATACGGCCGTGGTCCCCGAAACGCATGTTTAACCAATACATTCACGTTGTCAGCCAAGAGAAAAATATAAACTAAATTTTTGCCTAACTTTTTATCCAGACACCAGTAAATCAAGGGCACCCCAATCAGATAAAAATTCTCCTCGCCCAGGGCACTTATCAGCTTAAAAAAACCTATGAGCTGAGGGAATGAACCTTGCAGCCATTTTGTTGCTTCCAGGCCAAATGTAAAGATAGGTTCCATGTTACTCTCCCACACATATTGATGAAACTGGCATAAACAGGCAGCAAATATCCCTTATTACCCCAATTTCTCATCCATGAAGATACTTTTTTCCGGTGTCATGTCGGCATGGTTAAAACTTTAACCCGACACTAATCATCATGATTTTGTCAGGTAAACCACCTCTTTCCGGTTAAATTGTAACGTTCCTCCCATAAAATCGCCACAGCCTCGTTACAATTCAATCACAAAACAACAAACACGTTACCACTCCTGTTGCACCGCTGTAAGGGCTGACTATAATTTGAAGATAGTATGTCATAAATAGACATTCACGCTACACGGAGGAAATAATGAGTGCTCGAATATTAGTTGTAGAAGACGAAGATCGTATTCGTGAATTTATCAATCGCGGCCTGACGTTTGAAGGCTACCGCATCGATGCTGCCCCCGATGGACAAACCGGGCTGGATATGGCCCGTGAAAACCCGCCTGACCTGGTTCTTTTGGATATTATGCTGCCCGGTATTGACGGACTTGAAGTTTGTCGCCGGATTCGTACTGTAAGTGATGTGCCTATTTTGATGCTTACCGCCAAAGAAACAATTGAAGATCGGGTCATTGGCCTGGATGCCGGTGCCGATGATTATCTGGTCAAGCCGTTTGCATTTGATGAGTTGCTGGCCCGCGTCCGGGCTTTGCTGCGCCGTTCACAGCCGGTCAAGCCTCAGGTTTACCGCTTTGCCAACCTCGAATTGGATACCGGCACACGCCAGGGAACTCGAAACGGCCGTATCTTCGATTTAACCGCCAAAGAATATGAACTGCTGGAACTGTTCATGCGCCACCCACGCCAGGTCCTAACCCGCGAAGTCATCTTCGATCACGTTTGGGATTATGATTTCGGCGGCGAAAGCAACATCATCGAAGTCTACGTGCGCTACTTACGCCAAAAGACGGAGAGCGATGACCAATCCCGGTTGATTCACACCGTCCGTGGTATTGGTTATGTTTTACGGGAAGAGTAACGGCCGTTACCTGACCCAACAAAACCAATTCCGATAAGGCCGCCTGGTGTCCATCCAAAATCGCCTGTTATTCATCTATACCATCATCTTTTCTGCTGCCTTCTTCCTGGTCGCGCTCATCGTCTACTGGCTGCCGCGCAACCAACTGCTAGCCGAGATCGATCAGAGTCTGGAAACGCTCGCCGATGGTATTCGCCCTGAAAACACAATTTTGGCCCCAGGCGGCATTTTCCGCGTCTCCATTCCCGAAAACCTGATCACACTAGAGACCGCCTCAACCTTCATGCTCATCATCGACGGGGATGGCAAAATTCTGGCCCGTTCCCGCAACTTAACCGGCAACGACGAATATCTGGACCCCAACGGCATGACCAACGAAAAGCAGTTCAATCTTGTCCCTCATGGCACCACGACACTGCGCGTTTTGACCTCCCCGTTATACGTCAACAGTCAGGGCGAACAGCTCATCGTTGGTCATTTGCAGGTCGCTCGTCTGCTAGATACCTATGAAAGTTTCAACCGGCTCCTCATCACCGCTCTGTTGATTGGGTTTGGTGCAGCGGTTGCTTCATTAATTTTGGCTATTGGTTTAACCCCCAGCCTATTCCGCCCGCTGGACGACATCGCCACCGTCGCCCGCCAGATTACCAATGCCGATGATTTGAGCCGCCGCGTTCCAGACACCGGCCGTACCGATGAAATTGGCGACCTGGCCCGCGCCTTCAATCAAACATTGGAACGGCTGGAGCGGTTGTTCCAGGCCCAACAGCGGCTGATGGCTGACGTTTCCCATGAACTGCGTACCCCGTTAACGGCCGTACGCGGTAACATCGACCTCATGCGGCGCATGGGCGAAGCCGATCCCGAATCTCTCACCATCATCCAGGAAGAAGTCGACCGCATGGCCCGGCTCGTCGGCGATCTACTCTTGCTGGCCCGCGCCGATGCCGGTGGACTGTCCCTACAAATGACGCCTATCGAATTGGACAACCTATTCTTCGAGGTTTACCAAAAAGTCATCGTTCTCAGCAAATCCGTCACCATCACCATCACCGATATCGACCAGGTTAGCGTCATGGGTGATTCCGACCGGCTCAAGCAGCTCCTCATCAATTTAATCGGCAACGCCATCAACTACACGCCCGCCGGCGGTGAAGTTCGATTAAGTTTGTCCAAAACAGAGTTGTGGGCACGTATTATCGTCAGCGACAGTGGAGTCGGCATCCCTGAAAAAGATTTACCCCATATTTTTGATCGTTTTTATCGAGTGGATAAAGCACGCAGCCGCGCCCAGGGTGGCTCCGGTCTGGGGTTGTCCATCGCCAAATCCATCGTGGAAGCTCACGGCGGCGAAATCTACGTCACCAGCGAAACGGGCAAAGGCACTACCTTTGCCGTGGCTTTGCCCGTTCTCAAAGAACCAGAACCGCCCAAACAACCAGCCGAAGATATGGAAAACACCCGCCCCGGCTTACGGCTTCTTAGACGACGTTAAAAGAAAACATCGATCATCCCAAATTTACATTTCATAACAAAAATGACCTGACGAAAGCCAGGTCATTTTTGTTCTTTGAATAAATTTCGGGGTTGAATTACGCGTCAGCCAATTTCAATGACACGGCCGTTGCCTCAAATCCTACTTTTTTATGCGTGCCATCACAAAACGGCTTGTTGGCCGACTGCCCGCAGCGGCACAAAGCAATCATCGTACCTTGTGTTTTTTGTTCATTCCCAGCGGAATCGGTGTAAACGGCCGTGCCCTCAATCAGATACGGTCCATTTTCTCGTCCATTAATTTCCTGAGCCATCATAAACTCCTGTTGGTTAAGCAACTTCTTCGGTTGACTGAATAATCTTGCCTACCAGACCATAATCAATTGCTTCCTGAGCCGACATCCAGAAATTACGATCAGTGTCATGCTCCACTTTTTCCAGTGGCTGACCGGTTTGTTCAGCAAATGTTTCGTTGAGGCGTTTACGTGTCTTCAAGATTTCTTCGGCTTCAATGGCAATGTCAGCGGCTTGACCGCGAGCGCCGCCCATCGGCTGATGCAGCAGGAATCGCGTGTTAGGCAGACTGTAGCGGTTTTCCTTGTCGGCCGCAGCGTAAATCAGCGCCCCAGCGCTGGCCACCCAGCCAGTGCCAATAACCTTGACCGGTGATTTAACAAACCGGATCATGTCGAAAATTGTGTCACCAGATTCGACATGGCCGCCGGGTGAATTGATGAATATTTTGATGGGATCGTTGGATTCGGCATCGAGGATGAGCAGTTTGTGGACCACATCCTGGGCCAATTTCATATCAATTTCGCCAAAAATGGTCAAGGTACGCGTCTCAAACAACCGCTCCATCATCCTGCCGGGTGATTTACTCTTCTCGTTTTTGTCTTCTTCTTTTTCTTCTTCATCAAACCTGTGCATGTTTTCTCCTAAAATAGCTGGTCAGCGTTTCAGTGAATCAGCCGGCCAGCCAGCAACTGAAATACTAATTAATGAGCGCGTAGTGTACCGGGAAATGGTTAGATTCGCGTAAAAAATAGCAGAAAACGGCCGTTACTCCCACAGCAACGGCCGTTTCTCTCACAGTTGTCTTATTTTAAGTTCGTAAACGCAGCCATGCCGGGATAATAGGCTGTGTCACCCAATTCATCCTCAATGCGCAGGAGCTGGTTGTACTTGGACACCCGATCACTACGGGCCGGTGCGCCGGTCTTGATCTGGCCAGCATTCAGGCCCACAACCAGGTCCGCAATCGTAGCATCTTCCGTTTCACCACTGCGATGGGAGACAACGGCCGTCCAGCCGCGCCGCTGAACCGTGTCCACAGCCTTGATCGATTCCGTCAACGAACCAATCTGGTTCACTTTGCAGAGCAAACTATTGGCTGCTTTCTTCTCAAAGCCCATCTGGATGCGCTTCACATTCGTCACCAGCAAGTCATCGCCTACGATTTGAATGCGGTCGCCCAGTTTTTCCATCATCAAGGCCCAGGATTCCCAGTCATCTTCACCCAAACCATCTTCAATGGAAATAATGGGGTATTTGTTAACCAGATCGACATAAAAATCAACCATTTCGGCACCGGTCAGCTTTTTGCCTTCCACTTTCATGTTGTACAGGCCATCTTCGATAATTTCGGAAGCGGCCGGATCCATCGCAAACATAATTTGTTCGCCCGGTTTGTAACCCGCTTTTTCAATGGCTTCCAGCATCAGTTCAAACGGTTCGCTGTTCGATTTTACGCGCGGCGCAAACCCGCCTTCATCGCCAACGGTTGTGCCGTAGCCTTTGCTGGCCAACACTTTTTTCAGGCTCTGGTAAATTTCGGCGCCCCAACGCAGCCCTTCGGCAAAATTGGGCGCACCTACGGGCATAATCATGTACTCCTGCAAATCGGTCGCACCGGCCGCATGTTTACCGCCGTTCATGATATTCATCATCGGTACCGGCAAGGTACGAGCGGAAACGCCGCCCAAATAGCGGTAGAGAGGCAGTTCCAGGCTGTTGGCGGCTGCTTTAGCAACGGCCAGGGAGACGCCTAAAATGGCGTTGGCGCCCAAACGGCTTTTGTTTTCGGTGCCGTCCAGTTCGATCATGGCCTCATCAATGCCAACCTGATCGGTTGCGTCCCAGCCTACGATGGCTTCGGCGATTTCTTCGTTAACGGCCGTGACCGCACCCAACACACCTTTGCCACCATAGCGTCCCTTATCTCCATCCCGTTTTTCCCATGCTTCGTGAACACCAGTAGAAGCGCCAGAGGGAACAATTGCCCGTCCCCAAGCTCCATCCATCAACGACACTTCCACTTCCACAGTCGGATTGCCACGCGAGTCCAATACTTCACGTCCATGAATTGATTCAATATAGGTCATTTCTAACTCCTTATTTAACGAGTCAGACCTGGCCAATCAATCCATTGCGCCAGGTCTTTATCCTTGATTATTAATTCAGTGGGTCAGCAAATGGGCATTGCTAATTACAAATATTTTACCACTCAAATTGCCGGGTGACACATCCAGTTGATACAACTTTGCTGATGCGATAAAGTAACAAAGTAACCTTCTCACTCTACAACGATGCAACTTTGAACCTTCTAACTTTTACGGAGAACATTATGATGAAATGGAACAAACGGCAGCGGTTGGAAAACGTCATTGCCGGTGAAACACCGGACCGCATCCCCGTCGCTTTATGGCGGCATTGGCCAGGCGACGACCAAAACGCGGAATCATTGGCCGCCGCCCACCTGAAATGGCAGCATGATTATGATTGGGATTTACTCAAAGTCGGCCCTTCCAGCAGCTATTCTGTGGTTGATTGGGGCGTGCGCGACAAATGGGTCGGCCATATCGAAGGTACACGCGAATATACCCACCGCCCCATTCAGCAGCCACCCGATTGGCAAAACCTATCCCTATTGGACCCCCATCAGGGCATGTTGGCAACGCAGTTAGCCACTCTGCGCCTGATTGGAGATGAGTTAAAGGGCGAGGTTCCCTTCATCACCACCATCTTCTCCCCGCTTTCTCAGGCCAAACACCTGGCCGCTGATCCGGTGATGCTCAGTCACCTGCGCTCCCATCCTGATGCGTTCCGGCAAGGGCTGGAAGCCATCACAGAAAGTACAATTCGCTTCATTGAAGCGGCCAAAACAACCGGCATCAGCGGCGTTTATTACGCCGTCCAACATGCCCGCTACCCGTTGATGAGTCCGGCCGAGTATGAAATGTGGGGACAGCCGTATGATTTACGCATCTTGGAAGCTGTTAGCGATTTATGGCTCAACATCCTGCACATTCACAGCAGCGACATCATGTTCGATGAACTGGCCGACTATCCCGCCCAAATTGTCAACTGGCACGACCGGGAAACAGGCTTGAGTTTGCGCCAGGGATTGGCAAAAATCAAAGGGGCGGCCAGCGGCGGCGTGGACCATTGGACGCTGCATCAGGAATCGCCGGAACAAATGCTGGAAGAAGTTGAGGATGCGATTGCTCAGACTAACGGCCGTCGCCTGCTGCTGGGAACCGGCTGTGTGGCTATGGTAACAACCCCGCTGCGCAACATCCGCGCCCTGCGTGAGTCAGTTGAATAACTATTAGCAGAGATTTGGGGATTAAAAAAATAAAATTGGGTTCTTTGGTATCTCACGGGGTTAACAGCAGATATGTGGGTTGGGCAAAGAAATGCCTATAGCCGCTCATGTATGACCGGACAGCCCTGCACACGCACCATAGTCTGAACTGCATCAAGCGCTATGTGCAAACGTCCGCCCGTGTCATCCAATTGCATCGCCAAGCTTTTTCTTTGGGGGAAATCAGTTTGGCCTGGCAAGTCAGCAAAGGGCTGGTCCAAGAATATCTGCTGATTTAGGAATCGTTTACAAATAACATTTCAAGAAGAAAACGATTTCTCTCAAGCAAGCGCAGTTTTTTCGCTCAAAATGCACAAGTTAAAAACTGCGCTTGCCTTATCAACAAAACGACACTCCATTTTGCCGCCAACGGTTAGCGCAACAGTTAGAGCGGCTAAGCTGGACAGGGCCTGAGCCTAAAAAGAGGGTCGTATGAACACCCGTTACGTCGGCAGTGGTCAACGCACCTTCCAGCAGGCTCATGACGCGACGATTGCTCGAACTGCGATTGCCTGGGTGTTGAGGAACACGGCCGTTACCTCCGCCATCATCGGCGCCAACAGCATTACGCAGTTAGAAGACACGATGAAAGGGTCTGAAGTCAAGCAAAGCAACGAGGAAAAGAAAGCGCTGACCGGCGTGACTACCTGGCAGTGAGCAAGTCAGTTGTTGCCACTCCTCTCTAACTCTGCTTAGGGGGCATCCACAAATAAGTTATCGGAATTGGTGGATGACCTTCGAGTAACCGTCCTTCCAAAAAGGGAAGTAATTGTTGGA
>JBNKZT010000218.1:0-10266 GCA_050301775.1 Promineifilaceae bacterium (SeqCode)
TGCGCAATGCGCCGATGGTCGCCTGGCCGCTGACCCGGCTGGACATCTGCGTCATGTCCGATGGCGCGGCGGCGACGATTTTGTGCAGCGAGGAAGGGCTGGCCAAATTGGAAGCGGCCGGCGCACAAATCCCGCGACCATTGGTCAAAGTGCCCGGCATTGGCCGAGGTACGGACGCCATGCGTATGGCCGACCGGCCCCATCAAAGTTTCGACGATTTCCTAAAGCACAATTTACTGCCGCACGAGGACACGGCCGTTACCCGCACCTACTACAAAAATCTGTGGGACAAAGGCTTCCGCTACCCCGGCGTCCACTCCTTCCGCGCCGGCCGGATGGGATCAAAGGAGGCCTACCAAAACGCCGGCATCACCGATCCGCTGGCCGAACTGGACTTCGTCGAACTGCACGACGCCTACACCAGCTCCGAAATCCAGACCTACGAGGACATGGGGCTGTGCCGCTACGGCGAAGGTGGTCCTTTTGCCGCCAGTGGTAAAGCGTTCATGCCCGGCATCGAATACGGTCTGGAACTACCCGACGAACCGCTCTGCCCCGTCAATCCCAGCGGCGGCCTGATCGCCTGCGGCCACCCCGTTGGCGCGACCGGTTTGATGCAGGCCGTCTTCGCCATCTGGCAGTTGCAGGGCACGATTGGCCAGCACTTCGGCAGCGACACACTGCAAGTGCCCAATGCCAAACGCGGCGCAATTCACAGCCACGCCGGAACCGGAACCTACGTGACGGTTAGCATTCTGGAGAAGGAGGATTGAAATGACCCACAAAATGGAAGAAACCTTCGGCGGCTACATCCTGCACAACGTCCCCTTCCCCACCGAACTGGATGAGGCGGCGCTGGCCAGCCTCAAAAAGATGGCTCCGATTTTGATTGAGCAGCCGTATGCGGTGACGTATCTACATTCGTATGGCCAGGATTCGCCGTTTTTTGCCGGGTTAGCCAACGGCCGTTTCCTCACCACCCGCGACCCTGAAACCGGCTACACCTACGGCACGCCGCGCGGCCACGACATGTACAGCGGCGCGGAAACGGAATGGGTGGAGTTGCCGGCCCAGGGTACGGTTCACGCCTTCACCGTCTGTCATTTCGGCAGCGAGGAATTTTTGGATGAGTGCCCGTTTATCCTGGGGCTGATTAAAATGCCGGGGGCTGACACGTTGTTTTTGGCCCGGTTAATTGGGCTTGATCCAGCCGAAGCTGGATTGGATTGGATTGGGATGAAGGTGAACGGCCGTTTCCGCCGCCTCAGCCAATTCAAACCCACCGATATTTACTTTTACCCGGCGTGATTTTGGGGACGCGAAGATTCGCGGAGGAGCGGAGACTCGCGGAGAAAAAGAGATGACGATTTTCTCTTTCTTCTCTCTGCGAATCTCTGCGTCTCCTCCGCGTAACTCCGCGTCCTATTCTTAAGGAGGCTGCGATGTTAGAGAAAATTCACCAACACATTGTGAGCGAATTAGGCCAGGGGGCACGGACAGATACGATTTTTGTGATAACGGCCGTTGCCTTCAACCTCATCGTTCTGGGCGTTAATTCGGGCGTGGCCGGTGGTGCGACAGACCAGGACACCTATTCGGCTGTCAATGACGTTGTACTCATTGCCTTCATCATCATGCTCATTTTTGTCAACATCATTTCTATCACTGCGCTGTCCGTTGGCAAACAAACGCGGCACAAACTGCTTGACGGCTTACTGGCCATGTACAGCGACAACGACGTCGACAAATATTATGACACTTCCCTGTTGACCAACTACGACAAACGATACACGCTTTTTACCGGCGTGATTCTTTGTTTGGCGGCAACGGCCGTTGTCGTGCCGCTTATCATTCGATTCGTATAAAACAGCATCACCACCGCACGTCCCCGACCCTGTATCAGTCAAAAATCAGGATATTTTGCAGCACCATCATGGCCAAAAAGCCGCCCATCCCGGCCACAGCGCTGGAAAGTCGCTGTCTTTCACTGTCCCGACTTTCCGGAATCATTTCACTCATAACCAGGAAAATCATGGCCCCCGCGGCAAAACCAAACGCATAAGGCAAAACGGGGCGAAAGGCAACTACAGCCAGGTAAGCCGGAACGGCAGCAATAAGCTGGGGCACACCGGAGAAAATCGCCCAGCCCACACATTTCCAGCCGCCCACACCCTCCGCCCGAAGCGGCAGCGAAACGGCCACGCCCTCCGGGATATTGTGGATGGCGATGGCTACAGCCATGACCAGCCCCAACCCCACCTCGCCGGAGCCATAAGCAACGCCAATTGCCAATCCCTCCGGAAAGCTGTGGATAAACAAGGTCGCCAGCACCAAAATGATACGTCGGCTGCCCGCTTGGGACATACCGCCGACTTCAAAATGATGGTTATCAAGCCACAATGAGGTCAACATCATCATGCCGGCTCCCAAAAATATGCCGACAGCCACCGGCGTATAACCACCGTCAGCGACCCCAGGCATAATCAGGTTAAACACGGAAGCGGCCAACATCAATCCACCAGAAACAGCCCAGCCCGCCTGAGCCACCTTCTTTGGGAAGTCGCGGACAAAGACAAATGGAAGACCACCCAGCCCATTGGCCAACACGGTGATCGTGGCTGCAATCATTGTTTCGGTTAAAGAAGCAATCATGATTAATCTCCCCCTTGAGGAGCAGTTAAACTCTCAAAAATCTGCCGGTCTTCAGGTTCTAATCGTTCCAACAGGTCTGACCCTAACCGGGCGTAAATACGCTGGGTGAACAGCTCCATCCACACAAATTGGCGAGAAATGATGACCAGATCATTATTACGAGTAACGGTAGCTGTTGTGTTATGGCGTGGTCTAGCGCTGGCAATAAGTGCTTCCTCATCATCGGCAACGACTAATAACGTCGTCGTCAATTCCTGTAACTCACTTTCCAGCGGCGGATGATAAGCCACACGGCCACAGTCCAACTGCCCTTCACCCGTTAGTAATGTGTTGACAGCTACCCCACGCGCACACGCCTCAGCAATACCATCTCGCAATTCCGCTAAATCCTCATCGGTGAGGACCAGGAACAGTTCTTTTTGGGCGTCCTGGATCAGCTGTCGGGCATAAGCGAGGGTGGTGGAACGGCCGTTAATCGTCCAAACCCGATCATCAACTTCACTTTCCAACAATTCACCCAGATCACCCCGCAGTTCACCAACCAACCGGTCATATTCAGCCCTATGTTGATCCAACAACACGTCAGGCGGCAGCGGCCGATACAGCGTTGTACGCCCCTCAACCGTTTCCAAAGCTGCCCCGCGTGTGTGCAACCGCTTGAGCGCTTCGTAAACCATCGAACGGGGCACGCCCGACTCCTTGCTCAATTGATAACCAGTCGCCGGATTCAGTGCCAGGAGTGTTAGATACACTTTGGCTTCATATTCAGTAAATCCAATTTGGGCCAACTTTTGTAACATGTTCATTGATTTCTCTCCAAATAGTTGTTTGTAAAATAACTAATAGTTATAATATAAACAACTATTGGTAAATCGTCAACAATTTTTTTGAAAAGGAGTCCGAAAATGACAACAAAAGCAGTATCTGTGAATCCCAAGAAATGGTTGAGTGTATCTTTAGGGGTGGTTGGCGTAACGGCCGTACTCACCGCCATCCTCCGCCTTCTATCCCGCCGCCAATCAATGCCCTGCCCGGCTTGGTTAAGTATTTTGCTAGAAAACCCGTACATGAATTCAGTCGCCGGCGCTGAAAAAATTCTAGATCGCATGGTCCTGGAACCCGGCATGAAGGTACTGGACGTTGGCTGCGGGCCCGGCCGGCTCACCATACCGGCGGCCAAACAGGTTGGTTCCGCAGGATCTGTTGTGGCCCTGGACATTCAACCGGAGATGCTAAATCGCCTGCACGAGCGTATTACCGCTCAGAACCTGACCAACATCCAAACCATCCAGGCCGGTGCTGGAGACGGGGCTGTTCCCCACGATACTTTCGACCGGGCGCTGCTAGTCACCGTCTTGGGCGAGATTCCCGACCGGCAGGCGGCGCTGGCTGAAATTTTTACAGCCCTCAAACCGGGCGGCATCCTATCCATCACCGAAGCCTTGCCCGATCCTCATTATCAAAGCCGCAGCCAACTGCGGAAACTGGCACAAACCGTTGGCTACGAAGAACAAAGCTGCACCGGTAACTGGATTGCTTTCACAATGAATTTCGTCAAACCGACCGTTTAGACGGAGTGTTTTTTTTGGAGGAAAAGCCGGGGGCTTTTCCTCCCATTCCTCATTTTTTCCACAAACGTGATAAAAATAATCAAAATAACGTGATATTAGTCACTACTCAAAGGTGACAAATGCGACTTCTGCACATGACTAACGGCCGTTATACTTGCAACATGAGCCTTCAGGCTTTCCAAACTCAGACAAGCGGTCTAAGACATGGCTCAACATAATCTTCATCAAATCATCCCAGAACTTCCTCGTCTGAATCTTCACCCCACATAAGTACGCCGTCTGAGTTATTAATAATCGAATGCCCAACACGACCAGCAGCAATTTTCCCGTTGGGTTTAATCACCAGAATTAGCATCACAGCACAATAGTATAAACGGCCGTATCAACCAGCATTAACTGCATCGCCATTGGGGGTAACTTAATGGTCAGTACACATCCAGTCCGACCCAGACCTGCCGCAACCCTGGTTATCGGCGGCGGCATTGCCGGGATGCGGGCCGCGCTCGACCTGGCCGACGCCGGCCTGAAGGTATACCTCGTCGAGCACACCCCTTGCCTCGGCGGACGAGTAGCCCAGTTAGGGTACATGTTCCCGCAGCATGATTGTGTCCTCTGCCGCGGCACGCCGGATCATGGCTATGGCTGCACCCGCCCCTCGATTTCACCTGCCTACATCCAGCACAACCAGCACCCCAACATCGCAATCTGGACCAACACCCATGTCATCGATATCCAGGGCCAGGCCGGAGATTTTACGGTCTCACTGCGACAGGAGCCACGCTACGTTAACGTGGATCGCTGCATCAACTGTGACAACTGTGCCCAGGTTTGTCCGGTAGAACTACCGGACAGCTACCAGCGGGGAATGACCAAACGCAAAGCGGCTTACAAAGTAGCAGCCCGCGCCACCCCCGATGCCTACATCATCGATCGCGGCCCTTATTGTGATGAGTGCGGCCGCTGCGTTGAAGTTTGCCCGACTCAGGCAATTGATTTGAATGAACAGCCGCGCCTGTTTTCGGTGAACGTGGGCGCGATTATTTTGGCGCTGGGCTTTAAGGTGTATGATGCCGGGGGATTGGAGGAGTTAGGCTACGGCCGTTACCCCAACGTGATCGACGCTATGCAGTACGAACGCCTGGCCAGCCGCTCTGGACCCACAGAAGGCATTGTGAAACGGCCGTCCGACCAGACTGCTCCCCGCTCCATCGCCTGGCTGCAATGCATCGGCTCCCGCGACCAAACCAACACCTTCTGCTCCTCCATCTGCTGCATGTACGCCACCAAAGAAGCCATGTTAGCCAAACAGCGCTTAGGCGACGCCATCGACTGCACCATCTTCATCATGGACGAGCGCGCCTTCAACAAAGAATACAGCACCTACTTTGCTAGAGCACGCCAGCAGTACGGCATCCATTACCGCCGCTGCCGCGTTTCGGCCATTCGGCAAGCGCCGGAAAGCGGCAATTTGAACGTCCACTACGCGTCGCCCGATGGTCAATTGGCCCAGGAACAGTTCGACATGGTCGTCCTGGCCACTGGCTTGCAGCCGCCCGATTCGGCCCGCCATTTCACCAACATGCTCGATTTAGGCCTGAACGAGCACGGCTTTTGCGAGACGCACAAATTCACGCCGCTGCAAACCACCCACTCCGGCGTTTTCGTCTGCGGCGCGTTCTCTTCGCCCAAAGAAATCTCCGAAACCATCATCGACGCCAGCGGCGCAGCCGCCGAAGTCATGCGTTTGCTCAATGAACAGCTAAATACTTACCAATATTCCCGTGAATGGCCCTTCCACACCCAAAACAACCTGCCCCCAGAGCGTGACGTAAGCGCTGAACCACCGCGCATCGGCGTCTTTGCCTGCACCTGTGGCGGCACGATGACCCAACTTCTGGACATGCATAACCTGGTCAGCCGGGCCAGGCAGTGGCCGCATGTTGCCACTGCCGAAGTCACCGATTTGGCCTGCTTCCCCGAAACCATCGCCCATATCCAGGAAACGATTCGAGAGCAAGGCCTGAACCGGGTTGTCGTTGCCGGATGCAGCAGCCGTACCCACGAATCACTGTTCCAGCGGACCATCCGCCAGACCGGGCTGAACCCCTACCTGCTGGAACTGGTTAATTTGCGCGACCAATGTTTTCATGTACACGGCAAGCCGTCCGACCACACCCTAGCCAATCGCAAGGCCGCCGAAATGGTCCGGCTGGCCGTGGGACGGGCCGCCCTGGCTCAACCCGTCCACAAACAAAAAATCACCAGCCGCAGCACCGCCCTCATCATCGGCGGCGGCGTATCCGGCATGACCGCTGCCCTGGCCATCGCCGACAGCGGCTACGACGTTAACCTGGTGGAACGCTCCGACGTGTTAGGTGGCCACTTACAAAACATGTACTACGTTGCCGAAGGTGAAGATCCGCGCCGCTTAGGGCGTGACCTGATTAACCGCGTTCGCGCTCACCAGCACATCAACACCCTCATCAATACCGAAGTCATCCAACATGGTGGTCAGGTCGGCCGTTTCTGGGCCGATTTGCGCACTACCCATCACGACGGCTCAACCGAAACCTTCCGCGTTGAACATGGTGTCACCATCGTAGCTACCGGCGGCCGCGAAAACCGAAATCATCCCTGGCTCAGGCTGCCCGGCGTCATCACCCAGGAAGATTTAGAAGGAATGGTTGTCCATCACCCGGAAGAGATTGCTGCACTCAAAAACGTGGTCATGATTCAATGCGTCCAGTCGGAAGGCGCGCCGGAATATTGTTCGCGGGTCTGTTGCACCAACACGATGAAAAACGCTATCCGCCTCAAGCTGTTCAATCCGGCCTGCCACGTTACTGTCCTCTACAAAAACATCGTCACCTACGGCTTCCGCGAAAAATATTACACCGAAGCCCGGCGTTTGGGCGTCGTCTTCGTCCGCTATACCGATGCGCTGCCGCCCCAGATTGAGCTGACCGGCCCGGAACAAGGCGGCCAACTGCGCGTACGGGTTCATGATTTGACCCTCAACCGCTCGCTGAGCTTACCGGCCGACTTAGTCCCGCTCAGCATGTCCATCACCCCATCCGAGGGAACCCGCCATCTGGCCGAAATGCTGCGCCTGCCCCTCTCCACCGAGGGCTTTTTCGCCGAAGCCCAGATGAAGCTGCGACCGATGGACTTCCAGCGCGACGGCATTTTCCTGGCGGGCATGGCCCACTATCCCAAATTCATCGAGGAGAGCATCAGCCATGCGCTTGCCGCCGCTGCTCGCGCTTTAACGCTGCTCTCCCAGGGCACAATGTATCACGGCGGCGTCATCGCCGAAGTAGACCCCAACAAATGCGTCGGCTGCCTGACCTGTACCCGCGTTTGCCCCTTTGCCATTCCTCAAGTAATTCATGAAGAAGGGCGCAATGGCGTAGGCAATCTGGGCGGCGCTGCCTTTATTGATCCGGCCCAATGTCATGGCTGCGGCACCTGCACCAGTGAATGTCCGGCCAATGCCATCCAACTCATTAATTACACCGATGAGCAGATGATGCTGCGGGAGATTGGTGGGTTGGGACAGTGGTTACCAATGGGAGATTTAGTAACTGGAGATTAGAGACTGGAGACTGGAGATTGAGTAGTCTCTAGTCTTTAATCTCCAGTCTCTTCCTAAAAGACAATGAACCAACACAACGGCTTTGAACCAGAAATCACCGGCTTTTACTGCATTTACTGTGCCTACATGGCCGCCGATACAGCCGGGGCGCTGCATGTTTCCTATCCGGCCAACGTCAAATTTGTGCGTATGCCTTGCACTGGCAAAACGGACGTTCGCTACATTTTGGAGGCGTTTGAGCAGGGGGCGGATGGCGTGTACGTTGTTGCCTGTCCCATCGGCAACTGCCACCACGTGCGCGGCAATGAACGGGGACGGGCGCGCTTGCAGCGGGCGCAGCAGCTTTTGCAAGAAATCGGCCTGGAAAAGGAGCGGTTGGGCATGTTTTTCATGTCCGGCAGCCAGGCGCAGGCGTTTGCGGCGGCAGCCCAAACGATGACGGAGCGGGTGCGGCAGTTAGGGCCGAATCCATTGAAGAAGGCAGAAATCAGAGGGCAGAAGGCAGAAGGGAATGGTGATGAGGATGTGGGGTTTCGAGGTAGGAGGCTAGAGACTGGGGAATAGAAACTCCCTTTCCCTTGTCATTTCGAGGTCTTCCGAGAAATCTCGTTCAAGTTGACAGGTAATTAGGATTCCTGGGTGGACACTTCGACAAGCTCAGCGCAGGCTCTCGGAATGACATTTGTAACGTTCTTGGCAATAAGGGAAGTTTGTTCATTCATATGACTCAAGGCGAGAGATGGTCATGAATCAGCAGGCAAACAGCGGAAGCAACGGAAATAAACCACCCATCGGGGCGGTAATGGTTGTGGGCGGCGGCATTGCCGGAATGCAGGCTTCGCTGGATTTGGCCGACCAGGGCTTCAGGGTTTACCTGGTGGAAAAGCAGGCGGCGATTGGCGGGAAGATGGCCCAATTGGACAAAACCTTCCCGACTAATGACTGCGCCATGTGCACGATTTCGCCTAAGCTGGTGGAAACGGGCCGCCATCCCAACATCCAGATCATGACCCAAACCGAGGTGCTGGGCCTTGTCGGAGAAGCGGGGCATTTTGAGGTGCAGGTGCGGCACGAACCGCGTTACATTGACCCGGACAAATGTGTGGCCTGCAATGACTGTGCCGAAGTGTGTCCGGTCATCATCCCGGACAAGTTCAATGAAGGGCTGTCGCCGCGCCGGGCGGCTTACAAATTGTATCCGCAGGCCGTACCCAATGCGTATGCGATTGAAAAACTGGGGATTGCGCCTTGCCGGGATGCCTGCCCGGCCGGGCAGCGGGTGCAGGGGTACATTGCCCTCATCCGCGAAGGTCGCTGGCAGGACGCCCTGCGGGTGATCAAGATGGACAATCCGTTTCCGGGGATATGCGGCCGTATCTGCAACCATCGCTGTGAAACGGCCTGTAACCGGGGACTGGTGGACGAGCCAATCAACATCCGCGCCCTGAAGCGATTTGTAACCGACAAGGTGTACGCCGAGCCGCGCCAGCCGGTAGAGCCAGTTGCCCGCCAGTTTGAGGAACGAATTGCCATTATTGGAGCGGGACCGTGTGGCTTAACGGCCGCACAAGATTTAGTCCGCGCCGGTTATGGGGTTAGCGTTTTTGAAGCCATGCCGGTGGCCGGGGGGATGTTGCGGCTGGGCGTGCCCGAATACCGCCTGCCGACCCGCATCATCGAACGCGAAGTGCAGGATATCATCGATTTGGGCGTGGATTTGCGCCTGAACCAGCAGGTCAATAATCTGGATGATTTGTTTGAGGCGGGCTTTGATGCCGTTCTCATCGCGGTGGGCGCACACGAGGGTATCCGTTTACCCATTCCTGGCGCAAACCTGGACGGGGTGATCATCAACACCCATTTTCTGCGTGATGTACGGCTGGGGAAGTATGGAGATGGCGGGCAGCAGGCAGAATTGGGAAAGCGCGTTTTGGTGCTGGGTGGCGGCAACGTGGCGATTGACTGCGCCCGTAGTGCGGTGCGGTTGGGCTGCGAAGTGCAGGTGGCCTGCCTGGAGAAGCGGCACGAGATGACCTCGCATGACTGGGAAATTGAGGCGTCGATTGAAGAAGGAATTGTTTTTCATAACGGCCGTTCCTTTGAACGCATCCTCGACGACGGCGCCGGCCACGTGACTGGCGTGGAGTGCATGTTGGTCGAATCATTCACTTTTGATGAGAACGGCCGTCTCCAGGTCGAAAAAGCACCCGGCAGCAATCACGTCATCGAATGCGACACAGTTATTTTCAGCGTCGGGCAGCGGGCCGGTCTGGCCTTCATCCCCGATGACGCCGGGGTGGGCGTGACGCGGCAGCAAACCATCGCCATCAACCCCAACACACTGGCAGCGACGCGGGAAGGCGTTTTTGCCGCCGGTGACAGCGTATCGGGAACTTCGTTTGTGATTGAAGCGGTGGACAGCGGGCACAAAGCGGCCCAATCCATCAT
>JBNKZT010000219.1:0-10229 GCA_050301775.1 Promineifilaceae bacterium (SeqCode)
CTGGCCGCCATAAGGTCCGAATTTACCATGTTGGTCAGGGACGGTTGCTTGTTTCATGGAATAGTCCTTTTCTAATAAAAGATTTTTGTAACTGTACGGGTCGTTACCTGAGCCTGTCGAAGGTAAACGACCCGTACAGTTACAGATTTTTCACGCCTTTTCTGCCAAAGCCTGTAATTTTTCAGCACATAGCAGCAGTGCCAGGGCTGATGGTCCATCACTGATTTCATTATTCTGAGCCATCCGCAAGACTTCAGGAATGGGCATGGGGATCACTTCCATTACTTCGGTTGCTTCGTACTCAGGTTGTCCAAGATTGACGTCAGTGGCCAGGAAGAGGTGTGCTTTTTCATTACCAATGCCGTTCATCGTGTAAAACCAGCCAATGTATTCCAGATTAACGGCCGTACCACCAATTTCTTCCAGCATTTCCCTTCGCGCACTCTGTTCTAAACTTTCGCCAGGGTTGATACTGCCGGCCGGGATCTCGTAACACCAATCGTTAACAGCATAGCGGAAAGTATGAATCAACACAACTTCCCCGACCGGTGTTACCGGGAGTATCCAAACAGCGCCAGGATGCTGCACGATATTGTAAACGCCCATCTCTCCGTTGGCCGTTACAATTTCATCTTGACGAATGTTATACCAGGGGCAAGACCAGACGATACGACTTGATTGTGTTTTGTAAGGCTGCATTGGACTTGCTGATCTATCAGGCGTCATACGTCGTGGCCGTTACATCACCGCCTTGCCCCGTCCAGTTGGTGTGGAAGGCTTCGCCGCGCGGTTTGTCTACCCGCTCGTAAGTGTGAGCGCCAAAGTAGTCGCGCTGGGCTTGCAGCAGATTAGCTGGCAATCGCTCCCGCCGGTAGCCATCGTAAAAGGCCAGGGCGCTGGACATGGCGGGAACGGGGATGCCGAGGGATACGGCCGTACTCACCACCCGCCGCCAGGCATTTTCCGCCTGCTGGACCTGGGTCTGGAAAAAGGGAGCCAGCAGCAAGTTGTTCAGCTTAGGATTTTCATTAAATGCCGCTTTGATGTCATCCAAAAAGGCAGCTCGAATGATGCAGCCGCCGCGCCACATCAGGGCGATATTGCCATAGGCCAGGTTCCAGCCAAATTCCTCGGAGGCGCTGCGCATGAGCATGTACCCCTGAGTATAGGACACAATCTTGGAGGCAAACAACGCCTCTTGCAAATCGGCAGCCAGGGCGGCTTTGTCTCCGGTATAAGCCGGAGTGGACGAACCCAGCACATCGGCAGCCGTAACCCGTTCTTCTTTTAACGCAGACAGGAAGCGAGAAAAGACGGCTTCCCCAATGAGGGTGAGGGGGATGCCGTTGTCTAAGGCGGAAACGGCCGTCCATTTGCCCGTTCCCTTTTGCCCGGCGCTGTCCAGAATTTTGTCCACCATCGGCTGCCCATCTTCGTCTTTGTAAGCCAGAATATCGGCCGTAATCTCGATGAGATAGGAGTCCAACTTGCCCTTATTCCATTCGGTGAACATCGCGCTCATTTCATCAGGTGACAGGCCCAGAGCGTGCTGCATCACATCATACGCTTCGCAGATAAGCTGCATATCGCCATACTCAATGCCGTTGTGCACCATCTTGACAAAATGACCGGCTCCCTCCTCGCCCACCCAATCGCAGCAAGGCGAGCCATCGGCCACTTTGGCGGCAATGCTCTGGAAGATGGGTTTGACGTGGGGCCAGGCCGTCGGTGCGCCGCCAGGCATGATAGACGGGCCAAACCGCGCCCCTTCTTCGCCGCCGGATACGCCTGTACCGATGAACAAAATGCCTTTTTCGGCCAGTTCTTTGGTGCGGCGGGTGGAGTCGGGGTAGTGCGAGTTGCCGCCGTCGATGATGATGTCGCCCGGTTCCAACAAAGGAACAAGCTGCTCAATCGTTGCGTCGACCGGCCAACCAGCCTTGACCATGATCATCACCCGGCGCGGCCGTTTCAGCGCCGATACCAGTTCTTCCAACGAATGGGTCCCGATCACTTTGGTTCCCTTTGCTTCATTTTCGATGAAATGGTCCACCTTGCTGGTGGTGCGGTTGAATACGGCGACGGTGAAGCCGTGATCGTCCATGTTCAAAACGAGGTTCTGGCCCATAACAGCCAACCCAATCAATCCAATATCTGCTTGCTGTGTCATAAGTTCTCCTAAATAGCTAGAGCTAGAGGATTGAGCTAGAGGAAAGTTCCCTCCAGTTCTAGCTTTGTCCTCTAGCTGTTTGTAATATTTGCGCCACTATTTCAGTTACATCTTGATCGATAAAAATCGTGACAGCTTCATCGGCAGCAGGCGGCTCTAATGCCTCAAACTGGCTGCGCAGCATGTCGGACTTCATGTAATGGTTGGCCCTGGCTTGCATCCGCTGCCAGATGAGGTCGAAACTACCTTCCAGGTAGATGAACCGGACCCGGTCGTTTACCTGCAGCCGGTCACGGTATTGTTTTTTGAGGGCAGAACAGGCGAGCACGGCCGTTTCTCCCTCCGCCAAATGCTGCTCAATTAAAGCCGCCAACCGGGCCAGCCAGGGCGTACGGTCAGCGTCGTTCAAGGGGATGCCGCTGCTCATCTTGGTTACGTTTTCCGGCGGATGAAAATCGTCGCCATCATAAAACAGGCAGTTGAGCCGGTCGGCCAACGCCTGCCCTATCGTTGTTTTACCACAGCCAGAAACACCCATCATCACAAATACGTCACTCATGTCTACTCTCTAGTCGCAATCCACCCCGTTTTGGACACGAATTTCACGAATGATCACGATTTTTTAAGCTTCATTCGTGAGATTTGTGCCATTCGTGTCGATTTCTGAATGCCGTACCCGATACAACATCTCACCCGCTTTGGGCACGTACAAAATGCCTTCGTCTTCCCGGTCTTGCCATTCACCAATGTCGATCTCATCGGGATTGGCGTAGCCTAGCGCCAGTTGGGCACAATATTCCGGTGACAGTTGGGTGGCCAGATGCACCGAGGCGCGTGGGTATTCGACGCCGTTTTCGTAACGGCCGTCACCCCGCACGTGGGTACTGTGCGCCAGAACGCCCAACGGGATGTGGCTGAATTTGTCCCATTGGTTGAGGAAATAGGGCAGCACATGGTAGCCGATCTCGTAAATGTAACGGCCGTGTACGTGACTAACTACGTCCAGATGCGGCGCGTAAATGATCAATTCGCCACCTTCGGCCAGCGCCGGTTCCAGTTTGTACATCGCCTTGCCGGCCGTCCACAGCTCATCGTACATCGACGGCGCACAGGAGAGTACCCGGCGGAACGGCTTATCGACCCAGATGATGTGTCGCTGGGAAGATAAATCGGCGGCGGCGCTCCAGGCCGAGCGGACATCGCCGATAAACATGCCCGCCAACCCGCGACCCACGACCACCAGGGCAATCAGCGTCGTGGGCGTGGGCACAAACTCGGCAGCGGCGTGAATCATCGCCCGCACCGGCGTATCTTTGATGCCAATCGTGCCGCGCACCCCGGCCAGCGCCCCCAGCCAGTGGGTGACGTTAATCATATCCGCACCGGAAATGCCGGGGAAGAAATACTTGGCCCCGCCGGAAAAACCGACTACCTCATGAGGAAAAGTCGGCCCCAAAATCAGGACGTGGTCATAATCCAGAATCGCCCGGTTGATATTCACGACCACATCGCCGCCCAATGTTGGATGCCAGCGTTCCCCGCCAATTTGCTGAATCTGAGCCTGCTCCAATGTGCCAATTTGCGTTAACACTTCCGGCGCATCCCAGGCGTGGTTGAGCAGGCCGACGTGCCGGAAGGTGGTCTGCCGCTCTTCGTCGGTGATGCCAATCAGCCGGTTCAATTGGTCAGGCGGCAGGGGCGGATGCGTACCCAGTGCCACCATGAAATCAAGCTGGCGGGTATCGTGTAAGCTCTCCACCAGGCCGCTAAACAGCAGCGGCAGCGGGATGGTACGGGTGTGGTCGGGAATGAGGACCAGCACTTTTTGCCCGGTGTGTTGTTTTTCCAGTACGGCCGTTAACGTCTGCCGCACTGTATCATCGTCAAGCAACTGCTGCTCCGGCGCAACAATCCTCTTTGTCAACATGATTACCTCTCCTCAGGAAAATAATCCACAGATTGCGCCGATTTCACAGATCAAAGAAAAATCCGCGTCCTATTTCTGTAGGTCGATTTTGAAAATCGACCAACGGCTACACGCCGCTGAAGGCCGAAAAACCACCATCCACCGGAACGGTAATGCCGGTGACAAAAGCCGAGGCCGGCGACAGCAGCCAGAGCGCCGTCCCCAGCAGCTCATTTGCCTGGCCAAACCGCCCCATGGGGGTGTGGTCAATAATGGTTTGCCCGCGCGGTGTCAGGCTGTCGTCTTCATTGAGCAGCAGGGCGCGGTTTTGTTTGCCGATGAAAAAGCCGGGGGCCAGCGCGTTTACCCGGATTTTGGGACTGTATTCCTGGGCCATGTGAACGGCCAGCCACTGGGTGAAATTGCTGACGCCAGCTTTGGCCGCGCCGTAACCAACCACGCGGGTCAGCGGTGAAAACGCGGCCATTGAAGAAAAGTTGAGGATGACGCCCGCGCCCTTTTCGGCCATGATACGGCCGTACACCTGGCTGGGTAGTATCGTTCCTATCAGATTCAGGTCAAAGACAAAGCGCAGCGCTTCCGGCGGCAGGTCAAAGAAGGATTGTTCCGGGTTGGTGGTGGCCTGAGGATGGTTACCTCCGGCGGCGTTGATGAGGATGTCTACCGCGCCGAAGTTATCCAGTACCGTTTGGCCCGCTTCTGCCAGCAGGTCACGCTGCAAAACGTCGGCGTAGGCTACCAGATATTTGCCTGGCCCGGCATCCATCGGTACTTTCAACTCGTCGGGCAGGTTGGGATTGCGATCCAGGACGGCAACGTTGGCGCCACAGCCCACCAGGGCGCAGGCTATTTCGCCGCCCAATACGCCTGTGCCGCCGGTGATGACGGCCGTTTTGCCGGTAAAATCATAAAGTTGGGTTAGTTCTTGTAAATTCATTGTCTCTTTGCTCAAATAAAAGGTGTGATATGCCGCCCAAAATGGGCGGTTAGGGCCGCTTCGTACTCGGTTTCGTGGTCCAGCAGGTCGGTTTGGAGATCACGGCCGTATTCATCCAACGCTGAACCAAACGTCACATGCAGCAGCTGCCGGGCATCAAAATCATCCAGCAAGGCGGGCAGTTCGGCGTTCATTAGCTGGTTGCCAGCGGGGACATTCTCCGGCCGACAGTCAATGTAATACGTTTTGCGGTCTGTGGCAAACCGTTCGTGGCCCAAGTCCAGGATTTTACGGAACAGGGCCGGATCTGTCGAACTGATGACGCGCAGGGCTTCCAGATAGCTGGTTCCGGCGGTTTTGACGTGGACACGGCCGTTGGCATACCGGTTAATCATCCCATAAATACTGAACTTGTCCGAGCCGGTGTGGATGCTGAGTTTGTAGGCATCAAAGTGGCGCATGATGGACGCGTGTTTGGCCAGTTCCGCTTCAAATTCGGCCAGATCGCCCATGTAATCGACCCCTTTCTGAAACTTACCCACAAACCGGGGAGCCAGACTGACGACGGGTATGTTCCGTTTGAGCAGTTCATTGGCAATGAAGTAATGCTCTTCGGCGGAAGTGGGGGTGTCGGTTTCATCTACCGACATTTCCAGGTCAAAGGGTTTACCGTGCATCTGCTGCCGAATTTCGGCGGTGATGGTCAGGGTGTGGGCCAGGGAACGGCCGTATTTCGCCAACGCCCGCAGCAGCACTTCCTCGTCAAAATGCAGCGTTACGTCATCCAGCACAATCGGGGCTGCGCAGTATTCGGCAATCATTGCGGCCGCAGTTGAACCCAACTGCGGCCAGGGGAGCGCCGCCGCTTTTTGCTGCAGTGTCGCCAAATCATCTGTTTGCGCGTCGTTGTCCACGTGGTCGCTGGGGTCAATGGTGTAAAATGTGTAGCCGGCCTGCACAAACGGCGTCACATGGGCGATTTCTTTGACATGGTCGGCATCGGCTCCCCAACGGCCGTTCCAACCCGTCTCAAAAATACCCCACATGGCATCGTCCATCACTTCCTGCGGTGTACGCCCGATGCGCGCATTTTCCCGCACCGACTGCTGGGCAAATATAGGGGCGATGCTGCCACCGGCGGCGCGTAACGCGGCCACGTGCCCCGGTGTCGCCAGGTCGATGCGGTCGCCAAAACCAAAGGAGGTTTGCAAGCCCAACGGCGTCGGGTTCAGCCAGGGAAGCCGCGAACGCAGCGCTGCCGCATTGTCGTGGGTCAGATCACAGACCAGTTGGCCATCTTGAATTGTGCCGGAGAAAACGGCCGTGTCCCCTGTCACCACCAGCTGCTTTTCCCCATTCGCCAGCCGGGCCAGCGAATAAGTCGTTCCTTCATGTTCAATAATAGACGTTTCGTAAATGTTCATTGATTATTCCAAAGTTGGCCACCAATTACACGAATTACACGAAGAAGAGATTTAATTCGTTAAATTTGTGAAATTCGCGGCAAAAATTCCGATCTAATAGTAAATCACTCATCGCTGTACGCGCCCGGAGGCATCACCCTGCATCAGCCGCTCAACTTCGGGTACGGTGACCAGGTTGACATCGCCGGAGATGCTGTGTTTAAGGCAGGACGCGGCGACGGCAAAGTTTAGTGCGTTTTCGTCGGCCATGCCGGTGTGCAGGCCGTAAATGAGACCTGCGGCAAAGGAGTCGCCCCCGCCCACCCGGTCAACGATGTCGGTGATGTTGTAGCGGCGGCTGAGGTAGAACTCTGTGCCGTTGTACAGGCAGGCCGACCAGCCGTTGTGATCGGCGCTGTAACTCTCGCGCAGGGTGATGGCTTGATATTTCAAATTGGGGAAGGTGGCGAACATCTTTTTTGCCAATGCTTCGTACCGCGCCGTGTCCAGCGCACCTGAGGTGACGGCATGATCCACGTCGCCGTCTTCCAGTTTCACGCCCAGCGATTTTTGACAATCCTCCTCGTTGGCAATGCCCACATCGACGTATTTGACCAGTTCGCCCATCACTTCCGGCGCGGTTTTGCCGTACTGCCACAGTTTTTTGCGGAAGTTGTAATCGCAGGAAACGGTGAGGCCATGCGCTTTGGCGGCGCGAACGGCCGTTATCGCCAATTCAGCCGCCGTTTCGCTCAAGGCCGGGGTGATGCCGGTGATGTGGAACCAGCCGGCCCCCTCGAAAATGGTCTCCCAATCGAAGCTGTCTGCCGCTGCCGTCGCAATGGCTGAATGGGCGCGGTCGTAAACGACGTTGGACGGCCGTTGATTGGCCCCGCCCTCCAAAAAGTAAATCCCCATCCGTTCGCCGCCGCGCCGGATATGGCCGGTGTCCACGCCGTAGCCGCGTAAAAAGCGGACACAGGCGTCGGCAATCGGATTCTTGGGCAGGGCGGTCACAAAGGAAACGTCCAGCCCAAAGTTGGCCAGGGAGATGGCCACGTTGCCCTCCCCGCCGCCAAAGGTAGCCTCCAGCGTGGGCGATTGAAAGAAGCGCTCGAATCCGGGGGATTTGAGGCGCAGCATGATTTCGCCTAATGTTATTACTCGTTTACTCATGATATTCTCCCTGTAGATTGAAATCTACAGCTAAATTGGGAAACCTGTTGAAACAGGTTTAATCTGAGTGCATTTGAACGCACTTTTTTCCTAGCTGTAGGTTTCAACCTACAGAACGGGTTGATTGAACAATGGCAACGGCCGTTTCCGCCAATTCCCGAATCCTGTCAAACTCACCGGCGGCAATGAGCTTCTTTTGCACCATGAAGCTGCCACCGCAGGCATGAACCATCGGCAGGCGCAGGTAATCGGCCAGGTTGTTGGCGTTGATGCCGCCGGTGGGGATGAACTTGACGCCCACATATGGCCCGCCAATCGCCTTGAGCGTTTTGACGCCGCCCGCCGCCTCAGCCGGGAAGAATTTGAGAACGTTCAGCCCTTTGGCCAGGGCTTGATTGATGTCGGTGGGTGTCATGACGCCGGGGGTGATGGGCAGGTCATTGGCCAGGCACCAGTCTACTACACGCGCATCAAAACCGGGTGTAACGATGAATTTGGCTCCAGACGCTTTGGCCTGGGCGGCCTGATCAACGGTCAAGACCGTGCCCGCGCCCACCAAAATGTCGGGATGGGCAGCGCTCATTTGCCGGATGGCTTCGGCGGCGGCGGCGGTACGAAAGGTGATTTCGGCACAGGGCAGACCGCCGTCGAGTAAGGCCTGACCCAGGGGAACGGTCGTTGCCGCATCATCAATCGCCACCACCGGAATAATCCCAATCTCGCCTAACTTCTGCACAATATCGCTCATGATTGTTTCCTCATGTTCTTAAGAGACTGGAGACTAGAGATTGGAGATTACTTTAATCTCCAGTCTCTAGTCTCCAATCCCCTCAATAATCTAATCATCCTCCAAATTGTATGCTTGCTTCGCCAGGTCGTAGGCCAGCGCCCGCACCATCTCGGTCCCGTCGGCATCGTCCACGATGTGGCGCATGACCAGACCGGCCACCCAATCGGCCGCCGCCCGCCGCCATAAATCATGGCGGGCGGGGATGGAGGGATAGGCACGGGTGTCGTCGTTGAAGCCGGCCGTGTTGTAGATGCCGGCCGTTTCCATCACCTGATCGAAGTAGCGGCGCATCCCGTTGAGGCTGTCGTGGAACCACCAGGGTGGTCCCAATTTGACGGCCGGATAATGCCCGGCCAGCGGCGCGAGTTCGCGGGCGTAGGTCGTTTCGTCCAGGTTGAACAGGATGAGGCTGAAGCGGGGATCGTTGCCGAACTGGTTGAGTAACGGCCGTAACCCTCGCGTGAACTTTGTCGTCATCGGAATATCGGCTCCCATATCGCGCCCAAATCGGTTGAAAATCACCTCGTTGTGATTGCGGTACGAGCCGACGTGAAGCTGCATCACCAACCCGTCTTCCGTACTCATCCGGGCCATCTGGACGAGCATGTGGCCGGTGAATTGGGCTGCATCCTCGGCCGTGGCCTGGCCGCGCAGCGCCCGCTGGAAAATGGCGTCGGCTTCGTGGTCGGAGAGTACGGCCGTATACGCCGTCAGCGCGGCATGATCGGTCGCTTTGGCCCCCATTTCCTTGAAGAAGGCGCGGCGCTGGGTCAACGCATCAAGGAATGTGCGGTAATCGATGACATCGATGCCGGAAACCTGGCTCAATGCGTTGATGTTGTCGCGCCAGTTCTCGATGTCCAGGTTGATGACGGCGTCGGGGCGGAAGGTGGGCAGGATACGGCCGTTCCAGCCCGACTCGCGTATTGCCTGATGATGGGCCAGCGTATCCGTCGCCGCGTCCGTTGTACACAGTACCTCGATGTTGAAACGGCCGTACAACTGGCGCGGCCGGAATTCAGGTGATTTCAATTTTTCGTCAATCTGGTCATAGATGGCCTGGGCGTTTTCGCTGTTGAGCTTCTGCGTCACGCCAAAAACATTGACCAATTCATCCCTTAGCCAGATGCCGGTGGGGGTGCCGCGAAACAGGTAAAAATGGTCGGCAAACAACTGCCATGCTTTGCGGTGATCGCTTTCCACTGCGCCGCCATCTTGTCGGGGTACGGCCAGCGCTTCCAATTGAATGCCCTGGGAGTACAACATGCGGAAAATGTAATGATCGGGAATCAGCAGTAGTTCGGCCGGGGAACCAAACTGGAAATCGGGGTCGGCAAACAAACGCGGATCGACGTGGCCGTGCGGGCAGACCAGCGGCAAGTCGGCGACTGTCCGGTACAGGGCCAGGGCGATTTGCTGTTGGGCCGGATCGGCTGAAAAATAACGATTTTCTGGTAAGTGGTTCATCATAATCATTTCCTGTTCAATTTAAGAGCAGTAGCCAGAATGACTGGCTAAATATAGCGAAGATGGTGGAGAGCAATACGGCCGTTGACAACACCGCAATACCTGTCTGATATTTTTGGGCAAACATGTAAGCGTTAATGCCCACCGGCATCCCGGCGGCCATCACCGCCACCGTGCCCCACAAAGGGTCTATCTCAAATACCCGAAAGACCAAAATCCAGACCAGCAGCGGCTGCAAGACCATCTTCAAGCCGATAATCAGCCACGCTTCTGACAAATGACCAGCAATTTTATAAGTAGTCAGCGACGCACCCAGGACGAACAACGAACAGGGCAGCGCCGCCCGGCTCAACAGGCTG
>JBNKZT010000220.1:0-10200 GCA_050301775.1 Promineifilaceae bacterium (SeqCode)
TCTTTAATTCCTGCTCCTTCGCGGTTGAGCGCGTTGGGTAATAGCCGCATCCCGCGAAATGTTGAGCAAGATGCCCATACCCAGCATGGTGATGAGCAGTGATGAGCCGCCGTAGCTTAAAAAGGGCAGAGGAATACCGGTGAAGGGCATAACGGCCGTTATCACCGCAATATTCATCAACGATTGGTAACCAATCCAGCAAGTAATACCCAGTGCCAGCAAGCCGCCAAATCCATCCCGTGCCCGCCACGCCGTCAACAGCCCGCGCCAGACCAGCAGTGCCAGTAAAACAATACAAGCCAGCGTGCCAATCAAACCTAATTCCTCACCTAAAATAGCAAAGGCGCCATCCGTATGCGCTGCCGGCAGCGCACCATACTTTTGAATGCCGGCGCCCAGGCCAACACCGGTGACACCACCGCGGCCTAAAGCCACAATCGCCTGGCGCACCTGCCAGCCGGCCTGGGTCGGGTCTTGCAGTGTTTGCAAATATTCTGCCAGGCGGGCCGATGCATGAGGCAGTGTCGTAATCAGGATAGAGAAAACTGCGCCGCCCAACAGCCCGGCTGCGGCAAACTGCCGCCAATCGGCCCCGGCCACAAAAAACAGCGTAAAACTGACCAGAGCAATCAAGCCGGATGTACTCAAATCGGGCTGCAAGACAATTAACGCGCAAACGACACCGGTAATAACGGAAAAAGGAATCAGCCCATAGGTCAAATCTTTAATCCGGTCGCCTTTAGATGAAAGCCAATGGGCAATGTAAATAAATGTTACCAGTTTCGCCACCTCGGAAGGCTGATAGGACCCTTCAACGATACCGCGCTTGGCCCCAAAAATCGCTTCGCTAAAAAAGAGGACAGCAACCAGACCTACTAAAGTGATCACCAAAACAGGCACGGAAAATCGGCGTAAAACATGGTAATCGAACTGCATGATGAGGATGATACTCAATCCACCCAGCAGAAAAGCCACGAACTGCCGCCGGATATAATACAAAGCGTCGCCGTCTTTGGCTTCAATCCCTAACCAAAAAGTGCTGCTGTAGACGATCAACATGCCTAGAATCAACAGACCGGCCATGATGAGCAGCATCCAATAATCAAATTGGAGCTTGAGTGCTGGATGGACCCGGACGCTGCGTTTACGAACCACATTTACGCTTGTCATAATTCCCTTCCGCTACAATTTTTTGACTAACTCTCTAAAAATTTCGCCTCGTTCTGCAAAATCGGTGAAGGCGTCGAAGCTGGTACCGCCAGGGGAGAGCAGAACAACATCACCGGCAACGGCCGTATCCCCCGCCACTTTCACCGCTTCTGCCATCGTTTCCACTCTGGTCAAGCCCGACATGCCAGACAAACGACTTTCCATCATTTCCGCCATATCACCAAACAGAATTACATGTTTAACCCGGTCGCGCACCCGTTCGGCCCAGGCATCCCAAACCATATCCTTGTCCTTGCCGCCGGCCAGCAAAATGAGCGGTTCGGAAAAGGCATTGATGGCCGCCAGCGCCCGTTCCGGAGCGGTAGCGATGGAATCATTGATATACTGCACATCGTTCAACACCCGTACCAATTCCAGCCGATGTTCTACACCGGTGAACATGTCAATCGCCTGGCGCATCGCTGCCACCGGCAGGCCGATGGAATCGGCCAGCGTAACAGCGGCCAGCACATTGCGCACATTGTGTTGACCGCGCAGTTTAATGTCATTCAAATCGCAAACCGGGACATCTTTGCCGTTGCGCAGCCAGATTTGCCTGTCGCGCACAAAGGCACCGTCTTCCACTTCCTGTTCCAGGCTAAACGTGCGTAAACGGCCCTTAACCAAGGATTTGAGCATCATGGCTCCGGGATCATCGGCGGCGAGTACGGCCGTTCCATCCTCCGACTGGTAGCGCAAAATATTCGCCTTGGCATTAGCATACGCCGCCATCGTCTTGTGCCGATCCAGATGGTTGGGCGTGATATTGAGCACGGCGGCCACCGGCGGGCTTTGCGTCCAAATTTCCAGTTGGAAGCTAGACAACTCCTGCACGACCACGTCATCCGGTCCCATTTTGTGCAAATCGGCCAGCAAAGGACGGCCAATGTTGCCACCCACCCAGGTACGCCGCCGGGCCATCTGCCCCATCACACCAGTCAGCGCCGTTGTTGTACTTTTGCCTGCCGAACCGGTAATACCGATAACGGCCGTTGGCGCCCGGCGCGCAAACTCCAGCGAATCATTCGTTACCGGGATTCCCCGTTCTCGTGCGGCCAGCACCAGCGGCGCGTCCGCCGGGACACCACCGCTAATCGCCAACACGTCCGTCTTTTCCAATAAACTCATAGGATGTTCTCCTAAAACATATTCAATATCCAAATCAGCCAGTTCGGCCATAACCTCGCCCAGCTTCGCCATCGGACGCATATCCGTCACCGTCACCCTGGCCCCGGCTTCAGCCGCAAAACGGGCCAAAACCCTGCCCTGTCTTGCCAGCCCCATGATGACCAGCCGTTTGCCATTAAAATCGTCCATCACGCTCCAGAAATCCGATTTCTTGAAGAAATCGGATTTCTCGCTAAATCAAAGCGAGGGCCACGCCTAGCATCCCAGCTAGAATAGCAATCAGCCACCAGCGCTGCACAATTTGCGTCTCGCTCCAGCCAATCAACTCAAAATGATGGTGCAGCGGGGCCATCTTGAACAACCGCTTGCCGCCGGTCCATTTGAAATACAACACTTGCAGCGTCGTTGATAACATGGTGGCGATGGGAACGGCCGCAATAATCGGCAAAATCAACCATTGATTGGTCATTAACGCCACGACACCCAGCGCGCCGCCCAGCGCCTGCGATCCCACATCGCCCATGAACATCTGAGCCGGTTTGGCATTAAACCAAAGAAAAGCAAAACAAGCACCGACCACAATAAACGAAAAAACAACTAAAAACTGCTGGTCTTGTAAAAAAGCAATGATGCCGTAAGAAGCAAACGCTGTCGCCGCAATGATCCCGGCCAATCCATCCAGCCCATCGGTGATATTGACCGCATTGGCCATGCCGGTAATGGTGATGACGGCCATGGGAATATACAAAATGCCAATATTGATCAAGACCGGCACCGTGGGAATAGCCATCCAGCCATGACTATCGTTCACGACAAAATAGATCAAAACGGCAGCTACCAGGGCAATCGCTAACTGGTACAAAATCTTGACTCGCGCCCGCATCCCTTCGCCAGGCCGCAGGCGGAAGCCCTGGTAATCATCGATGCCGCCCAAAATCGAGTAGGCAACCATCACGCCAAGCGGGATAACGACGCTCTCGGCCACTTCCAACGCCTGAATGATCTGCACGATGTTGACGATGACGCTAATCAACACGACCCAGGCCACGATCAGGATGCCGCCCATGGCCGGTGTGCCCATTTTAGATTGATGGGTCTGCGGTCCATCGATGCGGATCTGTTTGCCCAATTTGAAGCGGCGCATCAATTCCACAAGAGGACTGCCCCAAATAACCGCCATCAAGAAAGTTACGCCGCCGAGGGTTAAAGCAAAGGGCATCAGCTATCCCTCCCCAGTGCAGCCACGATGCGATCCATGCGCATTCCCAAGGAACCTTTGATTAAAACAACGTCTTCCTCCTGAATAATTTCTTCGAGAATGGACACGGCCGTTACCGCATCATCTACCATCGTCACCCGGTCAACCGGCATCCCCACTGTTAACGCTTCCTCACCAATAATCCGGCCCAGTTGGCCAATTGTGACCAAAATATCAGCCACTTCAACCGCCCGGCGGCCCACCAACCGATGCGACGCCTCGGCCATATGACCCAGTTCCAGCATGTCGCCCAAAACAACGACGTGACGGCCGTCCAAATCCTTCAACAAGTTACAAGCCGCCAGCACCGAATCAGGGCTGGAATTGTATGTATCGTCGATAATAATTGAATCCTTCGGTCCAGGAACAGCCACCAAACGCAGCTGCGCTTTGGTTTCGCTCAAACCGGCCACAATTTCCGGCCAGCTCATACCATCCACCAAACCCACAGCAGCCGCCCGCAGCGCGGTATGAACGCTGTGCCGGCCCAGCAGCGGCACCTGGACATTCATCGCTTCCCGGCCATAGTGTAGTGTAAAACCAATCCCTTCCAGGCCCATCGAGCGGATGTTGTCGGCCCATAAATCGGCGCTGCTGTCCAGTCCATAAGTAAAAATAGAAGCCTTCGTGTGCGCCGCCATCCCCATCACGCGCTCGTCGTCTTTATTGAGAACGGCCGTGCCATATTCCGGCAGCGCTTCCACCAATTCCTGCTTGGCCGCCACAATCGCATCCATACTGCCCGCCCGCTCCAAATGCACCGGTCCAACGATGGTCAAAACGCCAATCTCTGGCTGGGCCAAATCACAAAGCCGCGAAATCTCACCGGTCGTGTACATACCCATTTCCAGCACAGCCCGTTGGTGATGACGCTGTAATTTTAATAAAGTCAGGGGCAAGCCGATTTCATTGTTCTGATTACCGGCCGATTTTAGCGTGGGGTAGCGGCGGGAAAGCACAGAGTAAACCAGCTCCTTGGTGCTGGTTTTGCCCACGCTGCCCGTAATGCCAATCACCCGAATCGGGAACTGTTCCCGCCATGCTTTGGCGGCCACTTGCAGTGCTGCCAGCGTATCGTCAACCAATAAGCAAACTGGCGTGCTAATTTTAGTTACAGACGGTACCGTTTGATGGACCGGACCGCGCAAATCAATCGTCAAATGGTCACCGGGCACGGCCTGCTGCACCAGCGCAGCCACAGCACCGCGCTCAAAAGCAGTCGGCACATAATCATGGCCATCCACCTGCTCGCCGGCAAACGCCACGAACAAACTGCCCGGCTCCGCCTCCCGGCTGTCAATCACCACCGAGGTAATCGCCGGTTCCGTGCCGGTCGGCTGGTAGCCACCAGGTCTTAAGCTTAACGCTTCGAGAAAATGACCAAGATTCAACATAATGATGAATGGTGAACGATAAATGCTGAATGGTTTTTACTTCATCATTCAGCATTCATCACTCCTAATTTTTAGTTCTCTTGCCTCGCCGCCAGGACGTCGGCCCGCAGGCGTACGTCGTCTGGCGGAATGCCCAGTAAAACGACCAGTTCTGAGGCTAAATCGGCAAAAGTGGGGGCCGCTGTCATCGACCCCCAGGGTGCACTTGTGGGCCGATCCAGTTTAACCATGATGATGATTTCCGGGTCGTCAGCCGGCAGCCAGCCGATGAAGGAGCCAATCACGTCGTTGGGCAGGTAAATGCCGTTTTCGGCGATCTGGGCCGTACCGGTTTTGCCGGCGATGGTATACCCCTCAATTTGCGCTTCCGGCACTTCACTGGCAACGGCCGTCACCGCCATACTTGTTACCTGTCGCGCCGTCTCCGCACTGATGGGACGACTGAGCACAGTCGGCGTATGCTCATAAACATCCCCACCATTATCAATCTTCTGCACCAGGTAGGGCTGCATCATCTCGCCACCATTGGCCAGAGCGGAAACGGCCGTGATCATTTGCAGCGGCGTTGTGGCCAAACTCTGGCCATACGCATTCGTCGCTAAGAACGATTCCGTCCACAACGGATCCCCCGGCAGCGGCATTAAACCACCCGATTCCGACATCAAATCAATCCCTGTCGGCCGGCCAAAGCCAAACCGCTGCAAATAGCTGTAATATGTTTCCGGCCCCATCCACGTCGCAATCGTCGCTGCCCCAACATTCAAAGAGCGCGACAACAGCGTCGTCATGTCCGTTGTACCTGGCGCACTGCGGTCCCAGTTGTAAGTCAAATGGCCGCCCGTTTCTAGCACACCGGCATCATAATAAGTCGTTTGCGGTGTCACCGTACCCGAATCCAAAGCCGCCGCCATCGTCACCAGCTTCATCACCGAACCCGGCTCATATTGGCGCGTTACAAACGGATTCAAAAAGACCGATTCATCAGTTTCGTCATAAAAAGTGTAAGGGTCAAAACAAGGCGACGCCGCCATGGCCAGAATCGCGCCCGTTCGCGGATCCATCACAATAATCTCGCCGCTTACTGCTCCATGCTCCTGTATCGCCCGGCGCAAATGCGTTTCCACCAAACTTTGCACAGAACGATCAATCGTCAATATCAAATCAGCCCCTTCGCGGGCAATGACACTATACTGCGTACTCAATGGCGACCGATTCAATGTCGCGCTGGCCGCCTGTCCTGCCAGCTCCTGCTGATAATTCCCCTCGATGCCGCCACCACCATCTCCGTTGAAGTCAACGTAACCCAGCGTATGGCACAACATCTTGCCCTGCGGGTAAAACCGTCGCGACAAAGGCGCCAATTCCACGCCTTCATAAGGCAATGTTTCAATTGTTTTGGCAACAGCTGGTGAAACGCGCCCGGCCAGCATCACATATTCACGATCAAGCTGCAACGTGGATAAAATCTCGTAACGCGGTTCTTCAAGGATCGAAGAAAGGGCTGTCGCTAATTCTTCCGGATCGTTCACATTATTCGGAGCGGCACTGACCTGATAATCAGCCCCGTTTGAGGCCAGGATTGCCCCGTTCCGGTCATAAATAACACCCCGTTCCGGATCATCTACGACCAATTCTTCTTCACCGGCCCAGCCGGTCCAGGGAACAACCTGCAACAGTTGAAAAGCCACCAATCGACCGGTCACAACAACCGTCGCCACAATCAAAACTGTGACAATCACCCAAAGCCGCCTCAGTTGACTGCCATTTAACCCTTGATTACTGTTCACTTGCTTCTCCATAAATCATGTTGCTGATGCTGCTGCGCAGCGATAACCACAATACATCACCGATGGTTTCTGCTGGCGGAACAGAAACAGATGGGGTTACAATTGGCTCGATTGACTCCGGCATCACCGGATAATCGGCCACAACAATATATTCAATCTGGTCAGATTGGGCCTGGATAAAACCCAAACGAAGCGCCTCCTGCTGCAAACGTTCCAAAGATTGCGCTTCAGCAATTTGCCGTTCCAGGGCAGAATTATCCCGCTTCATGAAATCCAAATCTTCTTGCAAATTCTGTACCCGCAGGCCAATGGTGGCAATACTGCTGGCCTGGCTTAAATAAATGACCCCCAACAAGGTGCTTAAAAGCAAAATAACGCCCCACCCCAGGGCCGCTTGAGCCTCGGTGAGCCGTTTGAACTGTTTGGCTTGTTCTCGTTTTTGCCGTGAAGAGCGCATCGTCGTTTCCATTTATAAAGCGTTTTATTCTCCAACTGCCATTTTTTCTGCCACCCGCAGCCGGGCGCTGCGGCTGCGTGGATTTTGCTGAATTTCCGCTTCCGAGGCCTTCATTGCCTTGCGCGTGATGAGCCGCAAGGTCGCTTTCCCACCACAGGTGCAAACTGGCTGCTGCGGCGGGCAGGTGCAGCTCTGACTCAAACGACGGAACAATTGTTTAACAAATCGATCCTCCAACGAATGAAAGCTGATGACAGCAATGCGACCGCCCGGTTTGAGTAAGCCAATCGCTGCCGGAATACCGGTTTCGACGGCTTCTAACTCATGGTTAGTGGCTATGCGCAACGCCTGGAAGATACGCGTTGCCGGGTGAATGCGTTCGCGTCCTTTGACCTGCGCCGCTACCAGATCAGCCAGTTGGCGGGTGTGGGTAAAGGGCCGGTTGTTGACGATTGCCCGCGCCAGGCGGCGGCTGCGCCGTTCTTCACCGTATTTCCAGAAGATGTCGGCCAGTTCTGTCTCGGATAAATTGTTAATCAGGTCTGCGGCCGTTTCCCCTTGTGTGGGGTCAAACCGCATATCGAGCGGGCCGTCCTTCATGAAGGAAAAGCCGCGCTCGGCACTCTCTAGCTGGCGGGATGACAAGCCTAAATCGAGCAAAATGCCATCCAATGCGGTAAAGCCGTTGGCCGGGGCCAGTTGGCCCATGGCGGCGTAACTGGCGTTGACGTAGGTTACGCGATCGCCGTAAATGGCCAACTGCTGCCGGGCGAAAGCAATTGCTTCCGGGTCCCGGTCAAAGGCTAAAATGCGCCCGGTGGGCGCAGATGTTTGCAAAATGCCGGCAGTATGCCCGCCAGCGCCTAATGTTGCGTCCAGGTAACGGCCGTTTGGCTGGGGCCGTAACAATTGCAATACTTCGTGATAGAGAACGGGTATGTGGTCATTCGTCATGCGTCATTCTCTACAGATCATTTGACGCATCACGTATGACGCATCACATTTCCTTTTTAAATTCCCAAATCCTCCCAGCGATCCGCATCGCTGGTGGCTTCTATTGATTCTCTTACCGACTGCCAGGCCTCGACACTCCAGATTTCCAGGTAGTCGAACATGCCGGCGATGACGACTTCGCCATCAATCCCGGCAAAATCACGCAAATACTGTGGAACTAAAATTCGTCCTTGCCGGTCAGGGGTTAGATCGGCGGCACCAGAAAAGACGCGACGACGAAAAGCACGCATATCTTCATCGGATAACGGCCGTTCCGCAATACGCTGGGCCAAATCCTGCCAGCCATCCAATGGGTAAAGCATCAGATTCTGGTCAAACCCGCGCGTCACCACCAATCCCGGAGCCAGCAGCCCGCGATACTTGGCCGGAATGGTGATGCGGCCCTTATCGTCAATCGTGTGTGTAAATTCGCCCAGAAACATAATGATTTGATAGTGATTGTCAGTTACAAATGGTCAGTTATTTTATAGAACAAATGTTTCAATTGCCCCATTTTATCCTGTTTTAGCGGGCGTTTCGTGTAAAATCACCCCACTTCGCACCACTTTATACCACAATTAGCCATCAGTATACACCAAACCTCCATTTATGTGAAGATGCAATCTTGAACTTTTAAGGTAAAGGGGGCGTGAAAACAGCAGCCTACGCCTGGTAACAAAAACGCCCAACCTGATTAAAGTGAGCGCTGTATATGGCGTCATGTGTGATAAACGAACAATTGTCTTGTTGCGGCTTCAACCCGTTTTATTACTAAGCCCGTTGCCTTCGACAAGCTCAGGCAACGGGCTTAACAGTTACAATTAAAGGATGGAAAAGAAAACGCCCACCCTGACTTCGGGTGAGCGTTATGAAATCGATATTTGATTGAGACGAATCAATCGTTTAGGCAGCGGCCGTTTCCAGATGGGGTAGGACCTGTGCCAAAATGCGATCTTTGGGTAAAGCGCCAACGATACGTTCCACGACTTCACCATTTTTGAAAAGCATGAGGGTGGGGATGCCGACGATGCCATAACGTCCAGGAATAGCCGGGTTTTCATCCACGTCTACTTTAGCGACTTTGAGTGAATCGCCGTACTCGGCGGCAATTTCCTTAACGGAGGGGGCTATCATGCGGCAAGGGCCACACCAATCGGCCCAAAAATCAACCAGGGCTGGTTTGTCGGATTCTATAATTTCAGTTTGAAAAGTTTCATCGGTAACTGCTAATGGAGTTGCCATTTTACTTGCTCCTTAAATCAAATAATTTCCTGCTACAGTTTAGTAGACGCGGTCAGTTGTGATATTCTTACGTACAGTTTAGCGAAACGCTTTGACCTGTCAAGAAATGTATTATAGTTGAAGAATGGCCCACATGTTATTAGAGAAACGTAAAAAAATGAACCGATAATGCCTGCATAAGAAGGAGGACTGAAATCAATCATGATGTCTGAATTATTGATTACCAACGGCCGTTTAGTGACCTGGGGTGAATCCAATGAGATTATTGACGGGGGCGGGCTGCTGTTGAGGAACGGCCGTATCGCCGACATGGGCGCTTCAACCGACCTGGCAGCCAAATATCCTACCACTAAACAAATGGACGCCCGCGGGCAGTTGGTCATGCCCGGCAACATCTGCGCCCACACCCATTTTTACGGCGCATTCGCCCGCGGCATGGGCATTCCCGGCCCGCCAATGAAAGATTTTCCCGAGATTTTAGAGCGGTTGTGGTGGCGGCTGGATCGCGCATTACTCGACATTGACGTGGAGTACAGCGCCCTGGTCAGCTTGGTAGATGCTATCAAGCATGGTACAACGACGCTCATCGACCACCACGCCAGCCCCAACGCCATCAACAATTCATTGGATCAAGTAGCCGACGCCGTCGAGTTGGCCGGTGTCCGCGCCGCCCTGTGCTACGAAGTGACCGACCGCAACGGCCCGGAAGGAACCCAAGCGGGCATCGAAGAA
>JBNKZT010000221.1:0-10194 GCA_050301775.1 Promineifilaceae bacterium (SeqCode)
ACCAGTATGCCGCCGCCAATCCGCTTTACATGAGTGTTGATGGCATCATGCGCTACTGGCAAAAGCGGGCGCAGGTGTAACGGGAATGTTGAGGGTGACGCGCGTGAATTGGTGAGCGGCCGTATCCACCACCACTTCACCCGGCAGCCAGCGGCTGGTCGGGTACTGGTTTTGCTGCGGCATCACATCCGCCTGCCACAGGCAGCAGACGCCATCCTGCCCCAGCAAATGGACAAATACCGTGTAATCATCTGCCGGAACCGTTTTCGCCTGCCAGACCAGCGTTAGCGCAACCTGATTATCCCCGTTAGCCACCAGATCATAGCCCAACAAGTTGATTTCATTGCCAAACAAGGCGTCGAGCCGGTTTTGCGTGAGCGGCGGGTCAAAAATGCGCTGGCTTTTTTCAAGAGTCAGCGTTCCTAACCCAGTTTCGTACACCATCGTCCCCTTGCCATCGAAGAAGCGCAGTATGAGGCGATAGGTACCCGGTGTCATATAATCAGGGATACGGCCGTCTACATGATCAATCAAAAACAGCGGCGTCGGCCACATCTCAAATGGAATCGTGTTGTGGACCGGCTGACTGTTGCTCAAAATGCGGCCAGGACCCGATGCTGGCTGTAGTTCCAGCCGCGTCGTCAATTCGGCCTGGGGGAGTCCGGCCAGCCACCACAGGGCTACGCTGATGGTTTCGCCAGCGGCCGCCGTGTAGCCGCCGCGCTCGTAGCCCAGCAGTCGTAACCCTTCGCGCACCGGCTCATCGACGATAAATGGCGGCTGCGGCAAGCGGTCTGGTGGCGGCCCGGCGATAACGGCCGTATCGGCAATCACAAAACTATCCCCGGCGTAACGGCCGTCGCTGTCCAATCGCGGCAGCCGCTCTCCCGTCGCCTGGTTAAACAGACCGACGCGCAGTTGATAGGCTGCGCCCGGCGGCGTGCCCGGCGGCGCCGGCACCGCTACCTGCTGCACGATAATCTCGCCCGGCTGCCACTGCACCGCCGGATAAGCAAATGTCTCCACCTGGCCCCAGCGATAGCCCCAGCCGTCTTCCAGATGGACAAACGGCGTAAAATCGCCTGGTGGTGGGCCATCCACCCGCCACACCAATCGCAGGGGAACCGTTTCGTTGACGTGTCCCAGTTCCATGCTGTAACCAAGCAGCGTAATCGCGCCGCCAAAATTGATGTTGATCGGATTAGGCACAGCCAAATCTTGGGCAGTGGTCCGTTCGTAGGCGGTGAAGATCGGTTCACCATTGCTGTCGAGTGGACTGTCCAAAAGGACGGCCGCTGCCATAAACGGTTCGGCCCAATCCGGCAGCGGGCTGCTGTGGGGGAAGATAGTCACGGCCGTGCCCTCCGCCGGGAAAACCAGCGCCTGACTTTGCGGCAGCCATTTAATCTGACCATATTTTTGGCTCAAAAAAGCCAGTGTCGGATGTTGATAATGCGGCGAAGCGACGTAAACCGTCTTGTTTGTCGTGTCGAGTGAGTCCAGGAAGGGGGCAACGGCCGTTAAATCCCCATCGACCGCATAAAAAAGGTCAGTCCGACTTGCCCACTCCTCAAAATAGGCATGTTCCGTTTGCAAACCGCCCACGGTCAACCAGGTGAGGCCTACAGCCAGCATCAGCCACGCCGCCGGCAGTCCTTGGATCCGCTTGTCCAAATCGTCGGCCAGCCGCTGCAAGCCCACTGCCGGCAGGAAAAAGATGAACGGCGCCAGCCCAATGGCCCGCAAATTACTAGGAATGATTTCGCCGGTGGCCAGCGCCGTGGGCAAAATCATGACAAATGGGGTCAGGAGCAGCAGCAGCACCGTCGCCCGCTGCCAATCGGTTTTTAACTGCCGCCAGCCCAGCAGCAGCACCGCCCAGCCCACGGCGAGCAGCCCGCCCCATAGCCAATCGAATAACGGCCGTTGCGGGTAATTCAACCGCACATACGGGTCCCCTTCCAGGAAAAACATCCCCAATGATTTAACATAACTCTCAAACAGGCTGGGATTTTGACCACTGACCGGCGCAACCTGCCCAATCCGTACCCAAAAAGCGTCGGGATGATTGACAAAATAAATGAGCAGCGGGGCCAGCACTAGCAGCGCTAAAATGAGTACCAGCAACATCTGCCCCCAGCGCTGCCGTATTGTTTTTCGATTTAAGATGAGGGGCAGCACTGCCAACAACAGCAGGACCGGAAACAACCGCGCCGCCAGATATGTGTACCCCGTTAAGCCTAGAAAGATGCCCGCCGCCGCCAGCCAGCGCCGGTCATTCAAGCGGATACCGCGCAGCAGCGCCGCCACGGTGAGCGCTTGCAGCAGCGGCTGGGTGATGGCCCGGAACCCCAGATGGCTGAACAAGAGCTGCCAAAAACTGGTCGCCAACAGCGCAGCTGCCAGCAGCGCGGCCGTTCGTTTGCGCAGTAATTCCCATCCCAGCCAATAGGTCACCGCCACGGTCAGCAGCCCGACAAAAGCCGAAGTCAGGCGCAGCGTAAATACAGAATCGCCCAGCAGCCGCATTAATCCACCGGCCAGATAAAAGAAGAGCACTTCTTTGCCGGTATAGCTTGAAATAAAAATAGGCCGGTCGCCGCGCAGGCCAATATCAGCGGCCAGGACGCCGTTGGCCGCTTCATCATAATGTACACCTGGCGGCACATCAGCCAGTGCTGTCAGCCGCAAAGACGCCGCAACGAGCAGGACAAAAAGCATAAACAGCAGGCTGTGATAACGGCCGTTTTGGATCATGGTGTGGATTGTAAATGAGCCGTGTCTAATGGGCAAAAGGACAGTTACAATAGGGTGCATTGTGAATTATATCACTTGCGTAGGCTATGCGTAGGATCGACGTAGGGGCGGCGTACTGACTCAGACGAGTATTTCCTATAAAATGCAACTCGAAGGGTAAAAATCTCTTCTTCTTCTCCTCCTTTTAACGAGAGTCAGGTTTCGGCGTTCCTGACTCTCACCAAAAATGACCGGGCTGGCTTGTTATAAGCCAGCCCGTTTTTGTTTTTGGCGTATAATTGTTCAGGAATCGTTTACAATAACTTTTCAATTAAAGAAAACGATTCCTCTCAAGCAAATGCTGTTTTCCCGCTTAAAATGCACAAGTTAAAAACTGCGCTTGCCTTAAAAGATACAAGGAGACGCACATGGGTAAAATCAGAGTTAACGATATTGGATTAGAAAAAACTGATTATAAAGGCCAGCCTTCGACATTGTGTCAGGGATGCGGTCATAATTCAATTACCAATCAGATTATTCAAATTGCTTATGAGTTGAGTATTGAGCCGCACACGATTCTGCGCTTGAGCGGGATTGGCTGCTCCAGCAAATCGCCGGCTTATTTTTTGGGCCGTTCGTTTGGCTTTAATTCACTGCACGGCCGTATGCCCTCTGTTGGTACCGGGGCATTGGTGGCCAATCACCATTTGAAAGCAATTGGCGTGAGCGGTGATGGCGATACAGGCAGCATCGGCATGGGACAGTTCAAACATGCGGTACGGCGCAATGTACCTTTGGTTTACATCGTGGAGAATAACGGCGTTTATGGGCTAACGAAAGGCCAATTTTCAGCCACAGCTGACGAAGGACAAACGTTGAAGTATGCCGGCAAAAACCCCTTTCCACCGGTTGATATTTGTATGGAGGCACTGGTATCCGGGGCCGGTTTTGTCGCTCGTTCCTTCTCCGGCGATGCCAAACAGGTGCGGGAACTGTTGAAGGCGGCATTGAGTCACAAGGGAACGGCAGTACTCGACATCATCAGCCCCTGTGTAGCCTTTAACAACCACGATACTTCCACCAAAAGCTACGGCTACGGCAAGGAACACGAAGCGCCGCTGCACGACTTTGGCTGGGTTCCCCCGGCAGAAGAAATTGTCATTGATAATCATGAGCCGGGTGAAATGCGATTGGTCGATATGCCCGATGGCTCGGTTATTCAATTGCGCAAACTGGAAACTGATTACGATCCGACGGACAAGCTGGGCGCTATCCACCGGCTGCAATGGGCGCAGGAAAACCACGAGTTTATTACGGGCTTGATTTATTACAACGATTCCCGCCCCACGCTGACTGAAGTCAACAATACCATCGATACACCATTGGCGGCGTTAACGGATGAACAGATACGGCCGTCACGCGCAACACTTGAGCAATTAATGACCAGCCTTATGTAAAAGCAATGATCAAAACCGTTTTGTAATCATTCACTCCCGCCCCCTGAGCTTGTCGAAGGGATCACGGTTTCGACAGGCTCAATCTACGGTGGGTGAACTGTTACACCGTTTTTTAGCGCACTCCCCGATTTTCCACGTAACTACTAATCCTCCCTGCCTGTTACCTCGTGAGCCTCCGCGAGGATGGCCTGGTAGTTACTTTTCGATTTATGTTGACAATGTGTGTCAGAGAGTGCTATAGTCGAGGAAATATCGAATCCTCATCCAACCCCATATCCTACTCGGTGTGAAATTAAGCAATTATTGTCGAAAAATTGAAGCACGACCCTTGAGCTGAAACTAAAGCGGACGATTGAGCAGCCTAATCATGGGCAGTTCTTTGCGTCCACCTATATATCTGTTTCGCGGCACTTAGTAACCGTCCAACAATTACTTCCCTTTTGGGAAGGACGGTTACTCGAAGGTCATCCACCAATTCCGATAACTTATTTGTGGATAACCCCTTAGGTGCGGCACAATAAATTTCGCCATCTGTATGTCACCTGATGGCATTACCCGTTTTTGGAGAACGTATGAAAAAGAAACACCTCTTGGCAATATCTCCGTTGGGTTTGGTAATTTTGCTGCTCCTGACGGGATGCAGGAATGTTGATGATGGGACGGCAACGGCCGTTCCCGTGTCAGACCCAGGCAGCGAAACCACGGATTCGGCTCCCGATAATAGTCAACCGGCCCCTGACCAGCCAGATGCAACGGCTCCTGAAGAACCGGCACTTTCACCTTCACCGCTCATCACCGAGCAGATGCCCGAAGCAACCACCATCAATCCGCCGACAAATGTTGGTGGTACAGTGACAACGACCGGCGGCAGCGTGTACCACACCGTAACCCAAGGGGAATGGCTGATGCAAATTGCCCGCTGCTACGGCGCCTCGTACACGGCAGTTCTCAAAGCCAATCCACGGCTGTACAACCCCAACTTCCTGCTGCCGGGCAAAACGGTGATCACGGTTCCCAACGTGGGCAGTACCGGTCCCGTTATCGGCGCCCCCTGTGTTCAACGCTACACCGTTCAGGCGGGTGATACCTGGCAGTCGTTAGCCCAGAATTACCAAACCACAGCCGCTATTTTACAGCGAGCTAATCCTGGCCTGCTGCTTGCCGGACGGGTCATTTTCGTTCCAACCATTACACCAGGATCGGTTTGGGTTCCCAGCTTCAACCGTGATTTGCTCTTTAATTATGATGGCAATTTGGCTGTGTGGCGCAGCGGAAACGGCCGTGTCGATCTCTACCCCGACGCCAACACCTACATCATGGACCTGGCTACCAACGACACCGGCGATTTCGTTCTGGTCAGGCAAATTCGCCTCAATGACGAGACGACCGAATTTGCCTTGATCGATCGCACCAGCGGAACCAAGTCCCTCATTACCACCATTCTGGCTGATGACCTGATACCAAATGATCAACCTTTTCTCACCACGATGGTTATTTCGGCCGATGGTCAGTGGGGCGCTTACCTCAGCGGCAAAGCGGGCAGTTTCCGGGTAACTGCCTTTCCCACTGCGGCGCCGAATGCATTTAAGACCCTGGCCATCGATCATGGCAGTGACGATTTACCGCCGCGCCTTTTTGCCGGCGCCGACAACGATCATTTCCTCCTGTTTGACGGCAGCGGCATTTACGAAATGGATTATGCCCAGACAACTGGTGAAAACCAGCTTCGCGCCATTGATCCCAATGATTTCTCCAACCCGCTTCTGTTTGAGGGCGTGGCCTGGTCGCCGGCTGGCCGCTATTTGCTCATGCAGGGTTACTACATGGAAGGCGGCTCCTATTTCGTTATGGACAAGGAAACCGGGCAGATTAAGGATTTGCCAGGTTCAGGTGGCCATGTGAGTATCGGAACGGCGGCGTGGTTGATGGATGGAACGGCCGTGGTCATCTCTCCCTACGCTGATAACAATGAAACCGGCCCCTTCTTGGCTACCTACAAACCCGAAATAATCAATGACACCCTGACCGTATCTCCGGTAATTGCCACAACCAGCCTGTCCGGGGTTAGCAGTTCGAGTGATAGCTTTGGCTACCTCATTGCCAGCCCGCCCGTCCAAACCGCCCCCAACCGGTACGTCATGGCCATCCAGGCCGAAACGGCCGGTTTGTGGGCCTTGCCCATTGGTGACACCTTTGCTCTCAACAAACTCAACCAGATGCCCTCCCCTTTCTGGCAGCTAAAATGGCTTCCCGACAGCAGCGGCGTCCTGGTTGACTCACCCGGTCAGGCCGATACAGTGGGTGATGTTGTTTACGTTCCTGCCGACGGCGGCCAGCCCTTCTCCTTGCTTAACTGGCTGGGCCTCAAAATAGCCGATTTCCATTGGGTCACCCCATCAGAAACCGATAACGGCGGCCTTAAGGCCAACTGCTTCCCGGCCACCCTAACCCCGCAGGGCGACATCTGCTTTTTCTTCTTCGGTGAGCCGGTAGCTAACAATCCTACTGCGCTTAATGTAAATACGATTGAACTTTCGGTCGGGCTTGGTCCGGCACTGCAAACAATTGATGTCCCCCAAGAAACGGCCGCTCCGTATGAAGTGCAAAATTTCGGCCTTACTGTCGAAGATATGAACTATGATGGGTATGACGATTTCCGCTTCATCAATTTCTTGCCGGCCAGCGGCAACATCCCCTATCTTTACTACATTTATGATCCGGCCAGCAGCCAATTTGTCTATAACGAAGCTTACGCGCCAATTACATCGCCGGAGTTTATCGGCAATAACGAAATCCAATCTTACTGGCGGGCTGGCGCCGGATATTGGGGCGTGGATACTTACTTTTTGTTTGAAGGCGTGCCCACTTTAGCGGAGCGGGAAGAATGGGAGGTTATTAACGAGACAGAGGCAACGCATCGCATTACGACATTCGATTACGCAACGGATGCCAGCGCCGTTATCTTGGAAGAAGTTGTCCCCATCCCCTAATAATTTGGATTTGTTGAGGAATCGTTTTCTTTTTGAAAAATTATTTGTAAACGATTCCTCAGCAAACTCATCTGACAATCAACCATACGCCAGTTAAAACAATGATCATCCCGGCCAGCGTGGAAAAATTAACGGGCCGGATGGCCGCTCCAAACAGACCAAAGTGATCGATTAACGCGCCAAAAATGAACTGAGCCGCGACAAAAATCGTAAACGTCGCCACTAATCCTAGTCGTGGTGTTACGTAACCTATACTGCCGACGATAACCAGACCGAGAACTCCGGCCAGCGGCGCATACCAGGGTAATCCACGCCATGCAGCTAAATGCCCGCCGCGCATGGCCAGCATCGCCAGTCCAACCAGCAGCCCGCCGCTGCCGTAGGTGATGAACACGCTTTCCAGCGTACCCAGGCTTTGATCCATCACGCCCATAAACTGGGCCTGCAAAGTGACAGCCACACCACCAATAATGGCAATCAAGACCAATCCAATCAAATTACTCATCGTTTCCTCCAAAAAAATAAGCCACAGAAGTCATTGAAAGCACAAAAACAGATATGCGCTCTCAATGGCTTCTGTGGCTGCTAATATTGAATCGGCTGGATGATTTACTCGTCTGTCACGCACCCTTCCGAGGCTGATTTCACATTCTTGATGTATTTGTACAGCCGTCCGCGCGTGTGTTTGTAGGGCGGTGGCGTCCAATCGCCGCGTCGCGCCGCCATTTCCTCATCGGGGACGGCCACTTCAATACTGTTGGCAGCGGAATTGATGGTGATGGTGTCGCCGTCGCACACCAGGGCGATGGGGCCGCCTTCCTGTGCTTCCGGGCAGATGTGCCCGACGATGAAACCATGACTGCCGCCGGAGAAACGGCCGTCTGTCAACAAAGCCACATCCTTGCCCAAACCAGCCCCCACAATCGCGCTCGTCGGCGTCAGCATCTCCGGCATACCAGGGCCGCCCTTCGGCCCTTCGTAGCGGATGACCACCACATCCCCCTTCTGGATTTGCCCTTGCTCCAATCCAGTCAGCATCGCCTCTTCCGAATCGTAGACGCGCGCCGGGCCAGAGAAGCGTGTACCTTCTTTGCCCGTAATTTTGGCGACGGCCCCATCGGGAGCCAGGTTGCCATGCAAAATTTGGATGTGGCCGTTGGGTTTGATGGGGTTGGATAACGGCCGTACTATCGTCTGCCCTTCTTTCAATCCTGGCACATCGGCCAGATTCTCGGCCAACGTCTTGCCCGTCACTGTCAGGCAGTCGCCGTGCAGCAAATCATTTTCCAACAGATATTTCATCACCGCCGGCGTGCCGCCAATCGTGTGCAAATCCTCCATCACAAACGTGCCGCTGGGCTTCAAATCGGCCAAAAACGGCACGCGGTCGCTGATGGTTTGGAAATCAGCCAGCGTCAACAACACGCCCACCGAACGGGCCATCGCCAGCAAATGCAGGACCGCATTGGTCGAACCGCCCAACGCCATCACCACCGTAATCGCATTCTCAAACGCTGCCCGCGTCATGATGTCGCTGGGCTTGATGTCGCGTTCCAGCAAAACGCGGATCGCCTCGCCCGCGCGGACGCATTCATCCGATTTCTCTGGCGATTCGGCGGGATAGGAGGCGCTGTAGGGCAAGCTCATCCCCAACGCTTCGATGGCCGAGGCCATTGTGTTGGCCGTGTACATGCCGCCACAGGCGCCAGGGCCGGGGCAGGAATTACGCACAATCGCCTGCCGATCTTCGTCGCTGATGGTTCCGGCAATGAATTCGCCGTAGCTCTGGAAAGCGGAAACGATGTCCAGCTTTTGATCAGCGTGGCAGCCGGCGCGAATTGTGCCGCCATAAACCATGAGCGACGGCCGATTCAACCGCGCCATTGCCATGATGCAGCCCGGCATATTTTTGTCGCAGCCGGGCAGGGAAACATTGGCGTCGTACCAGTGCGCCCCCATTGCCGTCTCGATGGAATCGGCGATGATTTCACGCGAGGGAAGCGAGTAGCTCATCCCATCCGTGCCCATGCTGATGCCATCGCTAACGCCGATGGTGTTGAAACGCATCCCCACTAACCCGGCGGCGGCGACGCCATCCTTCACTTTGGCCGCCAAATCGTTGAGGTGCATGTTGCAGGTGTTGCCCTCGTACCAGACGCTGGCAATGCCCACCTGCGGCTTGTCCATATCGGCCTCGGTCATCCCCGTGCCATACAACATCGCCTGCGATGCGCCTTGCGACTTCGGTTGCGTGATTCGTGAACTATATTTGTTAAGTTGATTCATGTTTTTTCTTTGCACTCCTGAATAATTTTTCTGAGTCCTTCAATCGTAAGCAATTCTTTTGGTCTGTGCAGCATACGATGACAATTCGCGCATACGATTGCCAAATCTGACAGCCTTGTCTTTTTTTCTTCACTTAATCCTGCAAGGGGAATAAGATGATGACATTCTGCATAACCAAACCCCAATTCACCGTAAACAGAAGCGAAGTCAAAATCACAAATTTCACAAATCAGCTTCCCGTATTTTTTTAGGACCGATGCTTTTTTCCGTTTCGCAAGCTGAGGGTTTCGTTCTCTTTGTTGATGCATTCTTGTCAAAAGCCGCCCTTCTATGAAATCATCGTCCACTATTTCGTAAATAACATCTGGCTCTTTCAAGCTTTTGTATGAAATTCTGATGGATTGCGCGACTTGGGATAATTTGTACGGGTTCTCTGCAAATTCATCCCAAATTTCTTTTTCCAGCTTACTACCTCTGGACAAGCCAATACCTGGATATTCCGGATCGACACCAAGAAAATTACCAAGTTTCATCGAAACACCATTTGGATTTCGAAACTCGATTTCTCGAAATTCCCTTGGATGAATCGGTAATTTATTCAGAAGTTGGCTAAGTTCAATTACTTTGGGATGAGAAGCATCAAGTTGCTTACGACCTTCTGATAAATATAAATCGAGAGCTAAGATTAATTCATCTCGTGTCCAATTCGGATTTCGAGGCATTCT
>JBNKZT010000222.1:0-10122 GCA_050301775.1 Promineifilaceae bacterium (SeqCode)
GGAAATAGGCCATCAGTTCAGCGAAGAAGGCAAGCATCTGGTTGCCGGTTGATTTGGCTGCGGCGTGGGCCATCTCAATGGGCATCATCGTTACCGACTCAATTTCAGGGTAAAAGGCGTGGCAGTATTGTTCCAAGGCTTCAGGCATGGTCAGCAATTCCGGGCCGTGGACGTAGAGCCGTTTGTTTAGAGCCGCTTCTTGTTGGTAGGCGTTGGCCACCATGCGACCCAGGTCATCGGCGGCGAACCAGCGCCAGGGGATGGGCCGGTCGCCAATGAGGGTGGCGCGCCCGCCGATGACGAAGCGTGGCAGTTGTTCCATGGGCCAGGTGGGGCAGAAGATGGTGTAGGGGACGTTGGATTGGATAACGGCCGTTTCCGCCTTCAGCTTCTGTTTTGTCATCGGGAACCAGCCATTCGCATCACAAACCGTCGCGCCGGAAATATACGTGATGTGCTCGACGCCCAGTTTGGGAGCCGGCGCCGCCACATTTTCCGCGCTAATCTGGTCCACCGGGCCACCGACACTGATGTGTACCCCGTGACAATCAGCCATTGCCTGTTCCAGACTGCTCATGTCCGTAACATCCCCCGCAACAATTTCAAACGACTCATCAAACACCTTTCCGGCTTTGGCCACATCGCGGGCCAGAATCCGTACCTGGAACCCGGCTTCCTGCAAATGACGGGCAACAGGTTCACCCAACATGCCGGTCGCGCCTAAAACTAAAATCCTCTTTTTCATGATAATCACTCCTTTAAGAATAGGACACTGATTAACACAGATGAACGCTGATCTAAAATCTGTGTAAATCTGTGTTCATCCGTGTCCTTTTAATTCATCGCAGTACGCCGTTCTTAAACCTCAGCAACCATTTGCGAAAGCGCATTCGCCCCCAGCAGCCCCCACAACACAGCCACATTGACGGCAATCGCGCCGACCTTGTTGGGGAAAAATGAGGCGAAGGCGTTCCAGAAAATTGCCAGCGCAATCATCCCCACGATGGCTGAAACAATCGCCAGCCGCGGCCACCATTCATGCGGAACCAGCCAGTTGAACACACCTAACCCGGAAGCAATAAAACCAATCAAAGGAATGGCAAACAAAATGATAATGATCACGCGTGAAGCGCCGTCGCCCAGCACACTGTTGAGCAGCCAGGAACGATAATGCCACTTTTCGGTGCTAAAAATGTTCAGGGCGGGGAAGAAGGCCATAGCATGACCAATTCCATGAATAATTAAAACGAAACCGGTAACAAGACGAACAGTTGAAGTAGACATTTTTTTCTCCTTTATGAAAGTGTAACGGCCAGATAGCTGGCCTACAATCTCTCGTAGTAGTTGAGGCCGATGTTTGTCTCCTTGAGGCTGGGCCTCGTCCTAAAGAGTATCGCCTCAGCCCTACGAGAGGTCTCGAATAAGCTGGTTGTGGATTAGCCACGTATCACGAACAAGGCCGAGGGTCTCGTCGGAAGCTGAGGTCGCCTCACTACCAACATAATGGAGGTTCTCATGCACACCGTCGGGATTGATATCGGCAAGCGGCATCATGTGGCCGTTACATTGGATGTTAATGGTCAGCAGGTCGGCAAAGCCCTTCGCTTTGGCAACGACGAGGCCGGGTTCACCCGCTTGCTTGACCTATTGGCTGATTTGGATGAGATTGCCCTCATCGGCCTGGAAGCGACCGGCCATTACTGGCTGGCGTTGTATACGGCGTTGATGGCAGCGGGCTATGACTTGGTCGTCTTGAATGCTCTGCAGATTCATGCTTACCGTAAAAGCGGCATCCGTAAACGCAAGAATGACCGTTACGATGCTTACTGGATTGCCGATTACATCCGTCTGAGCCAGCAACCGCAGCAGAGCCAGCCACAACCGGAACTGGTGCAATTGCGGGAATTGACCCGGTTTCGAGCCAGCTTGACTAACCAAATCGGCGATTGCAAACGGAAGGTTATCAGCATTCTGGACCGGGTTTTTCCAGAGTACGAAACGCTTTTCTCCAATGTGTTCATCCAGACCTCGCGCCGTCTGCTGTCTGAAGCACTCACACCTGATGAGTTCGCCGATTTTGACCTGACGGAGCTCGCACACCTGCTCGCCCAAACCAGTCGCGGTCGCCATGGACAGGCTAAAGCTGAAGAGATTCAGGCGTTGGCTCGTCGTTCGGTCGGCATTGGCTCTATGGGTGATGCGTTACGGGTGCAGATGAACTGCTTGCTGCAGCAACTTGCTCTACTGGAAACCCAGCGGCAACAGTTGGATGATGAAATCACGGTCTTGATGAACCAGCAGCCTCAGCACATCACCTCTATCCCAGGCATCGGCCCCGTAACCGGAGCCGTTATCCTGGCTGAAATTGGCGATGTCCACCGATTTCCTGCCCCGGAAAAACTGGTGGCTTACGCCGGTGTTGACCCAACCGTTTATCAGTCAGGTCAATTCACCGCTGCGCAAACCCGCATGAGCAAACGCGGTTCACCTTACCTGCGTCATGCCCTTTGGCAGGCTGCCTTCATGGCCACACAGTACGACCCACAGCTTCGTGATTTCTATCAGCGTAAACGGGCCGAAGGAAAAGCGCATGGTACAGTCGTTGGCGCGGTGTGTCGCAAACTGTTACATCGCTTCTACGTCGTTCTCAAGGAGAAACGACCTTATGTGATTCGTGACTAATTGTTAACGTTCGGTCTCAACTATTACTTGACTTTTAATAGCTGGTCTTTTTTAGGTTGAAATGGGGAAAATAGAAATGCAAAACGGCCGTTATCTGAGCGCAGATAACGGCCGTAGGTTGTTTTGAAGTAAAAAGAATGATAGGTTGCTCAATTGCGAGCAGCTTTGTTAAGGGGGGATCATGGCAACAAAAAACGGCCGTTTCTGGGATGGAAACGGCCGTTTATCAAAAAGCAGCTCAATTTAACAGTTACGTGCTATACCCGTCGGCAAAAATATCAATCATCAGCTTGGCATCGCCCAGCGGGTAGAGAATGGGGCAGGTGCAGCCATTGTCCACATACTCGCGCACCTTGGCCTTGACTTCTTCCGGCGAACCGGCGGCGGTACACATTTGCACCACGTCGTCGGGTACGAGATGCATGGCCGCTTCAATTTGCTCATCGGTGGCCGGCCAGGTAAGTACCTGGTGAATATCATCCAGCAGCTCCTGGCTGACACCGCTGGCTTTCATCAAGTGCGGCTGTTGGCCTAGATATTGGGTGATCATCTTGCGGGCCCCATCCAGCGCCTTTTTGCGGTCATTATCCACTGAGCAAATCATTAACTGCGGCCGATCAATATCGTCGATGGAGCGGCCCGCTTTCTTGGCCCCCCGTTCCAAGGCATCCATTGCTTCGAGGTTATATTTAGGAGCAACCAGGTAGTTGAGGCAGGCACCATCGGCCACTTCGCCGGTCATTTCCATCATTTTCATGCCGGTAGCACCGATGTAGATGGGGACGTTGCGGGGTTCTTTACGGCCGTGTACCACATCCAACTGAATCCCATCCACGTGATGAAACTCGCCCATGAACGTCACATTTTCCATATTGAGCAGGCGGCGCAGCACTTCCACCGTCTCGCGCATCGCCGAAAGCGGTTTGCGCCGGGTGATGCCCACCTTGCTGGCCAACGGATCCCACCAGGCCCCGATGCCACAAATGATGCGGTCCTGGGCCAGATCATCCAGCGTCAGAAATGTGGCGGCCAGCAGGCCGATGTTGCGCGTCCAGTTGTTGGTGACGCCGCTGGCGACTTTGATGCGTTTGGTGGTGGCGGCGAAGGCAGCCATGGGCACGATGGCATCACGCACCAGCCGGCTTTCGGCCTGCCAGACGGCTTCGAAGCCTTTTTCTTCGGCATATTGCACCAATTCGATGCCTTCCTGGAGGGAATGGGCGTCTTGCAAATAAAGGGCTACGCGGTCTTTTGACATGGGAAACTCCTTTTTAATGGTTAATGGGTAACGGTGAATAGTGGATGGTTAATTGATATTTGTGCCAGTCGGCTTCAGTATCCAGGTCGAACTGGAGGTTGGGGTTATGAATGATATGGGTTGTTAACCCTTGCTTTTGGGCTTCCTGCATATGATGATGGAAGCTGCCTGGGCCGTAATGGAAGGTAAATGGGACCGGTGGGTTGATAAACAACGCATTTGTGCCCGCATGCCGGACATCTGAACAGATGGCAATGTGCGGGCCGTTCCCACATTCCTGCACCATTATAACCACATCTTCTCTTTCGATAAACGGTAAATCGGCCGGCAGGATGAGTACGGCCGTTGCTCCCGAATCAGCCGCAAATTGTGCCGCATGGGTAACGGCCGGGTTGAGACCGTGTACGGCCGTTTCCACCAACACATTTGCCCCATGCATTTGCGCCGTGGCCAACACCCGCTCATCGCTGCTCACCACCAAAATCCGGTCAACAACGCCTGATTGATTCAAGACCGTCAGTGTATGTGCCAAAAAGCGATGAATCAGGTCAGCCCGCTCTTCTGCCGACAAAATGTGGGCCAATCGCCGCTTGCTTTCGAGCAGCGGTTTCACCGGGATAATTGCCCAAACGGCAGGCCGAACCACTGGCCTAGTCGCCACTCGCCACCTGACCGGCAAAATTCAAAACATCTTGCGCCAGACGCACCCGGTCGGCCGGACTGTGCATCCAGGTATCCACACATAATTGGGTCACGTCCAAACCATCCAGCGTACCCGCATCTTGTTGATCATAAACGAAACCATCAATGAGGTCGCCATAATACGCAGCAACCGCACGGGCGGTAACGGGTAAATTCATCTCTTGCATCATTTTGGCCGCCGGACCTTTGACCGCCTGCCCACCGATGATGGGCGTGACAGCAACGACGGCCTGGGGCAAATCTTCCAGCATGGCGCGGATTGGGTAAACGTTCAAAATGGGCGCGACGCTGACAAAAGGATTTGAAGGCGCGATGAGAATGAGATCGGCATCTTCCAGCGCTTTGAGTACGGCAGGAGCAGCCCGCACATCGTCGGGCAGGATGACTTGTTTGACCGGTGGCTGCCAGCGTTCTTTGACGAACCAGACCTGAAAGGGCAGTATACCCTCGTCTGTTTGGATGAATGTAGGAGCCGGCTGGTCGCTCATGGGCAAGACGGCCGGCTGGATGTTGAATTGGCGGCAGAGGTGCTGGGTAACGGCCGTTAACGATTTCCCCTCATTCAGCATCTGCGTCCGCACCAAATGCGCTGCCAAATCCAAATCCCCCAAACCAAACCAGTCCGGCCCGCCCAACTGTCCGACTGCCCCCATCGTCCGCCACGATTCACCGGCTCGGCCCCAGCCCGTTTCTGTGTTAGCCACCCCGCCCAACGTATACATGACCGTATCCAAATCAGGGCAAATCCTCAGCCCCAAATGCTCAAAATCATCACCCGTATTAACGATGATGGTCAAATTTTCCGGCGGCACAATTTGGGCCAGCCCATCGGCCAACTTGGCCCCACCCACACCACCGGCCAGGCAAACAACATGAAGGTTGAAGATTGAAGATTGAAGATCGTTCATAAAAGAAGGACTGAGGACTGAGGACCGAGGACTGAGTTTGATCTGCTCAGTCCTCAACCCTCATCACTCATTGCTCAACACATATTTGGCCACCGCTTCAGTCATGGTGGCGACCCCGTAGATCATCGCCCGCTCGTCAAAATCGAAGCGGGGGTGATGGTGCGGGTAAGAAAACTGACCTTCATTACCGGCGCCGATGAAGAAGTAGCAGCCGGGAATCTCCTCCAGCACATAGCCCATATCCTCAGAGGCCATTGTGCGGTGCTCGACAATCCGGTCTTCGCCCATGATTTTTACGGCGGCTTCCCGGACAACGGCCGTTGGTTCCGGCGCATTGACTACTGCTGACACAATCGCAATCGTTTCCATCGTTGCTGTACAGCTAAAAGCAGTGGCCATATTTTTGGCCATTTCCAGAATGCGGCGGTAGGCTTTGCGGTGCAATTCCTCATTGTAGCTGCGAACCGTCCCTTTCAAAATCGCTTTATCAGGAATGACATTAAACGTTGTCCCGGCCTCAAATTGGCCGATAGATACGACCACGCTGTCCTGCGGATTCACATTGCGGCTGACAATGCTTTGCAGCGCCGTTACAATTTGGGCTGCCGCCAGAATCGGATCGTTGGCCATGTGCGGTGCAGCGCCATGCCCGCCTTTGCCCTGCACTGTAATTGTAAACACGCTGGAGGAAGACATGGTTGGCCCTTCGGTAACACGTATATTGCCATACGGTTCCGGCGTCCAAACGTGCATAGCCAATGCTGCATCCGGCTTGGGGTTTTCCAAAACACCACTGGCAATCATGGCAAACGCGCCGCCCAGCCCTTCTTCGGCCGGTTGGAACATAAATTTTAGTGTACCGGCCATCTGATCCTGATATTGGGACATGATTTTGGCAATAGTCAGTCCCATGGCTGTGTGACCATCATGGCCGCAAGCGTGCATCACACCAGGGTTTTGTGAGGCGTAATCCGAGTCGTTTTCTTCCTGTATGGGCAGGGCATCCATGTCGAAACGCAGGAGGATGGTGGGGCCGGGTCGACTGCCTTCCAGCAAGCCAACGACACCGGTCTGGCCAATGCCGGTTTGTACTTCTAAGCCCAGATTAGTAAGCTTTTCGGCAACGATCCGCGAGGTACGAGTCTCTTGAAAGCCGAGTTCAGGATGACGATGAAAATCGCGCCGCATGGCAATCATTTCATCAAACAGGTTTGTTGCTTCTTGTTTAAAATTGGGTAATTCCATATCTATCTATCGCTTTGTTGATTATTAGCATGGAATTATACCAGAGTTGTGCTATAAGTTTGATCTTTCGATTGTTGCATTCAAAATGTTATCAGATTGTTCACAATTATATGGCGCTGGCCATCGCGACAGGGCGGGGATTTGCGGATTGGGGGATTTTGTGGATGGGATTGGTGTCATGCTGAACGAAGATTTCGTTCAGCATGACATGTTTATCTGTTTAGTGGTTACGGCTGCGGGCTTGCATACCGGCGGCAGGTACGCGGCGGCCCCCAACCGGCGGCATGGGCGGGCGTTGGCGGATGCGGGGCTGGGTGGTGGGGCGCGATGGGGTGGGAACGGCCGTTTCCCGTTCCCGTATTGGCAGCCCCTGAGGACGAGCCATTGGGGCAGTGTGTTCCTCAACCGCCTGGGAAACAAAAATGTACTCGCCGGCCACAGAGAAAGCGCCAATGAACAAAATCCGGGTCAGCCAGACCAGCGCTGCCACAAAAATGGGTACGATTTGCAGCAGCTGCTGGCGGCTCATCACTTCATTGCCAAATTCATGAGTCAGCAATGTTAGCGAAACTGCCCACCAGGTCATCAACGCATTCATGGTAGCCCCCAGCAGCCAGGCGCCCATCAGATACCAGACAGCTTTCGGCTCTTCGCTGCCCCGTTCTGGCGTGAACAGCCGGGCCAGGCCGGCAAAATCAATTGAGCAAAAAGCGATAGCTAGAATAGTCGCCCAGCGCAGCCCCCAAAAGTTAACGTCCCCCAACAGGTTTTGCAGCGCGTAGCGGGTGGTGTCAAAGTTAAATATCTCAAACGCGATTAAAGCGACAACAAGTAAAAAGCCAATAACGGCCGTTTTCGGAAAGTTCAGGCCAATCGTTCGGTTGGCCTGGGGATAAAAATGGGTTGATTGATCCATGATCTTTTCTCCTCTCAATCAAAATGTCTAAATTCCAGACCTTTACATAACTACTTAGACGTCCTCTCGGAGGTCCATGAGTGAGTAGTCGATCTTATCAAGTCAACCTCCGGGAGGGTTAGTCGTTACATCTTTGCAATAAAATTTTGGGCATTCCCTTCTGCCGAGTTAAGAAGAGGGGGAGCCGGCAAGGGTCGTGCTTGCCGGCTCCGTTTGGGAAGAGGGTAGAGGGGTGTTGCTTGATTAAAGATTAGCACATATGTTCTGATTTGTCAACGAAATTCGCGATTTTAGCCCAAAACAAAATCAGTGCGGCTCTCCCTGGGGGGACGACAAACTTGTTTTTGAACAAACGCCAATCAGGGACGGGTGATCAGTGGCAAATAAAGTCGAGTCTGGATAACGGCGTGCATGATGGGATAAACGGCCGTATTGTCCACATACTCACCGCGCACCGGATCCATGCCAACGACAAAATTAGCGAACAAATCGGCCCCTGCCCCCTGGGCGTAAAGCGGAACCAAACTATTGCTGTGATTGGCACTGTTCCAGGCCCAATAAACAGTTTCGCCAACATCAATTTCGTTATTGCCATTGCTATCATCCCAACTGGCGCGGCGGCCGGTGCTGGTGACCGTTTTTTCTAACGACAGCGTACTGCTGTTGACTGTGCCCAATGGTTGATCAGGGAAGACGCCTGTTCCGGCAGTAAGATAACCCGTTTCGTGGTCGCCGGTGACAATGACCAGCGTGTTATCCCAACTACTGCCGTTTTCAGGGTCATTTACCCAATCGATAACAGCTTGCACGCTATCATTGAAGCCGATGAGTTCGCCAATCATCTGGTCCATGTTGTTGGCATGACCGGCCCAATCGACTGCGCCGCCTTCAACCATGAGGACAAAACCCTCAGGCAACCTATCGAGGACGGTGAGGGCAGCCGCTGTCATTTGGGCCAGTGTTGGATTTTCCGGGTCGTGGCCGGAGCCGTCGGCCAGACGATATGCCAGCTTACCGTTGACGCCGCCGAATAAACCGGCCAAGCGGGTAGTCGTCGTCAGATTAGCAGCAGCGAGCAGCCGCTCGCCGCCATCGGGACTACCCGCAATACGTTCGGTGAAAATGAAAGCGCCGGGCAGTCCATTTTCATCGGCCAGTTTGTCGCGGATGGCGCTGTTGACGTAATTGTTCGTACTCCAGTCGGGATGGCCGCCGCCGATGACGACGTCCAGCGGCGGCAGGGTTGGGCCGTGGCCGCCGCCGTACCAGGCGCTGTCGGCTGTCGTGCCGGTGGTGTTGGGATCGCCCCACAAGCCTTCGTCGGCGATGGCATAGCCGTTCAGGCGGGAGTCGTTATGGCCCATCCATGCGCCAGGGGTGGCGTGGGATATTTGCACAGAGCTGACGGCTCCGGCCGCCCACCCCAGGGCACGAGCCTGCTCGCTGATGGTGGAAAGGCGCTCAGTTGCCGATTCGTTGACGGCGATACGGCCGTTGCCTGTTTTCACCCCCGTGTACATGGCCGTCGCGGCGGCGGCGCTTTCTGTTGTGCCATTGAGGACGTAATTGAAATCGCTCCAGGCCAGAGCGGGGTTGTAGCTGCCGCCAGCGGGGAAAGTACTCATCCAGGTTTGGGGCCAGGATTGGTAGGCGGGAGCGGCGCCACTGTAGGCGTTGGCAGCGGCAATCTGGTTCGCTCCCCAGCCATCGGCAATCATTAAAATGACGTACCGGGCTGTGGGCGGCGGGTTCAAATCCAGATACCACAGCCGGGCTGCGCTGCCCCGGTCGCCGACGACCAGCCAGTTTTTGGCCGGCCAGTAGGCGATGGTGATGAGGTCGAGATTGGTTGTGACGACTGTGTCCCAGGTATTGAGGTCGGCGCTGTGCAGGATACGGCCGTCATCGGCCACGACGTAAAGATTTCCCACGTTATCAGTCGTCAAATAGTTGTAAGCCCAGTTGGTGATGGAGAAGGGTAGGGTGTGGGTAACGGCCGTGCCCGCGGCATCCACCGCGTACAAAGCGGCCTGATCATCGCGCAGGGCCAGCAGTTGGTCCTGAAAAAGGGTCAGGCGCGGGCGGCACATTGTGGGTAAACCGGGCAGGCGATCCCAGTTTTGACCGCCATCCTGGCTGCTGGCCAGACCGCAGGGACCATCATCGGTACCATCGTTCCAGGTGACGTAGAGTTTGTCCTGTAAGCCGATGATGTCGTAGGTCCGGTTTTGACCGACGCCGCTGGCCGAATCGGCTATTTTTGTCCAGGATTGGACCTGGGTGGTGCTGCGAAACACGCCGCCGCCATCACCGCCATCCGGGGAAAAGCTGACGGCCGTATACAACGTTCCATCGGCCGGATCAGCCCACAAGCCCCAGCTATGAATCACGTCGGGTAAATTGCGAAACTT
>JBNKZT010000223.1:0-10100 GCA_050301775.1 Promineifilaceae bacterium (SeqCode)
CCCCCCCCGCCATTCTGGACATGGCAGTGTTCAACGGCCGTCTCTTTGCCAGTACCGGCCGGGGCAATGCCGCCCAGATCTGGTACACGATCAATGGCATCAGCTGGGGCCAGGTGGTCAACGCCGGTTTTGGCGATCCCAACATCACCGATATCAGCGTCCTCACCGAGTACAACGGCCTGCTTTACGCCGGGGCCACCAGCGCCGTTGCCGGGGCACAAATTTGGCGAAGCTATACCGGAGACAGCAACAGCTGGACCAAGGTGGCCCCGGCTGTGGCCGGCACTGGCGCCGATCTCATCACCGGCATGGCCGTTTTTGACGGGGCGCTTTATGCTGCCGTCCAGTTCGAGGCGGAAACGCCGGTGGCCATCTGGCGCACCAACGGAGGCGCTTGGACGACCATTGTCAGCGACGGCTTCGGCGACAGTAGCACCATTACAGCTGGTGATATAGCCGTATATGGCAACTATTTGTACGTCGGCGCCGGCAGCAATACTACAGGCGCCCAATTGTGGCGTACCGCCGACGGATCTGTCTGGGAACATGTGGTGACGCCCATCCCTGGCTTTGGCGACGCCAACAACCGGGCGGTGACCACTGTTACCGTCTTCCAGGACACCCTCTACCTGAGTGTCGACAATGCTGCCAGCGGTCTTGAGATATGGCAATCGACGAATGGGACGACCTGGGTACAGGACAATGCCGACGGCTTTGGCGATATCAACAACACGGCTACGAACGGCAGCAACGCCACGGCCGTATTTCTGAATCAACTGTACCTGGGCATGGCCAACATGACCACAGGGGGCGAACTGTGGCGACGGCCGCCACCATACGGCGTCAACCTCGCTGCCGACGCCGCCCTGACAGGGGTGCCCGGCCAGACTCTGACCTACACCCTGTCGGTGACTAACACAGGCACGACCACCGATACCTTCAGCCTGGCAACCGCTGGTCACACCTGGGTGACGACGCTGTCAACCCCTAGCATGACACTAAATCCTGGGGCCAGCGGAGCCTTCACTGTCACCGTCACCATTCCGCTAGAAGCCCTGTATAACACTGTTGATGCCGCCACTGTAACGTCAACCTCGCAGGGTAACTCGGCCGTGAAGGACAGCGCCGTCCTAACCACTATGTGCGTTTACCAAGTCTACCTGCCATTGATCTTGCGCTTTCCATAGCTGAAAAGCTGGTGGTCCTCGTCGATACCCGGGATAATTCATTTTGCCTCCGGCAGCCCATTTTTGTGGGTAATTCGGGTTCATGACGCTACCAATCGACAGGATATTCCCATCGATGATTCACTTTTTCAATCATTCGACCGGATTCTACCGGTCATTTCGGCCACCAGGCAGGGTGATCCCCCGCCTCAACCAGGTTCCGGATACAAAGCAATCAGCAATAACTCTCTCACTTCATATCGCCGTTTAGCCACGCCCGCCGCCACTGCTGGCGTCAAATATTGCTTGCGTCCATCCGCATACACCCACTTCAAAGCCATGTGCGGCCGGGCGAAATGGTAATAGGACCGCACCCATTCAATGTGTAACAGTAGATGCTTCCGGTCATAGGCTATTGACCAGCTCCGTCGCGACAGAGGCGCCGTCAGTTCTCGCAAAGTCAAATTTAGGCGTTCGACAAACGCTGTCTGGATTTTACCGCTCAATCCTATCGCCTGCAGCCGAGTTTTGATGACCTGCCGCTCTCCCCATTGCACGACCGTGTAGATATTGGCGATCCGAAACCCCTTCCTAACTTTACGAAACTGGCCATACAGTAAATTCTTATCCACCCGCCAATGGTCTTTTCTTGCCCCAATCGGTCGATACCAGGACCCATAATGTGCAGTGAGCGCATAAAAATACATCCGCAACCCATCAGATGTGAAAACAGGTAGGCAGCCAGTCGCCAGCCTCTCTTTTACATGATGAATGAATGACTGGGCATCCTGTTTCTTTCGTCCTCCCAGATGAATCTCCAGCAGCACCTTACTTTTGGCCGCAACGGCTGTCCACAGCCACACCCGTTCCTTATTCTGCTTCACCCGTGTCGTCAGTTCATCCAGTTGCAGATGTTCACAGGTGAAATCACAAAATGCGACCTCATGCAGTTCCTGTCCATGCACCCCTGCCCGGGCCAGCCACCGGCTGAATGTCGTATGATGAAACGGAAATATCCGTGTCATTGCAGACAGGTCCACTCCTTCGGCCATCGCTGTCAGCGCCTGTGCCACTTGCGCCGACGCTGTTTTCAACCGGTACAATGGTGTATTTCGCCGGTCGGTGAACCGGCACCCACAAGCCTGACATTTCCATTGCCGAATTGGTTCAGTCTCCCCTTCCCATCCGTTGCTCACCAAGGCATGCAGCCTCATATCCGTGATGCCGTAGTAGGCACAGCAGCGCCGTGGGCAAGCTCGCCCCTCACTGTTCGACCTTTTCTTGGCACCCGCCCGGCTTTTCACTTCCGACCACGGTGTTACCCGTCGAAAAAGACGTGGTTTGGGTTTGTGAAACCCCAACCGGCACAGTTCACAGTCATCCGGCGTTTGCGGTTTGAGCTGCCGCCGCTTCTTTTTTTTCGTTTCTTCTGCCGTTTCCTGGAGTATCTGCCGCCAGATATCAGCATAAAACCAAAAAAGCCACAACATTAACAGCAATAACAAGAATTCCGCATTCGATAATTGGGACAACATTCGCCTTCCTCATGCTCACTTCGGATTGGAGGGCGCGATTTTAGCGGTTGGAATCGGAAATTTCTACATTTTTGATGGATTGAGACGACATCGGGAATCGTGGCTAATTATCCCGGGTTTAGCGAGGAACTACCGGTTGGCCGCATATTGTTCAAACGTATTTAACTGATAATCAACTATTTCCAAAAATTTTAGCGCCCATTCAGAACAAATTTCAATCTTCCTTACTTTTGTGACATTCCCAATTTGAGTGTCTGATTTTTTCAAAACAACTTTGTCTTTGTCACCTTACTCAAGCAGCCCGTTTGCCAGCGCAAAGCGCACTAACGCCGCCCGGCTGCGCAGGCCCAGCTTTTCCATCCCCCGTGCCCGGTAAGTGTCCACAGTCTTGGCACTCAAAGCCAACTGGTCGGCAATTTCCTTGCTGGTATGACCCAGGGCAACCAACTGCAATACTTCCTGTTCCCGGTCGCTTAGTGTTACCCAGACGTTTTCTTCACCAGGCAAAGGATGATCATCCTCGGCAACCATATCATCAAGCAGCACCCTGGTCATGGAGGGATGGACGTACACATCGCCTCGCATGACGGCTTGAATGGCGGCGATCAGCTCCACATCGGCCGCTTTTTTCAGGACGTATCCGGCCGCGCCGTTTTTCAATGCCTGGCGCAGATAACTTTCGTCGTGGTGCATAGTCAGGATAAGCACGCGGGCATCAGGTACACGCTGGCGCAGCAGCGGCAGCACCTCCAATCCACCCAATCGAGGCATGGTCAGGTCAAGCAGAATCAGGTCTGGCTGGCTTTGCTCGGCCTGAGTAAGGAGTTCCGCCCCATCGGCCGCTTCTCCAACTACAATCATATCGCTGCGGGCATTTAGCAGCGCGGCCAGTCCGCTGCGCAAAACAGCATGATCATCGGCCAGCAAAATACGAATTTGCATCACAGCGGCACCTCAACAAAGATACTTGTCCCCTGCCCTGGTTCAGACTCGATGGTGAAGGTCCCATCGAGCAGTTCGGCCCGTTCTCGCATCCCGTATAATCCCAACCGGCCGCTGCCGGCCGCTTGTTGCAGGGCAAACCCTTGACCGTCATCTTCGATAATGACGCGGACACGGCCGTTGCGCCGTTCCAACAAAATACTGGCGGTGCGTGCCTGAGCGTGACGGGCGATATTGGTCAACCCCTCCTGAACAATGCGGTAAAGTGCCGTCTCCGCAGCTGGGGGCAGCCGCTGATCCAGGCCAATTGCCACCAGGTCGATCTCCAGGTGAAATCGCCGGCGATAATCTTGAATGTGACGCTGCAAGGCGGCTTCCAACCCCAGATCATCCAGCACGCTGGGGCGTAACTCTACGGCCAAATTGTGAACATCATCCAGCGTTTGGGCGATGAGCTGGCGAACTTCCTCCATTTGGGGCTTCAACTCCGGCACCGGGCACTGTTGGTTCATCGTTTGCAAGCGAACCATCAGCGATGTGAGCGATTGCCCCGTCTCGTCGTGTAACTCACGGGCAATGCGTTTGCGTTCTTCTTCCTGGGCGGTGATGACCTGTTCTAACAGGCGGCTTCGTAACTGCTCCCGTTCCTTACGTTCCCGGTCGGCCTGGGCCAGATCGGCCGTCATGGCATTAAAGGCCTGAGCTAGTTCCCCGATTTCATCCCCGGCCCAGGGCGTCACATATTGGTCAAAATCACCTTTGCCTACAGCTTGAGCGGCCTGCTTCAGGTTCAGAATGGGACGGGTCACAATCCAGGTCAGCAATGTGGCGGCGGCAATGCCTACGGCCGAGACCATCACCGTTGTCAGCAGCATCTGGCTGGTGAGTGTGGTCACGGTCGCCTGAATGCTGTCCTCGGACAGGCCGATACGAGCCATGCCGGCTTGTCCGTCAAAGATGGGCACGGCCGTATCCCAAATTCGCCCTTGATCCGTCGCCAATGCCCGGGTTTCGTGATGGGCATCCGGGCCAACGGCATTCGCTGCCAGAAGACCGGCTGGGAAACCACTGCCGAACGTATGGGCGATGATCTCCCCTTCCTCATCGACAATAAAGGCATAGCGAACATCCGGGTTATTGGTCTGAGTCTCGACCAGGAGTTGATGTAGGGCAAACAGATCGTTGATCAGGATCAGATCGGTTGCCCGCGCTGCCACATCACGGGCGATGGAAACGCTTTGCTCTTGCAGCTTGCTCACAAGCGCATTTTGTAAAACGATGCGCACTTGTACCGTAATGCCCACACCCAATAACACAACCAACACCAAAACAATCCCCAGAATCTTGGTGCGGACGCTCACCGCACCAGCAAAGCCCCAAAGCTTCCGGAAAATGACCCCAAGCGTGTTTCTTGCGGAAATAACCATCATATCTCAAGGCGCAATAGCCGCGGCTTCCTCTAACTCTCGCACAGAATCGTAAGCCTCATCAGTGATGGGAACAAAGCGTTCAAACCCGGCAGTTGCCAGCGCTTCCTGACCAGCAGCGCCGTCGGCCATCTGAATCAGGATGGCCTGCAATTGGGCGGCAAGTTGTGGCCGAACGTGGGGGCCGACAACGACGGGAGGAATGCCAAACGGAGGCGAGCGGTAAATAATCCGGGTGCGTTCACCCACTTCTGGATGGCGGGTCAGTACGTAATCATAGACAAGACTGTCTACCGCCGCACCATCGGCTACATGATTGGCTACTGCACGGATAGCATCGTCATGGCTGTAGGTATAAAAAGTGCGCCCGAAAAAACGATCGGGCGTCTCGCCCAATTGCTGCACCAGGTAAGTGGGGTAGTTACGGCCGGTATTGGACATGGGATCGGTAAAAGCAAACGTACCGCCGCGCAAATCTTCTATGCTTTGGACCGGGCTGTCGGTTGGCACGATTAAGACGGAGTAATAGACCGTTTCCCCATTAACCTGGGGAGCGGCTAGCAGTTCCATGCCAAAGTCGCGGACGCCGGTCACGTAGGCGCTGGTACAAACAAAGGCCATATCCACGTCTCCCGCTTCAATCAGATCATTGACTTCAGCATAGGTGCGGCGCTGTATTAATTCTACCGGTCGTTCCAGCTCATCGCTCAGATAGTCGAGTAATGGCCCGTAGCTGTTCACATTACCTTGGGGAGAGATGACGGCCGCGACGGCAACGTGGAGCGGGACCACTTCGGTAGAAACCGCAGCGGCCAGTGGTTCCAAATTGGAGAGATTGATAACGGCCGTTTCCGGCTGAGGCGCGCAGCTCACCAGTCCAATGACCAGAAATAACAGGCAAAAGAATGGCCGGTAACGCATAAACATTCCTCTTGTCAATAGGCAAAGCCTAAAAACATCTTCCGTTTCTTCTAAGATTTGTTCATTGTAACAATAAATGTCCCTTGGCAGTAAGGTCGTTCTTCTCCCGCTGGGATGACAAATGTCATGAGTTATTCAACAAGCACAAGGGCAAGGGGTGTTGAAGGCAGCATTATTTGCGAAACGGCATAGTAGACTGGCTGGAAACACGCCCGGCACAAGGGCTTATTGCCCCGCCAGACTTCTCGTTCGTTCATGATCTCTTCGCCGCAGACAGCACAGTTGACACGAACTCCAGCCCGACTGACGATCTCCTCAATGGGCGTCGTCAATTGGACCAGTTGAATCGTCAATAATGCCTGTTCAGGCATCCGCTGGTAGCCGACCAGTTGAGTAAAATAATGTTTTTTCTCTTCCGGAGCGTAGGCCAATGCTTTTTGACGAATATCAAGCTGGGGAGCCACGCGCACGGCCGTTCCCGTTTTCACATCCACAAACGTCGCCGCAATCTTGCCATAATCGGCTACCCGCAGGGTACGATGACGTACCGAACAGCCTGTTGCTGCCTCCAGGCCGCTGGTAAAACAGCCATCTGTTTCCACAATCGCCAACAGCCGTTTGTCTTGGCGCGGGATCGTCAGGCCCAGTGCGGCGGCTCCAGCCAGCCCAATACGCGCCCCCAGCACCTGGCGCGGGCACAGATGTTTGTGCCAACTTGATGAAAGGTCCAGAATTGTTTGCAAGTCATTCATTTTATTTTGACTCTTCGCCTAAATGGTGGCGTTTGCGCTGCGCTTTGGCCAGTTCAACCTGCGCCGCTTCGTTTTGATTGAGCCTGTGTAGGCAATGTGCTTTGGCTTCGTTTATTTCCGGCTCCAGCCAATCACGCGCCTCGGCCTGTTCTAAAGCAGCCAGTGCATCCTGGTGGCGGTTGGTTTGGGCATAGCAGAGACCCTGAATGTAGTGCATCCAGCGCATTTCATGCCCCGCCTTTTGCACCACCTTGAGATCACGCAAGACGCTGGCCGGTTTACCCAGGGCGAACCAGGCGCGCGCCCGTTCGCCGTACAGCGCCGGCAGGGTACGGCCGTTTCTCCCCACCAACTTCACCACATCCTGTAGCCGATTTTGAGCATTCAGCGCCGCCGCCAGATGAAGCTGTAAAGCCTGAGCCACATCCGCTTCCTGCCCATGCGCTGCCAGCCCCGCCTGGGCGATCACAATCGCCTCTTCCAGCCGGCTTTTGTCTTCCAGGCAGCCTAGCATATGCAGGAACCAACGACCGTTCGCTTCCCCATCCGCCCGCTGCCACGACAAATTCTGTTGGGCAATCTCGGCGCCGGTCATGGGTATGGGTGGCCGTTCTTCCGAGTGGAAAAAGTCCGTATCTGCCAGCAGGATGGCGTGAACCTCGCCCAGATGAGGTCGCATCTTTGGATATGGCCCGGCTGCTTCCACAGTAGCATCGGCCGTTACCGGCGACAATCCCTCGGCCACTGTAAAGTTGAAGCGAGGCGCGTGAACCACGCCATGGGATGTGCGATACAACACCTGTCGCCCTTCCACCCGAATGCCAAACCGCGCCGGGTCCTCTTCCATTGGCGAGCCAAGCAGCAACACAAAGGAAGAACTGTCCATGGGATGCCGTTTGAGGAAGGCGATCTCCTCTTGTAGTTCGTCTTCTGTGGTGCTGGGCAAGCCAACGATGAACGACAATTGCGGTATAACGCCAACCTGGCGGCAGGTGGCAATTAGCCGTTTGACGCGCTCAATCGTGATGCCTTTTTCGATCAGATCCAGCAGCCGTTGATTAGCCGATTCGATGCCCACGTAGATCCAGCGCAGCCCCGCCTGATGCGCCAGCCGCAGCAACTCTTCGTCAAACGCTTCCTCGACGCGCACCCCTTCCATGCCCAACTGCACGTCCAGGCCGCGTTCCAGGATTTTTTGGCTCAAGTGGCGCATCATGCGCGGTGAGATGGCTTCGTCTACAAACAAGAAGCGGTGCACGCCATACGTTTGCATCTGCGCTGCCATTTCGTCAATCACCTGCGTCGGTTGGCGGACGCGCACGTGGGAACCATACGGCCGTGTATGGCTGCAAAAAGTACATTTACCCCAATAACAACCCCGACTGGTGATAATAGGTAGGACCGGCTCCGGGGCGATGTAATCTTCCAGAGGGTAGTCGCTGAAATCAGGATAGGGTAAATTGGCTAAGTTGAGGGGGGACGGCCGTTCCGCCGCCCATACCTGTTCTCCCTCCCGATAGGCCAACCCACGAATCTTGCTCAAATCCCCGTCTAACCCGGCAGTCACAAACTGAGCCAGACTCTCCTCGGCTTCGCCAAAAAAGACATAATCTAGCCAGGGATACGCAGTCAGCAGTTCCACCGGTTCCAGATGGGACATCATTGCTCCGCCCAGGGCAATGGGAATATCAAACCGCTGTTTGATGACCTGTCCTAACGCCAGCGCGTAGAGCAGGTTGTGTTCGGTTAAGATGGAAAAGCCGATGACATCCGGCTTTTCTGCCACCACTTCGGTCAGTTCCGCGCCAAAGAGGGCATCGGTGGTTGGCCCACTTAGTTTTTGCCGTCCTTCCACGACCGGAAAGAGAATGTCATGATAAAAGCGGGACAATCGTGTGTAAAAGTCATCCAGGATACGCGACGCCTGCATGTAGCGAGCCTGCGCTTCCTGTGTCGTCGGCAGTTGGGTCAAATCGGCCAGCAGTTGCTGACCCAACCCGTTTTGCACAATGAGCGAGGGGCAGACCGTCCCCAGTAGGTGAGTCGGATGGTAGGCGCACAAATCCGGCATCGCACCGCCCAACCAGCGACGGAAGAAGGCCAGGTTCCAATCACGAACCAATACCTGCGCTTCCGGCTGGGCCACGGCTAAGGCACCCTTCAGGCAGGCCAGCCCAAAGGGCGGCGAAGCGGGGGTATGGAAAGGGGTGAAGGCGAGTAGTAGTTTCATATTGTATACTTTCCCGGAAACTCCAAGTTTCCGGGAAAATTGCTAGCAACTTGGCGGTTCGGGTCCTGGTGTCGCCGTGGGGCCGGGCGTGGGCGTGGGATTAACGGCCGTCCACGCTTCATACTCGGCCCAACCCCCTTCCAGATTCCAGACATTGGTATAGCCCAATTCCCGCAGGACAACCAGGGCATGCGTCGCCCGCTTTTGCGTGTGGCAGTAAACCAGAATTGGATGGCTCTTGCTGTCCGGCAGTTGGGCAAGCTGCTGGGTCAGGTCATGCAGCGGGATATTCACGGCGTTTTCGATATGTCCGGTGGCAAATTCATCCGATTCGCGCACGTCAATGACAAAGTACTGCATCCCATTGGATACATCAGCCAGAAACTGCTCGGTATTCTTACGGTAACGGTGGTCCGGCAAGTTACGAAGGTAATCATCCCCGGCCTGCGCCACCGCTGCCTCTCGAAAGACATCCCAGGCTGCGCTGTCTGTGGGACTGATTGCGGCGGCTTCCTGGGCCAGGGCCATTGCCTGCTCAAATTGACTATTGTTATAAGCAGCTTCTGCGGCATGCACGGCATCCCAGTAGGCAGGCATGTCTGGCGTAGGAGGGGTGAGAACGGCCGTTTCCTGCCCTCCGTTACTTTGGCTGGCGACAGAACAACCAACTGCCAGTAAGATCAGAACCCCAGCGACCAGACTCAATCGTTTCCACATCATCAGATATTTTCTGAAAGATGGGTTCAATCTCTAAGATTGAACCCATCTCTAAAGACTGCTTACACCTTCTGCAACGTAACCAGCGTATCATAAAAACTGGCGCTGCCGCCGATAGGATCGGTCAGGCAAACGTCACCCACCACCGGGTCAAGGCGCATGGCCGGGTTGGGCACCACGCCCGTTCTGCGGCGGACATCCCCCTCGATGGTCTCACCATCCACGACGATGTCGTTGGCACCGTAGGCATAGTGGCCGTAACTCCAGGAGGCGGCGACGACGCCGGATCTTCTTCGAGACAACGCGCGCCTAAAAGTCGTCGAAATCGTCCATCGGGATCAGGTCGTCGTGGTCGACGTCCTCCTTCGGTTTGGCCGCCGGTTTCGGGGCCGGTTTCGGCGCCTGGTAGG
>JBNKZT010000224.1:0-9962 GCA_050301775.1 Promineifilaceae bacterium (SeqCode)
GTGGAATCGGCGTTCTTGAACCGGCTCCAGCGCATATCGGCCTGGTCGGGGGTGAAGATGGGGTTTTCGATGGGGCGGTTGAGCCGGTTGGCTTTGGCCTCGGCGCGGGTGTGCAGTTCGTCGAGCCGCTTGATGAAGAGCAGGTAGGTGAACTGCTCGATGACTTCGAGTGGGTTGGAGATGCCGCCGGTCCAGAAGGTGTCCCAGATGCGGTCTACCTGGTTACGGATGTCGCCTGTTAGCATAGCTGCTCCTTGTCACGTTGCCCATTCTGTGTTGACTTCGGAGAAAAGGATAACACAGGGGAAACGGCCGTGCCAGATAACAAATGTCATGGATATGGCGGGAGGAACGGCCGGGCGCTGTGTTGGGTTTGAGGAGGGGTAACGGCCGTTTGCGTGACGCCCTAATTTGATCATCATTTCTACCCCCTTTTTCTCTATTTCCGGAAGCCCGGTTCCAAAAAAATGTGCAAAATCCCAGCATATGCGCACTTTTCTTGAAGCTTTTCGAGTTTTTAAGATTTTTCTCCATCCCTCTGGAAAACAGCCTTTTATGGGCATTGGTGATGAAAAAATGTCCGAAAACGTGCGATTTTTCATATTCACCCATTATGTTCACCCATTTGTGTACACCCATTGATGTTTGCCCTTTGCGTTCCCCACTCTAAACACGAATTTACTTTGATGGAGTGCCGGGACTGGCAGAGGGTTTGTCAGCCTCACAAACCTTGATACGCCAAATGGCGCAGTCACCTTGAAAGCAAACCAGGTACAATAGCATCATGGCTTACAAAATCCTGGTTGTAGATGACGAACTAACGCTGCTCAATACAGTGCGCGCTTACCTGGAGCAGGAAGGGTATGCGGTGCAGACGGCGACCAACGGCCGTTCCGCCCTCCTGACCTTTCGCGATTTCCAACCCGACCTAGTGGTGCTGGATATTATGTTGCCCGAAATCGACGGGTTGGAAGTGCTGCACCAACTACGGCAGCGCTCCGATGTCTACGTCATCATGCTGACGGCCAAAGCAGATGAAGCGGATAAAGTGATTGGTCTGGGGTTGGGCGCCGACGACTACGTCACCAAGCCATTCAGCCCGCGCGAACTGGTGGCCCGCATCAAGGCGGCGCTAAGGCGGCTGGGGGGTGGCAGCGTGAAAAAGGAGTTGGTTTCCGCCCGTGTGCGGCTGGACGAAGAAGCCCGATTGGCCTGGAAAGATGGCCAACCGCTGGACCTGACCCCCATTGAGTTCGACTTGTTGCAGACGTTGATGGGCCATCACGGCCGTGCCCTCAGCCGGGAGCAACTGATTGAACAAGTGTGGGGCTATGATTATTACGGCGACGACCGGGTGGTGGACGTCCATATCGGCCGTTTGCGCAAGAAAGTTGAAGACGACCCGGCGCAACCGGCGCTCATTGCCACTGTGTGGGGCGCCGGCTACCGTTTTGAGGATGAGATGCCATGAAAACAATTCGACAGCATTTGGGCTGGAAGTTGTTCCTTTCCTATCTGGTTATTATTGTTGTGGGCGTCGTTTCCCTGGCCATCACAGCTGAACTGCATACCCCGGCCGCGATCAATCGTCATATAGCTAAAATGGCGGCCGTCATGGGCGGCAATACGGGTATGATGACCGATCTAACAGAGAATTTCACCCGGGCGGTTAATGAAGTGGTGCTGGTGGCGGCTTCGCTGGCTTTTGTCACGGCCGTTCTCGTCAGCACCTTTGTCACCCGGCGCATCGTCAAACCGGTGCAGGCAATGACCGCCGCCAGCCAGCGTATCGCCAACGGCCGTTACGATGAGCGCGTTCAGACGGTGGGCGAAGATGAACTGGCCGAGCTGGGCCGCTCCTTTAATCGCATGGCCCACGAACTGGCACAAACTGAGGAACGACGACGCCAGCTCATCGGCGACGTGGCCCATGAACTACGCACGCCGCTCAGCAGCATCAAGAGCGTGATGGAGGGCTTGCAGGATGGCGTGCTGCGTCCGGAGCCAGAAACGTTCGCCAGTGTAGAGCAGGAAGTGAACCGTTTGCAGCGATTGGTCCGCGATTTGGAAGAGCTGTCTAAAGCGGAAGCGGGCCAGATTCAACTGGAAAAGGAGAGGGTGAATCCAGCGACGTTGGTGGAAACGGCCGTTGCTCGTCTGCGCCCCCAGTTTGCTGACAAACAGGTATCATTGAATACCGATATTCCGCCCAGCCTGCCGGTGCTCACTGTAGACCCGGCGCGGATGACTCAAGTGCTGCTCAATCTGCTGGGCAACGCCTTGCAGTACACGCCATCCGGTGGCCAAGTCACCGTGCGCCTCTCAGCAAACGATAGCGTTGTGCAAATCGCCATTCAAGACACAGGTATTGGCCTCACGGTTGAGCAGCTTAGCCACATTTTCGAGCGATTTTATCGGGTCGATAGATCCCGTTCGCGTGCTGGCGGCGGCAGCGGTATCGGTTTGACCATTAGCAAACACCTGGTGGAGGCCCATAACGGCCGTCTCACCGCCACCAGCCCCGGCCCCAATCAAGGCAGCACCTTCACGATCAGCCAGCCAATTAACTGAACATCCCGTAAATTGTTACAAAATCGTCATACTTTTGTCGTATCTCCTTCAAACTTGCCAGTTAAGATAGGGATAGTTAAGAAACGGCCGTTAACAGCGGCCAACTAGTTAAAAACACGGCGGGCGACTTCGACGTCCGCCATAATGAAAGGAGATAACACCATGATGGGCTTTGGCTTGATTTTTATTATCCTGCTTATCGTAGGATTTGTTTACTTACTGAATGGCCGTGGCGCAAGCGTCAACGACCTGATTTCACCGGCAGGCAAAGAACACAAATCGCCTCTGGATGTCGCTCAAGAACGATACGCCCGCGGCGAGATTAACAAAGAAGCATACGAACAGTTACGCCACGACTTGACCAGTTGACGCAACCGATTCAAAGGAGTTTAACACCATGTATTGGCCACAACATATGATGGGCTTTGGTTGGGGCGGCTGGCTGGTCGGCGGATTGGTCATGCTTCTCTTCTGGGGCGGCTTGATTGCTCTGGTCGTCTTTTCCATACGCGCCTTTACCAATGCGAATCGGAACAAGACCACACAGACGCCTTCTGGAGAAACCGCGCTGGATATTTTGAAACGACGCTATGCTCAGGGTGAGATTGACAAGGCTAAATATGAAGCCATCCGCCGCGACATCGAAACCTAGACGAACCTCCTCCGGAGCGGAAAACACAACGAACAGGGCTGCAACCAGCCCTGTTTTCATTTCGCAGCAAAGGTCGGAAGTGAGCAACTTTTGACACAAAATTGTCACACTTTTGTTGAAACTCCGTCACAAAGCTGGAATAACATACCATCATTGAAGTTTACCAACGACTGTAATGCGGATCGCCTTTCAGACCGAGGGCAATCAGGAGAAGAACATGATGATGACAGGATTCGGAATGGGATTTAGTGGAGCTATCTGGATGATTGTCTTCTGGATAATCATCATCGGCGGCAGTATCTGGCTTTTGACGGTGATTTTTCCCAGGGCAAACATATCCCCGGTAGATAGATCTGAACCAAACGACAATCCGCTGGCAATATTGAAACAACGCTATGCACGCGGCGAATTGTCTAAAGAAGAGTTCGAAACCATTCGCCACGATTTAGAAGAGGCGTAGGGATGTAAGGACCTACGCATATTCTGAAAACAATTTTTTTAATCAGGAGACAATAAACAATGAACAAAAAATTACTCGTAATCGTAGCAGTTTTGGCCGGTATCGGCCTCTTCGCCGGTGGCTTTTTCTTTAGCCAGGTCAACGCTCAATCCCAAACAAATCAGTCGGGCTGGATGATGAGCAACTGGAACGGTCAGGGTGACGCCAATAGGATGGGCAGTAACCAATTTGGCCCTGGTATGATGGGTGATGGCCAATACGGTGGCATGATGAGTATGATGATGGGCGGACAGTATAGCTCAGGTATGATGGGTAACTATGGCAACTCCACGTCAGTTGAACCCTTGTCCATTGCGGATGCGGAAACGGCCGTTACCAACTACCTGGCCACCCGCAGCGACGATAGTTTAAGCCTGGGCGAAATCATGATCTTCGACAACCACGCCTATGCCCAAATCATGAACAACGAATCCGGCCAGGGGGCATTCGAGGTGTTGGTAGACCCTACCACTCGCGGTGTCTTCCCCGAACCCGGTCCCAACATGATGTGGAACACCGAATACGGCATGATGAGTGGCGGCAACTACGGCATGATGGGCGGCATGATGAACGGCCAATACGGTTCCGGGATGATGGGGGGCGGCCAATATAACTCGGACATGATGGGAGAGAATCAGTACAGTGGCATGATGGGTGGCGATATGATGGGCAACTTCGGTTACACGCCGGATACAGAAATCAGCGTCTCTCCTGAGCAAGCTATCGCCTTTGCCCAGGAATACCTGGACGCTTATCTGCCTGGCAAAACGGCCGATACGCACGCCGATACCTTCCCTGGCTACTACACCATTCACGTCGTGGAAGACGGCGAAACCATCGGCATGTTAAGCGTGAACGCTTACAGCGGTCAGGTCTTCTTCCATCACTGGCACGGGACCCTTATCGAAATGACAGGTGAAGAATAAGCATAATAAGTAGCGCGCTAGAAATTAGAGATGAGAGGCGGAAACAGCCTCTCATCTCTAATCTGTTGCAGTAAAGGATGCGAATAATGCCTCAGAAACAGATTAGAATCAGGGGATGGGCCTTTTTGTTTTTAGTCGCCGGACTCATCCTCGCGGCTTGCAGCGGTGTAAACACGCCTCTACCGGCAACCGAACCTCTCACGACTCCCCCACCCGCTGCCCCACAAATGATCAATACTGGTGAGTGGGACGCCGCTACCTTTTTTGCCACGACCTGCGCCAGTTGTCATGGGTCTACCGGCCAGGGCACGGCCGTTGCCCCGGCGCTGAACCAGGAAGCGATCCGTACGGCCGACACCGCGTGGCTCATAGAAACCATCAGCAACGGCCGTTCCGGAACGGCCATGCCCGCCTGGAGTGTGGAGTTCGGTGGCCCGCTCACCAGTGAACAAATTGCCGATATGGCCGCTTTCTTGCAAGCGGGCAATTGGGACAAAGCCGCTGAAATCGCCGCCGACCAGCCTGTCTCACCTATGGGGCCGGGGATGATGGGAAGCCATATGGGTAGCGGCATGATGGGGGGTGGTATGGGCAACGGCCGTCATCCGTGACAAGCCCAATTCTTCACGTTATAAGCCAAATGGCGGGTATAGTAGCAAGACAAATAGCCCTCGCCGTTCTATACCAACAGCGGTAAAAATGGATGGAGGTGGACTGGCATTCCGCCTCCAATCTTGTCTTCTTAGGAGAATGGCTTTATGCATAAAAAACAATTATGGATGCCCTTCCTGGTCTTGTCGTGGCTAATCCTGGCGCTCGCCGCCTGTGCTGGCCAAACGCCCGTACCCGACACCAGCAACGTTGACCTGAATGAGGAAGCGACTGTTGTCCCCGCCGAGGGTGGTTCCTACACCAATGTCAGCGCCGCTGGTCTAGCCTTGATGTTGGAAAACAAAAACTTTCCACTCATTAATGTCCACGTCCCCTATGCCGGTGACATTCCTAACACCGACGCCAGCATTCCCTACGACCAGATCGCCCAAAATCTGGATCAGTTGCCGGGAGACAAAGACGCCCAAATTGTCCTCTATTGTCGCAGTGGCAGCATGAGCGGCATTGCCGCCCGCGAGTTGGTGAAATTGGGTTATACCAACGTCTGGAACCTGGACGGGGGCATGAACGCCTGGGAAAACAGCGGGCGATCTTTGATAAATCGGGAGTAATGCCTTTGTCCTGTTCAGGCGCTGGCAGCCGTCTGAGGGCGAGGTTTGGGCAAAAATGTCAATGAGTGAGCAACGATGTAGGAGGCGCAAACGATGGCGAATAAAGAAAGCAAATCAACAACCGGTCGTGAGACGACCCAACAGAAGCAGGGTGATTCAAGAAAAATGATGAATGGAGAAATGATGAAACATGATACGGCCGTACCCCGCCACAACCACAAACAAGCATCCCACCAAAAGCACGACGAGCATGGCGACCATGCTGCCCACACCGACCACACCGGACATGAACAGATGTTCCGGCGTAAATTCTGGATTTCGTTGATACTCTCCATTCCGGTACTGATTTTCAGCCCGGCGCTGCAAGAATGGCTGGGCTACACTGTGCCCGAGTTCCTCTTGAGCCAATGGATTACACCAGTTTTTGCCATCATCGTTTTTTTCTATGGCGGCCTACCTTTCCTGCAGATGGCCGTGCCCGAATTACGCAACCGTAAACCAGGGATGATGATGCTCATTTCACTGGCCATTACCGTGGCCTTTGTCTACAGTCTGGCGGCGTTGTTTTTGCCCACCGGCGGCACTTTCTTTTGGGAATTGGTCACGCTGATCGACATCATGCTGCTGGGTCATTGGATAGAGATGCGCAGCGTGCGCCAGGCGTCGAGTGCCCTGGATGAGTTGGCCAAGCTCATGCCCGATACGGCCGAACGCATTTTATCCAACGGTGATACGGAAGAAGTGCCGCTTTCCCAGTTGCAACAAGGCGACCTGCTGCTGGTACGGCCGGGGGCCAGCGTGCCCGCCGATGGTGAGATAGAAGAAGGCAGTTCCGACGTGAATGAAGCGATGATTACCGGCGAGAGCAAACCGGTCAAGAAAGCGCCTGGCGACAAAGTCATCGCCGGCACGATAAATGGTGACGGCAGCCTGCGAGTGCGCGTGACGGCCACCGGAGACGAAACGGCGCTGGCCGGTATCATGCGCCTGGTCAATGACGCCCAGCAAAGTAAAAGCGAAACCCAGCTATTGGCCGACAAGGCGGCCGGCTGGTTGTTTTATGTAGCTTTAGGCGCGGCGGTGGTTACGGCCGTTGCCTGGACTATTGCCGTCGGTTTCGACGTCGAAGTCATCGCTCGTGTCGCCACTGTGCTGGTCATCGCCTGCCCCCATGCGCTGGGGTTGGCCGTACCGTTGGTGGTAGCAATCACGACGGCCCTGGGCGCGCAGAACGGCATCCTGGTCCGCGACCGGCTGGCGTTGGAGGAGGCACGCGAAATCAACACCATCATCTTTGATAAGACCGGTACGCTGACCAAAGGTGAGTTTGGCGTCGTCGGCATCGCTGCCGCCAACGGCTGGGGTGAAGAGGAAGCGCTGGCAATAACGGCGGCCATTGAAGGGGACTCCGAACACACCATTGCCCAGGGTATTCGCCGTTCGGCGGAAGAACGAGGCATCACGATACCGACCGGTGAAGTACGCGACTTCGAGGCAATCAAGGGGCGCGGCGTACGCGCTCGCGTCAATGGCCGGGAGATGTATATTGGCGGCCCGCGCCTGCTGGAGATGCTGGAGCTGGACCTGCCGCCAGAGATAGCCCGTTTTGAAGAGGCCGCGGGCGAAAAGGGGCAAAGCGTCGTCAACCTGATTGAGAGCGGAAACGATGAAGCCGGACCGCAGGTGGCGGCTGCCTTTGCTCTGGCCGACGTCATCCGGCCGGAAAGTTACGAGGCGATCCGGCGGCTGCATGAGATGGACATTGAAGTGGTCATGCTCACCGGCGACGCTGAAGAAGTAGCGGCGGCGGTGGCAGCGGAATTGGGGATTGATACCTACTTCGCCGAGGTGCTGCCCGAACACAAAGATAAAAAGGTCGCCGAACTACAAAAACAAGGCAAACGAGTGGCTATGGTCGGTGATGGAGTCAACGACGCACCGGCTTTAACCAGAGCCGATGTGGGAATCGCCATTGGCAGCGGTACCGATGTGGCCGTGGAATCAGCTGGTATCATCCTGGTCAAGAGCAACCCGCTGGACGTGGTCAATATCGTCGAACTGAGCCGCAAAAGCTACCGCAAAATGATTGAAAATCTCATCTGGGCTGCCGGATACAACGTAGTGGCCTTGCCGCTGGCCGCTGGCATCCTGGCTCCCTGGGGGATTTTACTCTCACCGGCCGTAGGCGCTTTGTTGATGAGCCTGAGTACAGTAGTTGTGGCCATTAACGCCCAGTTGATGCGACGGCAGGTTTCATTCACCCGTGAAGCGCCAAATGCAAATTCGGCGATGGCGTAGATAACTCATCATTCTCTTTTGCATCAGCCCTTGAATATCCAACCATCGGCGGGAGATAATTTTCATGGAACAAACATCTTTCTCGAACGCGCCCTCTTTGAACCAGCGCTATATGACCTTCTGGCACGCCACCCTGTTTGTCCTGGGCTTTTCGCTTGTTTTTGTCGTTGGTTGGGGCGGCGCGGCGACACTGCTAGGCCAGATATTCGGCGTGTACAAGGAGATCATCGCCCGTGCCGGCGGGGTCGTCGTCATCCTCTTTGGCCTGTACACGCTGGGAGTGCTCAACGTTCGCTGGTTCAATTACGATACCCGACCCCAATGGCAGACCAACCGGCACAATCGTTCCCTCTCTTCCATCTTGATGGGCGTGGTTTTCGCTGCCGGTTGGACACCCTGTATTGGCACGACGTTAGGAGCAATTTTGACGCTGGGCTTTGCCCAGGAGACGTCTGGTCAGGCGATGCTGCTGGCCAGCGGCTACGCGCTGGGATTGGGTGTGCCTTTTCTGGCGATTGGATTGGGGATGGACCGGGCGGTAAAAGCGGTGCGGCGGTTACGGCCATATCTGCGCAAAATCCAGATTGCCAGCGGCCTATTCCTCATTGCCATTGGTCTGCTCCTGGTGACCAATCAAATGACCCTCATTGCCATCTGGGCCCAGCAAAACGGCCTGTTCCTCGACCTGCCGTTGGGCACGGCTGCTGCCCCAACCTACCTGATCGCCATCTTGGCCGGGCTGCTTTCCTTCCTCTCTCCGTGCGTCCTGCCACTCGTGCCCGCCTACATCGGTTACTTGAGCGGGCAGGCTTTTAGCACGGTGGAAACTGTAAGCGGCGTTTAGAGAATATGCAGTTTTGCACCGATTGATGTGCAGATGTTGGGCAGGGCATTCCCTGGCTTGGCCGATGTGCCAGGCATGGTGGCCTTTTCCAACATCGGTGTGACAGCCAATTCATTGCAACTGCGGCGGGTGACGTTGAGTTAGGTCGTCTCAGACTGTTCCTCGAAACGGCCGTACTGCGCACGCAGTACGGCCGTTTCATTTTGCTATCAATTCGGAACTAGCCGGTTATCTGGCCAATCATAGCCAGGAACTCATCCGTTTTGGTTTCACCCAAAATCGAACGCAGCTCAGACAGAACCGTTGGGGCAACCTGTCCAGGGCGAACGGTTTGTAATCCTGCCTGCCCATCTGGTCGAACATGGCAGACTTGACGCAGGCAGCGGGCTAACCGTTGGGCGTCAATTTCGTGGCGACGCAGGAATTCTACGACCCCTTTATCGTTCAAAATGCAGTTGATTAGCTTGCAGAGTCGCTCGTCTTGCGCAGACGGATCAGTTGCTGTGGTTGGCGGCGGGTTATCGCCTCCTCGCCAAACGGCTGCCGTGCGCATCTCTTCGCGGGTGAAGGGACGGCCGTAACACGTTTCCCCCTCAGCCCGGAATACCAACTGATAGATGCCGGGCAGCGCTGCGGTGAATGCTGCCTCAAAAACGCCGGCTTCAATTTCGGCTAAAACGATAGTCGTCGCCGTCCCGTCCGGTCGTTCAACGACCACTTTTACCCTGGCTCTCTGCGCCACCGGCTGCTCATACTCCTTTAGCAGCGCCCTCAGGGTAACGGCCGCTCCCGGTTCATAGCCGGACTGAATGACCTGTACCTGCATGGTCAAGTTTGACCGAGACTGCACATTGAGGCTGTACGGCACGCCATGGGCCACTGCCCGCCGAAACTGCATCGGGTCTTCCCGCTGCCGGATCGTGCCCAGGTATTCCTTTAACTGCCCATC